>JAFUSD010000042.1 GCA_017480685.1 Bacteroidaceae bacterium
AACAAACACCGCACACCAACCCACATTAAGCAGAAACAAACACGTATAAACAAAGCATATAAATGAAAGAAATGAAACGAGGTAAGAAATTGTTTTTTTGCGGAGTCTTACTCATGGCATTCACTTCGGTGTCGGCTCAGGAAATGAAGCTGACCCTGCATCAGGCCATAGAAATCGCCCTGGCCGAAAACCCCACAATAAAGGTTGCAGATAAAGAAATTGCCCTGAAAAAGATTGCCGACACCGAAGCATGGCAAGCACTGCTGCCCGAAGCAAACGCCACCGCAACCATCCAGCACACCCTGCTGGCAGCCGAGATGAACCTCGGAGGCAACAAATTCAAGATGGGACGCGACAACACCAACACCGCCGCACTGGCAGGAACACTGAGCATACCACTGTTCGCACCCGCCGTCTATCAGAACATGCGGCTGACCAAGGAAGATATTGCACTGGCACAAGAGAAAGCACGTGGCTCACGGCTCGACCTCATCAACCAAGTGACAAAAGCATTCTACCAAATGCTTCTTGCACAAGACTCATACAAAGTGATGCAAGCCAGCTATAACACAAGCAAGGAAAACTACGATGTGGTGAAAGCCAAATTCGACGTAGGCAAAGTGAGCGAGTATGACAAGATAAGCGCCGAAGTGCAAATGCGCTCAATGAGTTCAAGCCTCGTCAGTACAGAAACCGGACTTACACTTGCCGAGCTGCAGCTGAAAGTGTTAATGGGAATCGACCCAACAGTGAAAGTAAGCATAGACGACCAGCTCGAAAACTATGAAAGCGACCTGCGTCTGCCCTCTCTCGACACAACCGAAGGCGAGATAGAAAGCAACTCAAGCCTGCGACAAATAGACATGAACCGCAGCATGATGGAGCGTGCACTGAAGATACAACGCACCAACTTCATGCCAACCGTGGCATTTGTACTGACAGGACAATACCAGTCGCTCTACAACTCCAACTGGAGCGTATGGGACTACAGCTGGAGTCCGTCGGCATCGTTCACCATATCGGTAAACATACCATTATTCCGTGCATCAAACTGGACCAAGCTGAAAACCACAAAATTGCAGCTGCTACAACTCGACGACAACCGGCTCAACACCCAACGTCAGCTCACAATGGCCGTAGAGAGCTACAAGCAAAACATGGCTGCATCAATTGCACAAACCGAAAGCAACAAAGAAGCTGTACGCCAAGCCGACAAGGCAGTATCTATTGCCGCAAAGCGCTACGAAGTGGGACGCGGCACAATACTCGAACTCAACCAAAGCGAGGTGGCACTGACATCTGCACAACTCACCTACAACCAGTCTATCTACGACTACCTCATTGCCAAAGCCAACCTCAACTACACACTGGGACGTGAAGATTATTAAGAACTAAAAAAAGAAACACATACAATAAGAATATGAAACGGAACACAATTACACTCGTGGCATTGATGATGCTTGCAGCCTTCAGCGCTTGTAACTCTACAGACAAAGATGCCCAGAAAACACAGACCGACGACCGTCCGGAAGTGAAGATAGCCGATGTAGAACTGCAGATGGTGCCACAGACAGAGACCTACACTGCAACCATCGAGAGCGACGTGAAAAACAATATCGCACCAAACACCCCCTACCGAATAGAAAAAATCTATGTAGAGGTGGGCGACCAAGTGCGCAAAGGACAAGTACTCGTACAGCTCGATGCCTCCAATCTGAAACAGCTTGAGCTGCAAATAGAGAACCAAAAAGTGGAATTCAACCGCACCAGCCAGCTCTACAGCGTGGGCGGAGCATCCAAGGCCGAATACGACAACGCAAAAATGCAACTCGACATACTCTCGACCCAATATCGTCAACTCATACAGAACACACAACTGCTCGCACCAGTAAGCGGAGTGGTAACCGCACGCAACTACGATAATGGCGACATGTATAGCGGACAGCCCATACTCACCATAGAACAACTCAACCCAGTGAAGCTCTTGATAAATGTATCTGAGATTTACTACAAAGATGTAGTCGAAGGCATGCCTGTAGAGATAGAGCTCGATGCCTACCCCGATGAAGTTTTCGGTGGAAAGGTATCGATTGTATACCCCACAGTAGACCAGACTACACACACTTTCCCTGTAGAAGTAACCGTACCAAACAGCAACCAGCGTGTGCGTCCAGGAATGTTTGCACGTGCAACCATCAACTTCGAAGAGATAGAGCGAGTCATGATTCCAGACATGGCAATCGTAAAACAAGTGGGAGCCGGCGACCGCTATGTCTATATATACAAGGATGGCAAAGTGACCTACAGCAAAATAGAACTGGGCAAGCACATGGGCGACCGCTACGAAGTGAAAAGCGGAGTAGAGCCCAATGCACAAGTGGTAGTGGCAGGTATGTCACGCCTTTCCAACGGCAAGGAAGTGATAGTTGCGAAATAAGCATATACTCAAAGTGGATTGCCTAAACAGATAACCCCCTGCTGTCAAATAATAGATGGCAAAAATAGATAAACGTGAGTTATCAAATAGTTAATCGTAAATCGTCAAACAGAAAATAATATTATGAGTCTATACGAAGGGGCGGTTCGTCGCCCGATTATGACCAGCCTTTGCTTCCTTGCAATAATCATCCTTGGTGTGTTCTCGGCTACCAAGTTGCCTATCGACCTCATGCCAGACATCGATACCAACACCATCATGATTATGACCTACTATAATGGAGCATCGGCCAACGATATAGAGAACAACGTGACTCGCCCGTTGGAGAACGTGCTCAACTCGGTGGAACACCTCAAGCACATCACCTCCAACTCACGCGAAAACGTGTCGGTAGTCACCCTCGAGTTTGAATACGGATATGATATCGATGCTCTTACCAACGATGTGCGCGATAAGCTCGACATGGTTCAAAACTCGTTGCCGAACGATGCCAACCAGCCCATACTCTTCAAGTTCTCTACCGACATGATTCCTATCATTCTCATGTCGGCACAGGCCGACGAGAGTCAGAAAGCACTTTACAAGATTCTTGATGAGAACGTTGCCAACCCGCTTGCACGCATCGACGGTGTGGGTTCGGTATCCATATCGGGAGCCCCAGAGCGTGAAATCAACATCTACATGGATGCCAACAAAATGGAGGCCTATGGTCTGAGTGCAGCTCAGATCAGCTCTGCCATCGCTGCCGAGAACCAGAACATAACTGGTGGTACGATGGATGTGGGTACACAAACCTACACAGTACGTGTCGAGGGCGAGTTCTCCGACCCTCAAGAGATGCGCAACGTAATTGTAGGCAGCCACAACGGAGCATTTGTCTACCTGAAAGACGTAGCACGCATTGTAGACGATGTTGAGGAACGTGCCCAGCGCACATTCACCAACGGAGTGCAAGGTGCTATGATTATTGTGCAGAAACAGAGTGGAGCCAACTCGGTAGCCATATCCAACAAGGTTATCGACATGATGCCCACACTGCAGAAGAACCTGCCATCTGACGTGAAGCTTGGAATCATCGTCAACACGTCAGACAACATCATAAACACCGTAAACTCTCTCACTGAGACTATTGCATACGCAATGTTGTTCGTAATCATCGTCGTGTTCATATTCTTGGGACGATGGAGGGCAACACTCATCATCGGCATCACCATCCCGATGTCGCTCATCGCATCATTTATCTATCTGTACGCAACCGGTGGTTCGTTCAACATCATTTCGCTGTCATGTCTGTCAATTGCAATCGGTAGCGTGGTCGACGATGCCATCGTGGTGCTCGAGAATGTCACGACACACATTGAGCGTGGTTCAGACCCCAAGCAGGCTGCAATCCATGCCACCAACGAGGTAGCAGTGTCAGTCATTGCATCAACGCTCACGATGATAGCAGTATTCTTCCCCCTTACCATGGTTTCGGGTATGACCGGAGTGCTGTTCAAGCAACTTGGATGGATGATGTGTATCATCATGACCATTTCCACCACCTCAGCCTTATCGTTCACCCCGATGCTCTGCTCGCAGATGTTGCGTCTGCAGAAGAAGCAAAGCAAACTATTCAAGAAGGTGTATGGGCCCATCCAGCGCATGCTCGATGGTCTCGACAACTGGTATGAGCGCCGCATCAGCTGGTCTGTGCGTCATCGCTGGACAGTCATTGTCGGCAGTTTTCTTTTCTTCGCACTCAGTATCGTGGTTATGAAGCTGGCTGGTGTGAAGAGTGAATTCTTCCCTGCCAACGACTCGGCGCGAGTGGGTGTCACCCTTGAGCTGCCTATCGGCACACGTGTAGAAAAGGCCGAGGTGATAGCCAAGCAGCTGGCCGACATGTGGATGGAGCGTTATGGCCACATATTGCAGGCATGCAACTTCACGATAGGACAGGCTGGCGACAACAACACCTTTGCGTCGTTGCGCTCCAGTGGTTCACATATCATCTCGTTCAACGTGTCGTTCTGTCCATCCAACGAGCGTAGTGAGGGACTGGCCCAGCTTTGCGACGAGATGCGTGCCGACTGTAAGGCGATACCCGAGCTGGCCAAATACAACGTGATGCTCGGCGGACAGCAGTCGTCAATGGGTGGACAGCAGACTGCCACTTTCGAGATTTACGGCTACGATATGGATGCCACGTATGATGTGGCTGTAGAGTTGCAGAAGCGTTTCCAGGAGAGCGACATAGTTGCACAAACCATGATTTCGCGTTCTGACTACGAGCCTGAGCTCGTCATCAACTTCGACCGTGAGAAACTGGCACAGCAGGGGCTTGGCATGTCGGCCGCAGCAGCTTCAGTGCGCAATCTCATTACTGGTTCTCTCATGTCATACTACCGTGAGGATGGCGAGGAATACGACATCAAGGTGCGCTACGACGTAGAAAGCCGCAGCTCGGTGGAGGACATAGAGAACATGCTTATTCCCAACGGCATGGGTCATAACATAAAGATTCGCGACATTGCAACCGTGAGCGAATCGTCGATTCCACCTACCATTGAGCGCAAAGACCGCCAGCGCATCGTGACCGTGAATGCGGTTATGAAAGACGGCGAAGCACTGTCCGACGGTGTGGAGCTGGGTAACCGCCTGATAGAGGAGATGGACATACCAAACGACGTGATTGTGCAAGTGGCTGGTTCGTATGAAGACCAGCAGGACAGCAACCGCGACCTCGGAACACTGGCAATACTCATCATCATACTTGTGTTCATCGTCATGGCAGCACAGTTCGAGTCGCTCACCTACCCGTTCATCATCATCATATCCATCATCTTCGCACTCTCGGGCATCATCTTCGCACTGGTCTTCACCGGTGTCAGCATCAATGTCATGTCGATGCTCGGAGGTGTGATGCTCATCGGTATCGTGGTGAAAAACGGTATCGTGCTCATCGACTATACCCGCCTCATGCGCGAACGTGGCTACGGCCTCATCCGCTCGGCTACCGTTGCGGCACGAAGCCGTCTGCGCCCAATCCTTATGACATCGCTCACCACCATCCTCGGCATGGTGCCTATGGCCGTGAGCCATGGAGTAGGAGCTGAGATGTGGCGTCCGCTGGGAATCAGCGTCATCGGTGGTCTTACGGTATCAACCCTACTGACCCTGGTATATGTACCCTCTATGTTCTGTATATTCGGAGGTGTGGGTATAAGCAACCAACGCAGGCAGCTGCGCAAGAAGCGTGAACTCAATGCCTACTGGAAGGAAAACAAAGAGAAGGAGATGAAGTTCATTGCCGACGACGAAGAATGACCCTGCCACGCGCAAGTCACGACCAAATAAACTCAGAAACACGAACCCCCACATACTCAAACAAAAAGACAATGAAAGCAATAATGATATCGTTTGACCAGGCACACTACGAAAACGTACTTGCTGTGCTCGACCGCTCCAACGCCCGCGGATTCACCATGATGGAGCAGACTCAAGGGCGAGGCAGCAAGAGCGGCGAACCCCACTATGGGAGCCATGCATGGCCTTCAATGTGTAGCACGGTCATAACCATAGTAGAAGATCAGCAGGTAGACCCGATACTGAAGCGTCTGCACGAGCTCGACCTCGACTCACAGATGCTCGGCCTGCGTGCCTTTGTGTGGAACGTTGAGCAAACTATCTGACACAAGACCTGCACCAACACCCACTTCACATGACACACAGCGTCGGCTGAAAGCTGCTGCTGCCGAAAAAATGCACACGACCGGCATTCCATTCCTCAAGTCAAACCAAGAGGAAAACATGGAATGCCGGTCGTGTCGTATATACACATCAACCAAACCGACAACCAACATCATCGGCATGTAAGCCGATTTTCAACTGTCGCAGTCCGGTAAATGCAGTGAATCATTTGATACGTACAATTATCCTCACACCTCGTTGACGATATCCTCACACACCGTTGACGATATCCTCACACACCGTTGACGATATCCTCACACATTGTTGACGATATCCTCGCGGTAAGAAAGATGGGATAAAAACGAAAAGAAGCACTATGGCATACCATCGTGCTTCTTGCTTTGCGTTGAAGAAAAATAAATTTGATAATCAAGTAGCGCCTACGGGAATCGAACCCGTGTTCCATGCGTGAGAGGCATGTGTCCTAGCCGCTAGACGAAAGCGCCATGGGATTTTTTTACTTGTGGCGGAAGGAGGGGGATTCGAACCCCCGGTACGGTTACCCGTACGGCAGTTTAGCAAACTGCTGGTTTCAGCCACTCACCCATCCTTCCTCAAGACAAGCTTCTGTCTGAATTTGCTCTCCGGAATAAGCTTTACCAAGCTACTTTCCCAAAAGCGAGTGCAAATTTATGCTTTTTTTCCGAATGAGCCAAACATTTTAAGAAAAAAGTTATATCTTTGCGTGAAAATAATACGAGAAATGAAAGAACCAAGCATTTTTGGACTACCTCAATGCGCAAAAACGCTGTCAATACGAAACGTGAGCGACGAGCGCGGCAACCTCTGTTTTGCAGAAAACAGCGAACTACCATTCAAGGTGGAGCGAGTGTTCTGGATTGCCAACGTGCCCGACGGAAAAACCCGGGGCGGACATGCTCATCAAACCTGTGCTGAGATAATATTCCCTGTGAGCGGAGCATTCGACATCTACGTGTGCGACGAAGACGGCGAACGAGTAGTCAGGATGGACCGTCCCGATACCGGTATCTACATCGGGCCGAACGTGTGGTGCGAGCTGCGCAACTTCGAGCCTGGAACCGTATGCCTCGTACTGGCATCACACCCCTACTCCGCTCAAGGATATATTAACGACTTCAAACAATTCAAGTCGAGATGATAAAATGCGTCACATACTCACCAAGCTATGCACTGCACTGGGACCAACTGGTACAGCAATCGCGCAACGCGACATTCATGCTGCAACGCCAATACATGGACTACCACCAAGACCGGTTCACCGATGCATCGCTCGTGTTCGTCGACCACAAAGGCCACTTCGTAGCACTGCTTCCGGCAAACATCGATGCAACGACCGGCACCGTCTATTCACACCAGGGACTCACCTACGGCGGACTCATCATGTCGACCGGCATACGGACCGAACAGATAGGCGAAGCCATCGACAAGGCCATCAGCTACTACCGCCACATAGGAGCACGGAAACTAATCTACAAGCCCACACCTTATATATATAATAAATACCCATCCCAGGAAGACCTCTACTACCTCTTCCGCCATGGAGCCCGGCTGCACAGCCGCAGCCTCTCGCAAACCATATACCTGCCACAAGCCATAGGGCCCAACACACTGAGGCGCCGCAAACTCAACCAATCACTCCAGGCAGGCAACAGAGTGGACAAGACAACCGACGTCACACAATTCTGGCACATACTCGACCACACCCTGCAAACCCGGCACAACGTGCGCCCCGTACACAGCATCGACCAACTGCACCTGCTCATGAGCCGTTTCCCCAGCCAGATATGCCTCTACCAGACCCTCGACCCCCATGACCAGGTGCTGGCCGGCACACTCGTGTACGACTGCGGGCAAACCATACACACACAGTATCTTGCAGCATCCGACCGCGGACGCGAAGTAGGAGCACTCGACCAAGTACTGTCATACCTCATCACCGACATATATGCCGACCGCCAATACTTCGACTTCGGCATCTCAACCGAGTCGGGAGGCACAATACTCAACCCCGGACTCACCATGCAGAAAGAATCATTTGGAGGCAGAGGCGTATGCTATGACACTTGGGAGTTAAACCTTTTATAAAAAAAGCAGTCATAAATGCAAACAAACAACTATTTAAAAACCCCAAATATATGCAACAAATGAAACAGCTATTAATGTTAGGACTCACCCTCGTGCTCTCCATGAGCATGAGCGCCCAACGTGGCGGTGGCGGATTCGGCGGCGGCGGTTTCGGCGGATTCGGCGGCGGCGGTTTCGGCGGATTCGGCGGCGGCAACACCAATATGGCACGACGCGCCACAGAAAGCAAAGTGGAATCATACCAAGACCAAGCAACCCAACTGGCCAAAAAGTTCAAAATCAAGAAAGCAAACCGCGACATGTTCACAGTGCTCTACCTCAACTGGCAGACCGACCGCTTCAATGCCGTGAACCCAACCGGCGGCGACCAGGAAAGTGAAGAATCACAAATAGACTTCGAGAGCATGACCGACAGCGAGGCCGATGCAATTGTAGAGCAAAGCATCGGACGCCAGATCAAACAAATCGAAGTAGACCGCAAATACTACCAGGAATTCAAGTCGATGGTAACAACCCAACAGGCAGCACAGATATTCCTACAAGAGCGCAACACAGCCTACAGCATGTTCAACATGATGCGTAACTTCGACTTCAGCAGCTTCAGCGGAGGCGACTTCGGTGGCGGAGGCTTCGGAGGCGGAGGCTTCGGCGGTGGAGGCTTCGGCGGCGGAGGCTTCGGCGGTGGAGGTTTCGGCGGATTCTAACAGCAGGCACACCACATTAGAAGAACAACAACAACCTAAAAACCAAGAATCATGAATAAGATATTAATAATAGCATGCATCTCCATGGTAGCGCTGAGCGCACAGGCACAACGCAACCAAAGAAACAACGGAGGCAATCGCCAACAAACCACAAGAGAGGTGAAGAGCGAGACCGAAGTCTATACACAACGTGCTGAGCAATATGTAGAGCAGTGGGACCTCTCGCCCGAGACAGGTGCAAAGTTCATCCAGCTCTATATTGAATGGCAGCAGAAACGCATGAACATCATCGACAAATACGGCATGGACCAGAAAGCTGGAGCCGACATCAACTTCAAGAAAATCACAGCAGAAGAGGCCGAGCAGTTGGTAAACGAAGACTTTGAACGCCTCGAACAGCAAGCAGAGATCGACCGTCAGTACTATGCCAAATTCAAGGAGATTGTAACTCCTGCACATGCAGCACAAGCCGTGGTTCAGCAACGCAATCGTGCAGCAGGCATGATGAGCATGTTCCGCAACATGGGCGGAGGCATGGGCATGGGCGGAGGAATGATGATGATGTTCTAACCCCCCGTAGCAGAAGTGAAAAAGACCTGATGCCATGACAGCATCGTTATAAGTCAAAACAACAACGCCTTGATAAGTATTCAACAAAGAGGATGTGCCAACACACCGGTGCATCCTTTTTTTTGTGTATGTACTGAAACAAAGAGGATGTGCCAGGCACATCCTCTTTCTGTATTAGTATCAAGGGTTTGATATGTTTGTGTCTGCACATATCGGAAGAGTCCCCCAGGGGGGGAAGGGAGGCGTGATGTGAATTTTGCTCTCACTTAATCAGCACCTTGACTGCGTCTTGGGGCTTCACGTTCGGCAAAACTAAGCAAGCTTGGTTTTGCTCTCACTTAATCAGCACCTTCCTGCCACCCACGATGTTGATGCCCTTGCGTGGTGCAGCAAGTTGGCGGCCTTGCATGTCGTAGATGTCGGGCATGGTGTGGTTGCTGAATGCGTTGCCATTGTTGTCGTTGGTGCCGTGGGGTTGTCGGTCGGCCATGATATGTTCTATGGCTGTGGGGTCTTCGGTGGTGTTGAGCCAGCATTCTGCCAGGAGGAACTCGTCGAATCCGTCTACCACGTCGAGGTTTACGAAGCTGATGACATATCGTCCGGGTTGTGTGATGTTGAACGTCAGCTCATACGTGCGTGCCGATGTGATGGTTGCTCCTGTGCTTCCATTGGCATTGGGCAGTGCATAATACTGGTTCGACTCTGCCACCACGTCATCGTCGGTAGCCGAGAGGATTCTTGCCACATACTTCGGGCGTGCTTTCCATGCTGCTGTGGCGAACGACAGTTTGTACCATCCTGCCTCGAGTTGCAGCGGGTATGCGGCTTGGCGGCCGTATTCGCATTTTCCGTCGCGCCAATAGAGTGCTTTGCCTTGATGACCTACGAATCCGACGAATGTGCGTGCTCCTGCCGAGTAGTTGTTGGGATACTGATGTGTTTCGTTGTTTTCTTGCACTGCCATCCATCCTGGCGGCATTGTGCCGGTCACCACGTTGGCGAAGTCGAGTCGGTAGACTTCGGTGAGGTCGCTGAAGATTGGTGTGAGAGTCACGTTGTCGTCGGGCATGTAGAAGATGCTGTCGTCGCTGATAGTGATGGCTCCGTGGGTCACGGTCCATCCGCTTAGTTTGTATCCCTCGTCGGGCACTACGTTGAGCACCACTCGTTCGCCTTCCACTGCCGAGTCTGGGGCTTGTACGGTTCCGCCCGCTGCTTGTTTCAGTGTGATGGCATATTGTTCTTCGGGTACATCGGATGGCGAATAGGTTATGTTGTCTATGTACATGTTGAGGCCGGTGGTGTTGTTTATGGTGAACGTGTTTTGCCCTTTGTTCAGCTTGGCAGCTACTGCCACTCGTTTCCATTCGTTCTGTCCGGTTTTTTCGCATTTCACCACTTGGCGTGTGGTGTTCACTACTGCAACGATGTTGCCGGCCTTGGCGGTCGACATGTAGCGTATGTATATGTAGTAATCGCCTGGGTGTGCAATTTGTATGGTGTGGCGCAGCGAGCCGGCGGTGTTGGTTCCCATGTCCATGAATCCGTTTCCTGCATGTCCATACACGTTTGGATACCAGTTGTAGGGGTCGGTCACACAGCTCTTCACGTTTTTGTAGTCCATGTCTTCGGCCTCTATGGTTATGGGTCCGTAGTATTCGTGCGGTTGTCTGGGCGGGTCTGTGCTTAGTGTCTCGCTGTTCAGATATGTGGTGCTGCGTTCGGTTGCCTTGCCTTCGCATTGCACGCTTAGGTCTACGGGGCCCATGTGGCGCACCAAGATGGTGAATATGCTGTCGGCTTCGTTCCACTGACGTGTGATTGAGCCGGTTGCGTCTACCCTGCGTTTGAAACTGACGGTTGGTTCGGCTGCTACACCTTTCAGCACGATGCTCTCTGTCACCAGGTTGGTGGTGTCGGTTCGGTAGTTGTTGAGGTAGAAGTCTATGTGGTCGGCATATTCGCGCACAGCACCGCTACCCAGCATGCCGAGGGTGAGGATGAGGCTGTCGCAGGTGTTGTATTGCAGTGGTATGCGCCCTGTTGCCTCGCGTTTTTTGTTGAAGTATGAGTATGGGGTGTAGGTTATGAGTTGGTTGCCATGTCTCGACACATATAGGTCGCCTGTACTCACTTCGGGATATCGGCGGTTAAACTCGTTCACCTTCACCGTCTGGCTTGTCCACCTCGAGCTGTATGCCGACTTCTTGACCTGCACCGGTATGGTCTTTGCCTTTTGGTCATAGAGGCCTATGGTCACCGGTATGGTGTGGTAGCGCCCTGTCTTTTTGAAGTAGCAGTAGTTGTTCATCCACTGCCCGTTGCCGCTGTTCATGGGGTCGGTCTGTTTGTAAAGTCCGTCGTAGAGGTCGCCCCATGCAGCATATTTCTGTTCGTCGTTGCCCGAGCTCACGTCGTTTATCACGGCTATCTTGGTGTTGTCCACCACTTCGTCGCGTGTGGGTATGTAGAGTGTTCCGTCTATTATCTTTCGGAACATGTCTATCCATGCATTTCTGAATCCGGGGAATGTGCCCCAGTTTCGGCGTGTGTAGCCGTCGACCGTTGAGTTGTTCAGGTTTTGGAAGTCTTCGGTCCAGATGAGTTCCGGACCGTCCCACACGGCACCTCCGTTCACACAGGTCTGCTCCATCACTGTTCCGATGCCTGCTGCTATGGGGTATTTCTTGCCATGCCCCTCGCCCATGAGCGACGAGAGTGCACCGTTCCATCCGCAGTTGTCGTAGCGCACACCGTAGTTCTTGGCCAGTCCCGAGACAAAGGGTCCGAACGTGACGCTCTCGTTGTTGTAGAAACACGACGAGGTGGTATACTTATACAGCCATAATATGGCCTCGGGATATTTCTTGCAGGCATTGTAGAGGTTGGTGTTACGCTTCATCATGCCCAGTGGATTGAGCAGGTGTGACCATATATTGCCGCAGAAGCTGACGGTGAGGAATCCGCCATACTTGTGCGACATCTCCACCAGGTTGGCAAACAGGGCGATGCGCGAGGTTTGCGAACTTGAGCTCTTGTCACCTGCCTCGTCGAAACCCCAGAACTGCTCGGCATAGTTCCAGCCCAGGAAATTTGGGAA
Source organism: Bacteroidaceae bacterium (assembly GCA_017480685.1). Classification (GTDB taxonomy): domain Bacteria; phylum Bacteroidota; class Bacteroidia; order Bacteroidales; family Bacteroidaceae; genus Colivivens. Next base: position 12,614 of record JAFUSD010000042.1, read on the forward strand.
ACGCTTGAAGAAATACTCAAACGTCTCGAGGTCGTTGTCCTGTATGTGGGTGTGTCCGCCGCTTGCCGGCTGACAGGTGAACCACATGCCGTTGGCCTGACACACCGTGCCCCACGACTTGTAGGTCTTCACCGCGTTCTGCGGCATCTTATACACGTTGCGCTCGGTGTCATACTGGCACGAGAGCGACAAATTGAGGCATACGTAGGGGCGTATATCCTCGGGAATGAGGTTGATAATCTTCTGCGGGTCGGCTTTGTTCCACACATCCACATGCACCAGCCACATGGGGTGGCGCGCATCGACGGGCCGGCGCTCCTGCGAACTGGCGGGAAGAGTCAGTGACAGCATCAGCAACACCGACAGCAAACGCGTTCTTGTCTTCATTATGTTCATATCAATAAGTATTGGTTGTCATTCTGCTTTGTCTTACGGATGCAAAGTTAGCATATAATAATTAGCCGGAGTATAGATTATGAAACAAATGTTTGAGCAAATGATTCTGTCTACACGATTATACATAAAAATGAGGATATCCTCGCAGGGTGTTAAGGATATCCTCGCAGGCTGTTGAGGATATCCTCGCAGGCTGTTGAGGATATCCTCGCGGGCTGTTGAGGATATCCTCGTTTCAGCCCTACCCTGCTGATTTAGGCATAAAAGACAGCAGGTGCATCCATGGCGGTGGATGCACCTGCATAGTTTAAGCTTGGTTTTGCTCTCACTTAATCAGCACCTTGACTGCGTCTTGCTGCTTCTCGTTCGGCAAAAACCAAGCGAGTTTGGTTTTTGATCTCACTTAATCAGCACCTTGCTGCCACCAACGATGTTGAGGCCGCGCTGTGGAGCAGCGAGTTGCTGTCCTGCAATGTTGTAGACAGCTCCATCGGTAGCTGCCGCCTTGATGCTGCTTATACTTACAGCCTCGCCACCGCCTACAGACACATTGAATGCATAGAGCTTGTCCTTGTAGCTGAGGTAGAGGGTTGTGGTGTATGTGTTGTTCACATCTTCTTCGGCCATAATCATAGAGTGGAGCATCACCTGGTCTACGACTCCGAGTGTGAACACAGCGTCGTCGATGCTGTTGACTACACGTCCGTTGGCATCGAAGTAGAAGCCTTGCACGTCGTCGAAGTTGAATTCGGTAGCTTCGGTGAGGTAGCCGTCAGCGTCCATCACCATCCATGTGCCTTGTTCGAGCAGTTCTTCCTCGGTGCATCCCAGTGCCTCGCATGCAGCGGTGAGGGCCAGCTCCACTTCGTCGAAGTCGTCACCAGTTTCGTTGCGAGCTTCGGCTGTGAGGTCTTCCTCTCCAATGGGTCGGATGTCGATGATGTGGTCAACGAACTTCAGTGTGGTGTTAAGTTTCACTGCCTTGCCTTCCCAGAAGTTGTAGATGTAGAACACAGCGGTCGACTCCTGTCCTGGCTGACGGAAGTCGGGCACGGTGAACCATGTGGTCGTTCCCTGATAGTACCACATTGCAAACGAACCGGTGCCTGAATATGAGGCAGCGCAAGCATAGCCCGTTTCGTCGTCGGGGCTCATCCAGAATCCGCCGCCGGTTGCGCCGTTGTTTGCTTCGCCTACAGAGTATGCAGTCGTGAGTTCGCCGGCTGCATTCACACCGTAGAGCTTACCGTCGCCTGTGAGGTCGATCATCATTTCGATGTTCTGCATCGCTGTGGTTCCTGCCTGCCATACCCCGTCGGTGGTTGGTACGAGCTGCACGGTCCAGTCGTAGTCGACGACTTCGCATGTCTCGACGGTATACTTAGGTGTCATGATGCCCAGTTCCACCTTCACTTCATAGTAGAGCGAGTCGCCCACCACAAAGTAAACCGAACCTGTGAGTTGCTCGCCTCCGTTGAAGTAGTTGGGCTTGTTGCCAAGTGCCAGCCGGCTGTCTTGTGGGAAGTAGTTGATGTAGTAGCATCCGTTGTTGTACGACTGAGCGCAGTTTGCCTCGTCCATCCAGAATCCACACAGACCTGTCTCGGCATCATAGTCGGCTGTATAGTTGGTAGTGACACCTCCTGCGTCGGTCGATGCAGTGAGTACGAAGTCGTTTGCGGTTACATCCACGCCAGCTGCATCGGTGAACTTCTGTGCTATGGCTTCGAGGTCGAGGTCGTAGCTTTCAGTCTCGTTCCACGATTTGCGTGGGTCGCGGTCGATGATGGTCCAAGTCTCTTCGCCCACCTTGGTGAGGGTGGTGATAGGCGTGTTGTCGGGGATGTTCATGATGAAGTGTACCACCCAAGCCTTGTCGCCGTAGATGATATACATGTCGCCCTTGGCTATCTCGCCTGCCTGCATGCCGTTGAGAGTCTGACCGATACCAAATCGGAGCCATTCCGACTGGTTGCCGGTATCCCAGTAGTAGCGCATGTTGCAGACGAAGAACTTCGAGTTGGACTGGAATGCGTCGGAGTTGATGCATTCGTCTACTTCGTATTCCTCGCCAGTCTCTTCGTTCACCATCTTCACACCGCCGCCGAAGTAGAATCCGGGCGATGGAACTGCCTTGCCTTCATTGGTGAGTGGTCCCCAGTAGTCGGCTGTGGTGTCCCATGACTTCACGAAAATCATATCGCTAAACATCTTCATCATGTATTCGCCATCGATGCCCAGGGCTGGCGCAATCTCGTTGGTGCTGAGGTAGAACCAGTCGACATCTTCGTAGGCATAGCGATTGTCCTCGCCTTCCTTCAGATATTGTGTTGCCTCGTAGGTCGATTCACCCACGATGGTGAGTTCGTCAAGATTGGTCACAGGCTCCTTGTCGATTGACTCGCGCTTCATCTTGAGTGTGAGGTCGAATGTAGCCAAGTGGTCGTTGAAGCCGATAGCTACGATGCCATGACATACGTCGCCGTTCTTCAGGGAGTTGGTTGGATTCTGACAAACGGTGAAGTTGATGTAGTCTTCCTCAATCGACCAACCTTCGTACTGGATGAATACACCCCACGACGAACCTGCATCCCACGATGCGAAATTTCCGTCCTTGTCCATCTCGAAGCCACCATACTGCTCGCTATGGAACGTGTACGACTGTGTCTCACCAGTCTTTGGGTCGAGCAACTGGAAGAGATCGTTCACTGGATAGCAGTTCGACCAGTCGGAGCGACCTTGTGCCTGAGCAGATGCCTTAGCATCTTCCTCCCACTGATACAGAGCCTGATCGAGGTCGTCGGGGTCGCACTCCAGATAACCACACAGCTCTTTGAGCGAGAACGTGACCGTCGGGCCCTCACACCATCCGGTGCGTGGTTCGTCTTCGATGGTCGCAACAAACTGTGCCTTCATGCTCATCGGGACAAGCAGAAGGACTGCAAGAATGAACAGAGTAACATGTCTTTTCATAAGCATTCTGTCTTTTTAATAGGTTAATGTCTTTAAGTGAATTAATTTGCTGCAAAGATAACAAATATCCTCCAATAGACAATACTAAAAACACTACTTTTTTGCCTTTTACTATCATTTTGTCGCTAATCCTCGTGCAAGGCATCTACTATGTTCACTCTGATGGCATGGAGCGTAGGTATCAGCACACCTATACATACTAATAGCAGAATCAGCAGGTACACCACGGCCGACACGATGGCGAAGTGGGGCCAGAACTGCTCTATCCACGACGCCTCGCCAATGAGCTGCCCCATGTTGCGGTCGCTCACCATGCCGGTCGAGAGCACTATCTGCAGGTAGATGATGTCGGCCAGGATGAAGCTGACGGTGTAGAGCAGCACCCCTTCGCCAAGCATCTTGCGCAGAATCCTCCAGCGTGTGGCACCGAAGCTGCGCATGATGCCTATCTCCTCCCTGCGACGTCGCAACTGCATCCAGAAGGTGCCCACCACGCCCAGCAGCGCGTTCACACCGAAGATGACCAGTATGAGCAAGAACAACTGATTCTCGATTTGCAACGATGTGCGCGACGACTGGTTGCTGATGTGTTGGTCGTAGGTCTCGAGTTCTTGTATGAAACTGCGTCCCGAGTTGAAGTTGTCGTATAGGTTTTTCGATGTGCGCTTCACGAAATCCTTGGCGTCAGCATCGGGTTTCAAGCGGATGAGAATGTGGGAGGTCAGCATCGGGTGCAGCATCTCCTGCACAAACACCACGAGCGAGTTGCGCTCCTCGGGGCTTGCTTTCACGTCGGCGGTCACACCTGCCACGGTGTAAGTGCCTCTCACCTCCTCGGCGGCAGGTGTCGAGCCATCGGGGCGGTCGGCATAATCCACATCGAGCCACACCAACTTCTTGCCCAAAGCAGCCTCTTCGCTTCCGAAGATGGAGCGTGCCATGCAGCGCGAGATATAGACCTGGCCCGCATTGCTCGTGATGTCTTCATCGTCGGGAGAACTCTGAGAACTCGGAGAACTCGGAGAGCTCTGAGCACTTTGAGCACTTTGAGCACTCTGCTTCGCTCTCATCACCTCTATCCCATGAGTTTCGAAGAACGGCTCGTCGAGGTAAAGGAGGATGGAGTATGCTCCGGCGCGATGCTCCTTGGTGTTGTAGGCATCGGCCCATGTTGTCCAGTGGTAGCGGTCGAGCTGGGCAAACACGTAATCATCGGCATAGCACACCGACTCCACCTCGGGCAGTGCCAGCAGTCGGTTGCGTATATCGTCGAGCGCAGCTTGGTCGGCATCCTGCGCCACCTCCACGTCTCTGTTCCGCTCCTGTCCTTCGTCGGTGCGGTCCACCTCCATACGTCCCACCACCAGATGATGTGTCTCGAACGGAGTGATGTCGCCCGTGAGGTATCGGTCGTAGTAATACACCACCAAGTTGTCGATGAAGAACCAACTTAGCATCGTGATGATACACAGTTCGGCCACAAGCCACCCTGCTGAATGAAAACCCAAGAGCTTTCCAAGGCCTAACCGAGTCGGGATATATGTTTTTGTTTTCATAATTTCATTTACCATTTAACCATTTACCATTTACTATTTAATTCTATTTGGTCATTTACGATTTGACAATCTATTATTATTTACGATTTGACGATTTACTATTTACGAATTATGTACTATTTAATTATTTAGTTATTTCCATCCGGATGGTATCTTCTCCCCTTTGGGGAGATAAGAGAGAGGTTAATCTTCTCCCCTTGGGGGAGATAAGAGAGGGGTTTGGGGAGATAAGAGAGGGGTTTATTGTTTCTGATTCATCGCTTCTATCAAAGGTCGCTTCAAGCTGTGCCATACAGGGATGAAGGCTGCCATGAGGTTGAGCAACGCACAACAGACGAAGGTGATGATGAGCATGGGCCAGTTCCACAGCATGTCGGGGGTGATGTTCAGTGAACTTGAGGTGGCCGACTGTGTGAATATGGTAATGAATAGCGTCGATGTGCTGAGCAACTTCAGCAAGCCGTAGCAGAGTAAGAGCCCGAGAATGCCGCCCAGGCAGGTGAACCACAAGTTCTGTGTCAGCACCTGGCGCAGCAGTGTGCGGTTCGTCGCACCGAATGCCTTCCTTACTCCCAGCTCGGCCAGGCGGCCTTCCATCATGCCCGACACCAGCGCACTCATGTTGATGGCAGGCAGCAGGAGCAGCAGTAGCATGATGAGAGCCGGTATCCACAGTTGGTTGAGATAG
>JAFUSD010000003.1 GCA_017480685.1 Bacteroidaceae bacterium
GTGAAAAGTAGACACCTTGTCATGCGAATTTGGGTTGTAATGTTGTTTTTTTTACTTTTGGAGTTTCACTTTTGCAGGAAAATGGCTATCTTTGCACTTCGAAATGCGGTAGTAGCTCAGTTGGCAGAGCGTTGGCTTCCCAAGCCGAAGGTCGCGGGTTCGAGCCCCGTCTACCGCTCATGGATGCTGGACGAGGAGAACTCCGGGACCGCTATGGGTGCTCCGAGTTCTCCGCAGTGTTTGTAGGGGCCTGTGGGGGTAGCGGCCGGTGAGGATATCCTCAACGCCCCGCGAGGATATCCTCACAAGAAAGTAAAGTAATGTATAACGTAAATAGTCAAAACAGTTTACCGCCATGTTGCTCACTACAATCATAATAGTTGCTATTGTGCTCTTAGGCTGCCTGATGATGAGCTCGGTGCAGATAAGCAATATCAACCGTGCCGCCGTGGCCATGTTCTGCGGCGTGAGTGCCTGGGTTGTATATATGCTTCACGGGTCCGACTTCCTGGCTCTCATGGGCTATCCCGACTATAACCTCATTGGTCAGGAGAAGGATTTCATAGCCCAGCACGTCATCGTGAAGTATTGGGGCGAGGCCTGCCAGGTCATCCTCTTCCTCATTGCCACCAACACCATCGTGGAGATAATGAACAACAACGGGGTGTTCGACTCGCTCACCCGCTGGCTGCGCACCCGCCACAGCCGCCGTTTCCTCTGGGCGCTGTCGGCCATCACGTTCCTCATCTCGGCCAATGTAGACAACCTTACCACCGTGGTGCTCATGATGTCAATCATGGGACAAGTGGTGGCGTCACACCGCCAACGAGTGGTCTACTCGTGCGTAATCCTCATCTCGGCCATACTCGGAGGCTCATTCACCGTGATTGGCGACATGACATCGCTCATGCTGTGGGTGCACGGGGTGGTGACTCCCTCGGCCTATGCCGGCGGCCTGATACTGCCTGTGCTGGCAAGCCTCGTGGTGTTCAACCTGCTGGTGTCGCGCCTGCTGGTAGGCAATGTAGAGGTGTCGTCGATTCTGGGACGCTATGACGGCGACGACTCACTGCTGCGGCCCTGGCAGAAAGTGATGCTGCTCGTGCTCGGACTGGCAGGACTGTGGTCGATACCCACGTTCCACACCGTGACCAAACTGCCACCGTTCCTCGGAGCACTCTGTGTCCTGGCACTCATCTGGCTGGTGGAGAGCATGTTCAACTTCAAACGCAGCGGCAACAGGCTGTTCATACAACACAAATACATACGCAACACCGAGTTCATCGGAATGAGAATCATACTCTACTTCCTCGGCGTGTCGCTGGCAGTGGGGGCAGTGGTGGAATGTGGCGCCCTAAGCTATGTGGGCGAGCAACTCACTACACACATACACAACGTATATGCCTACGGGGCAATCATCGGAGTCATCTCAAGCCTTGTAGACAACATACCATTCGTCATGGCAGGCCTCAACCTGTTTGAACAAGAACTGACCGACACCGCGTCAGACTTTGTGCAGAACGGAACCTACTGGCAGTTGCTCTCCTTCTGCTCGGCACTGGGCGGCTCACTCTTCTTCGTAGGCACCCTGGCCGGGCATGCGGTGGCCGAACTGGAACGCATAAGCCTGGCATGGTATTTCAGAAACATCTTCTGGCGCGTGCTGCTGGCATGGGCCGTGGGGATGGGAGTGTTCTACATAACCCACTGACGACATGGAAACAGGACGATGGGGAGTGATATACAGCTCGCGAGTAGGCTCAGCCAACTCACACAAACGATGGCTCGCAATACAACACTACATGGAGAAGCGCGGAGTGAGATACGACTTCGTGCAGTCAGAAGGCTCAGGCTCAGTAGAACGACTCACACGCATGCTCTGCGATAATGCCTACCACACACTCGTGGTCGTGGGCAACGACTATGCACTGAACGAAGCACTCAATGGCATCTTCCGCTCTGAAACACTGCCCGACGACTTCGCGCTGGGACTGATACCCAACGGCATAGGCAACGACTTCGCGCGATTCTGGGGAGTGACCGTAGACGACTACCGCAAGACCATAGACCGCATAATAGAACGACGGACCAGACGCATAGACGTGGCATACTTGGTTTATACCGACGAAGACAACGTGCCACACAAAAACTACTTCCTCAACTGCGTCAACATCGGACTCGGCGCACGCCTAATCGACATAACCGACAAGGCAACACGCCTCATAGGCTCGAAACGACTCTCGATGCTATGGGCCGCAATCGCAAACGTGTTTGAACGCAAATCGTTCAACATACACCTCAAGGCCGACACCGAAGAGATGAACAGCGAAGTGATGTCAATATGCATCGGCAACTGCACCGGATACGGACAGACACCAAACAGCGTGCCATACAACGGAATGCTCGACGTCTCGATAGTGACACGGCCACAGTGGTGGCAACTCTTCGAAGGATTCTATCTGCTGGGAAAAGGAAAGTTCCTCAACTACAAGAATGTACACCCATACAGAGTGCACAAAGTGGAAATATACGACGAAGGACGCGCGCGCGTGTCGCTCGACGGAAAAATACTCGATGCACGAAAACTGACACCCATGCGCGTAGAACTCATGCCCGAAGCACTCGACTACATAGTGTAGGAACGTGAAAAGAACAA
>JAFUSD010000043.1 GCA_017480685.1 Bacteroidaceae bacterium
ATTAACTATTCATTATTAACACATATTATGCGACGACTAATCTTAACTCTCGCCTTGGCACTCACCGCAGGTTTTGCCATGGCACAGAAAGGCACGTTTGAGGCAGGCAAAGGTACGTTCCTGCTCAACGGAAAGCCATTCATCGTGAAAGCAGCAGAGATACACTATCCACGCATTCCGCGCCCGTATTGGGAACATCGGATAAAGATGTGTAAGGCTCTGGGTATGAACACCGTGTGTATCTACATCTTCTGGAACATACATGAGCAGCAGGAAGGTGTGTTCAACTTCGAGGACAATCAGGACATCGCCGAGTTCTGCCGCGTGGCACAGAAGAACGGCATGTATGTCATCGTGCGTCCAGGCCCATACGTATGCGCCGAATGGGAGATGGGCGGACTGCCGTGGTGGCTACTGAAGAAGAAGGACATACGCCTGCGCGAACAAGACCCATACTTCATGGAGCGTGTGAAGATATTCGAAGAGAAAGTGGGCGAGCAGCTGCGTCCGCTCACCATAGCCAACGGCGGACCTATCATCATGATTCAGGTTGAGAACGAATATGGCTCGTATGGCACCGACAAGCCCTACGTCTCTGAGATACGCGACTGCCTGCGCGGCATCTACGGCGAGAGCGTCACCCTGTTCCAGTGTGACTGGGCAAGCAACTTCGAGCAAAACGGCCTCGACGACCTCATCTGGACAATGAACTTCGGCACCGGAGCCAACATCGACCAGCAGTTCCGCCGCCTCGGTCAGTTGCGTCCCGACTCGCCGAAGATGTGTAGTGAGTTCTGGAGCGGATGGTTCGACAAATGGGGAGCACGCCACGAGACACGTCCTGCCAAAGATATGGTCGATGGTATGGACGAGATGCTCTCGAAGGGCATCAGCTTCTCGCTCTACATGACCCACGGCGGCACGTCGTTCGGCCACTGGGCAGGAGCCAACTCACCAGGTTTTGCACCCGACGTGACCTCCTACGACTACGATGCACCTATCAACGAATACGGACAGACCACACCCAAATACTTCGAACTGCGCAAGATGATGGAGCGTTATAACGACGGCAAGAAGATGCCCGCCATACCGAAACCAGCAGCACCAATCATCACCGTGCCAAAGTTCGAACTCACAGAGTTCTCTTCAATCTTCAATGGTAACGACCCGAATCTCGACACACCTATTTGCAAAGGAAGCCAGCTCCTCACATTCGAAGAGGTAAATATGGGTTGGGGCTCAATGCTCTACACCACTACCCTGCCCGAAATCAACGAACAGAGTCTGCTCACGGCCGATATTCACGACTACGCACAGTTCTTTATCAACGGTAAATACATCGGTAAGACCGACCGTGTGAAGAACGAAAAGAGTATCACCCTGCCACCAGTGAAGAAGGGCGACGAACTGCAGATACTTGTCGAGGCAATGGGACGCATCAACTTCGGCCGCGCTATCAAGGACTTCAAAGGAATAGTGAGCGATGTAGTCATCAGCGCCACTATCAACAACATCGAAACCACATGGACGCCACAGGCATGGAACATGTTTGCACTGCCCGACAGCTACGAGAAAGCAGTCGATGCATTCTTACACAACAATGACTTGAGCAAACCCGACACTGGGCTGCGACTGGGCAAACCATCACAATTTGCAACCGATGGCAAAGACCTCACTACACGCCCCGGCTACTATCGTGGCTACTTTAATATAAATAAGGTGGGCGACACGTTCCTCAACTTTGAGCGCTGGGGCAAGGGACAAGTGTGGGTGAACGGCCATGCAATGGGTCGCATCTGGTCCATCGGTCCGCAACAGACACTCTACATCCCTGGCTGCTGGCTGAAGAAAGGACGCAACGAAGTCATAGTGCTCGACGTGGTAGGTCCGCAGGAAGCAGTGGTTTGGGGACAAGCCGAACCAGAACTCAACAAACTGCAACTCGAACGCACCAACAAGCACAACAACATAGGCGACAAGCCCGACCTCAACAGCGACACACCTGCCGCCAGCGGACAATTCAAGGCAGGCAACGGATGGCAGACAGTGAAGTTCCCGGCTCCGAAACGCGGTCGCCTGCTCTGCATCGAGGCATCGAGCATACAAGGCAGCGGCGATGTGGTAGCCATTGCCGAAATCTATGCACAAGGCAGCAACGGACAGCGACTCAGCCGTGAACCATGGACCTGCAAGTATGCCGACAGCGAAGACGAAGGTGGCAACCACCTCGGCGACAAAGTGTTCGACCTGCAAGAATCGACCTACTGGCAGACAGTGCGCGGAGCCGGATTCCCTCACCTGCTCGTAATCGACCTCGGTAGCGAACAGACCATTACAGCCATCGAATACCTCCCGCGTGCTGAACAAGGAGCACCCGGCAGCGTGAAGGACTATAAGATATATGTGAAGTAGAAAAACTCTCAGAATCCATTTTTGCTCTCCCCCTCTCTCTTCACTGAGTGAGGGGGAGAGTTTCATTTATTTCTCGCTACATTCATATTTGAAGTAATCGACATCGATGTAGCCTCCGGTCTTCTTGGTGGCGTAGTTGAAGATGCCGAACTTTGAGCCCATGAAGAAGCGGCGGTAGTCGAACACCATGCGATAGTTCTTGGTTCCGATTTGTGTCCATTGCTCGCCGTCGAGGCTGTAGAAGTAGTTGCGCTGACTACCCTCGACCACACCCTTCAGGTCGCGAGTGAGCTGACATAATCGGCAATGCGTCGTGCCTACTTTTCTTTGTTTTCATCGTGTATAGTCGTATATTTTTAATTCCAACCGCAAATATACGATGTTTTTTGTGAGAAAAACGGTAGGTCATGCAGCTTTTGTTGCTCCGATTGTTGTATGTTCGAGGTATTTTGTATAATTTTGCACACAAGAACTTAACAACACTGATTGAGGTATAATCGGAAAATAAACGATACAGATGAATCTGAACAACTGTTGGAGATACTTGGTATACCCACCGGTGGATATCGACGATGATGCTCTGCTCACTCACTTCGCTGGCAAATGGGTGGTTGTCACGGGCGCATCGTCGGGCATAGGTGAGAAGTTGGCACTGCGACTTATCGGTGTTAAAGCAAAACTGTACCTAATGGCACGCAACGAACAGAAATTGAAAACGTTGTGCGACATTGCTAAAGCACGAGGAACCGAAGCGCATTACATTGCTATCGACCTCAGAGACAGGGCACAACTTGATGAATTGTGTCGCGATTTGCCGCATCGTCTGCCATGCCTTTCCTACCTGTTTTGCAATGCAGGGAAGTCGATACACCGCACCATAAGCGACTCTATCGACCGCCTGCACGACTTCGACCGCACCATGGATCTCAACTATCGTTCGCTTGTGGCCCTCTCGCTTGCCTTGATGCCATCGCTGCGCAATGCCGGAGGTCGCATCGTCTATACCTCGTCGGTAAGCACCCTCCACCCTTCATTTCCTGGTTGGTCGGCCTATCATGCATCGAAATGCGCTGCCAACGTGTGGTGCACTACAGCTCAACGCGAATACAAAACGCTGAAAGTGAAGGTCCAAATAGCCTATATGCCACTTGTGCATACCCCTATGGCCGACGCTACACCTCGCTACAAGCGTATGCCCGCCTATTCGGCCGATGAAGCAGCATGCATATTGCTACGACTTGCAATGAGCAAGAAACTTATCTACAGACCGTGGTGGGCATGGGGGATGGGGATTTGAAAGATGGAAAATTGAAATAGAAGCAATAAAAGCTATAGAGGCTATAGAAGCTATATACATTACAATGGATATGCTATATAAGAAACTTTGGCAGCTACACATCATGTCGCTTGGCGGATTGCTCCGTTGGGCAGAGTGTATCATGCACGAGGGTTTCACACTTATGGCGCTTATGCGCTTTGCGGCGCATTACTACCCCGACCGCACGGCGTTGGTGGATGGTAGGGATCGATTTAGCTATCGGGAACTATATGAGCAGTCGACGAATTTATCAAAAGAACTTACTGCCAAGCATGGATTGAGATCGGGAATGGGTGTGAGCATGTATTGCCCAAACACCGCACAATCGGTGATACACTTGTTTGCGTTGTCGCGACTCGGTCTCAAGATAAAACTGATGGAACTCGACTCAGCCCCAGACATCGATAGAAGGCGGGTGAAGATGTTCTTCCGAAGTTCCAATTCTTCAAGTCTTCAATTCTTCAAGTCTTCAATTTTCCACAGTTCCTCCATCACCACATTCACCGGCGGCACTTCGGGCAACCGCCACGAGGCAACACGGCCGACATCGGCCTGTCAGTTCCTGCCTCCGCTCTTTGCACTGCTGCGGGTCATAGGCATCGACTGCTACGACAGCGTGTTTATGCCCCTGCCGCTCTTTCATGGGTTCGGACTTGCTACGATTATCGTCGCATTCCTTATGGGAAAGAAGGTGTGCATCATGTCGCACTTCGATTCCGACGAGGCACTCGACATCATACGCCAGGAGCGGGTTGAGGTGCTGACCCTCGTGCCTGCCATGCTTGCCCGCTTGTGGCAGAGGGATGGAGCAGAGTCGATGATGCAGTCGGTGAGGTGTATCATAAGCGGTGGCGACCGCCTCGACCGCAAATGGGTCGACACCACCCGCTGCCATCTGGGCGATGTGCTCTACAATCTCTACGGCACATCCGAAGCAGGATTCTTCATGATAGCCACGCCCGGCGACCTCTCGGGCTGCGATGAAATACCCATCGGGCGTCCCATCGACGGAGTGAAATGCCGTGTTGAGGCCGATGGTGCGCTGTGGGTTCGCGGCGGTTGGGCCATGAAAGGATTGAGACACCGGTGGCAGAACACAGGCGATTTGGTTCACAAAAGCGATGACGGGCTATACTATCATCGCGGCCGTGCCGACCGCATGGTGGTGTGTGGTGGCGAAAATGTGTATGCCGACCATGTGGAGTCGGTCGTTGGTGAGCATCCCGATGTGGCAGCTGCTGTGGTATATCCAGTGCCCGACACAAGTTTTGGCACCGTGCTTCATGCCGACGTGGAGGTTGTGCCCCACTCCATCCTCACCCCCGAAGCATTGCAAGAATGGCTGCAGCCGCGTCTTGCCCGTGCCGAACGTCCTCATCACATATCATTTCGCACTATCACACTACTCGACACAGGAAAGAAGAAGCGGCAGAATTAACAGTCCGAGCCGTTCGGACTGACAGTTCTCAGCGTTCGGACTGACAGTCCGAGACGTTCGGACCGACAGTCCGAGCCGTTCGGACTAACTGACATAAACGCGCGAAAAACCAGATTCAGAGCGTAAATTTGGCGGTTTCAAATATATAATCGTATCTTTACAATCGCTATGAAGAAAGATAATATATTTGCAGAGAAAGCAGAGAGCGGATACGTTGTCTGCTTTGCCGAGGCTTGCCAACTGCGTGAGCAATGCCTCCGCTGGATTGTAGGTCAGCACATGCCTGCCACTGAATCAGTCAGTATGTCGGTCAATCCACACCATGAGGGGGTGGGCACCGACCATTGTCAGCTTATGCGCAAAATGCAGAAAGTAAAGATGGCCAAGGGTATGCGACACATATTCAGCGACGAGATGCCCAAACGCATCGAAAAGATTATAAGGGCCACTCTCATCGCCCACTATGGGCGTACCTACTACTTTGAGTATCGCAAAGGGGCTAAACTCATTCAGCCGTCGATGCAAGAAGACATCCGCGAGGTCTTCCGCCACTATGGATGGACAAAAGATGTGGAATTCGACGAATACATTGATGACTATGAATGGTAGTGAGAGGTGAAAATCACGTGGCATAGAGCCATAGAGCATATAGCCACAAAAACCGAACGTTTTCGTTAAGCCAGATGAGCAGAGAAAGCTTGCTTGCTCTGCCATGGCGAGAAAACGTCTGAATTTATTCGAACGTTTTCGTTAAGCCAGATGAGCAAAGAAAGCTTGCTTGCTCTGCCATGGCGAGAAAACGTCTGAATTTATTCGAAAGACATCATGGAAAGACGCGAAAGAGAAATCTGTGAAGTGACACTATGGGGCAGCGCGGGCAACGTGTTGTTGCTCGTCTTCAAGTTTGTGGCAGCAGTCGTAGGACAAAGTTCTGCCATGATGGCCGATGCCGTACATTCGTTGTCTGACTTCCTGCCCGACGACGTGGAGCAGGAGATAACCGACATCATCTGTTCATTTCCCCGACATAAGCGAACCCCACAACCTGCGCACCCGGCGCATAGGCAACAACATAGCCATCGAGGCACACATACGCATGAATGGCAACATGACCCTCAGACAGGCCCACGAAATAGCCAGCGCAATAGAGGGCAAACTGAAGCAGAGGTTCGGACAGTCAACATATATGGGACTGCATACGGAACCGAAAAAGTGATGTTGGTAAAAAAATCAGTAAACGATATAAGATATGATTATGCAGAAATGCGTAACTTTGCAGCGATTAATCATATTAACTGTTTAATTAAATACAAACTTCTATGATAAACTGTTTCATAAAGCAAACGGCACTCTGCATAGCAACATCACTGCTACTTTCGCTCGAGGCACAGGGGCAGTCGACGGTACATGTATATAGTTCCTCATGGGTCGACTTCCCACTTGTGAAGAAGATTGGATTGTATCAAACCCCACTCGTAAAACAAGACATGGCTTGCGTGAAATAAAAAGCAGGAGGGGGTGCACGGTGCACCCCCTCTGCAATTGATATATAACCTTAGAACGTGGAGACTATTGTATCATCACTTTTTTGCCGTTTACGATGAAAGGCCCTTGGCCGAGCCTCGCCGAAGGGGCTTCGCCGATGATGCGTCCGCCCAAATCGTACACATGCGACTGATAGCCCCGGCGAACTGCACCGGCATTGCCGGTCTCGGTTGCATGCAACGACGGTATGGCATTGGCTTTCTTATCGCCAAGACGGAGCAGGCGCACTCCATGACTCGGCACTCTGACACTGATGATGCCTGTAGCGGGAGCGAGGATGGTCTTTGACCATATATCGAAGACAGGCACCGGCTCGGCCGCGGAGTATCCGAGTTGCGTGAGGTCGAAGCTGAAGTCTTCGTTCTTGGTGACATAGACGATGAACTCCATCGTGGTTCCGCTGGTCGATGTGTTGTCGGTGTCGCAGCTTGAATCGTAGCCG
The DNA here is from genome assembly GCA_017480685.1 of Bacteroidaceae bacterium. Taxonomy (GTDB): domain Bacteria; phylum Bacteroidota; class Bacteroidia; order Bacteroidales; family Bacteroidaceae; genus Colivivens. The sequence goes on from JAFUSD010000043.1 coordinate 7,156, forward strand.
CAGAGGGCGCGGAAGGTCTTGTAGTTGTGGCCGGCAGGAAGGTCGTAGACGAGCGTGCATTGTGCGTTGAGGCCGAGGCCGGTGGTGTAGGTCGTTCCGTCGACTCGCAGCGGACCGTTCTCTACGTTGCGGTTGAGGTGGAGCGAGCCCCACTCCGATGTGTAGGATGCGGCAGTGAGTGCCAGGAGCGATGTCTCGTTGCCATCGGCATCGATGAGCACAGGGTTGATGAGGTCGGCACGGTCGTAGGCAAATCCGTCGCCGTAGTTGCTTACGACGATTTTCAGCTGTGCAGCTCCCTCGATATCGGCTTCGACGGTCTTCGACTTGGTGCCACGACGCGAAATGAGTCCTGTGCGTGCTGCCGAGCCGTCTTGCTCGCTGGAGAGCGGGTTGCGGTCGAACACGAGGAAGCGGAGGCTGGTGGTTGATGCCTGCTGGTTGATGCCCGAGTCGTCGGCTGCTGCCATGGCACGGAAGCGCACCACATCCATGTCGTCGGGGATGGTGAAGAAGATGGCTGCATTGGCATCGGTCGAGAATCCGCGCGAATAGGCAGTGCCCAGCACTTTCATCTGTCCGCCGTTGTCTACATTGGAGTTTTCACGCACTCGGTTGAAGTAGGACTTTGTGTAGTCGCGTGTCTTGTATTTGCCTGTGAGCGGCTCTTCGGTTCCGTCGCGCAGGATGAGTGTGGGGTTTATCCAGTCGCCATGATCGTAGTTGAAGTTGTCGCCGCCATCATCGACCACCAGCACCAGTGTCTTGCTACCCTCGGGCCACTCTATATCCACATCGACAGCATGTCGGTCGGTGGTGTAGGCCACGGTTTCGGAGCGATAGAGTGCTTTCTGACCGAGAATCCACCGTGTGTTGTCGCGTTGGAAGAGTGCGAGATAGCGGTTGCCTGTCTGTGGGTCGGTCGATGTCCAGACGACGCGTCCGTTGTCGTCATCGGCCATGACCTGATGTGCATCGACTCCGTATTTGTGCATCTGATGGTACTCTTCGTTTGTGAGCAACGAGAGTGTGAATGCATCGTTTTTCGTCATCTCGCCTCCGAAGAAGAGCGGCGAGTGGCAGATGCCCCAGAGTGTCATCATGGTCAGCTGTTCGTTCTGTGTGAGGTTGGTCCAGTGTCCTGCATCACCGTTGGTATATCCGGGGTCGGCAATGGTGGCAGCAATGTGTCCGAGCGGCAGCATGTCGCAGTCGGCATAGTTGCCGGGACGGCTGACTTGGCTCCAGAAGTCGGCTTCTGGGAATACGGCATCGATGGCACTCCAGTTGTCCCACAGGTCGTCCATCATGCGCCACATGTTGGCATACTGAAGACAAGCGTCGGCATACTGGAACTGGGTCTTGCCGGGGCTGAGCGAGAGGACGATAGGTCGTCCTGTCTGGTCGATGGCGCGTCGAATCATGCGTATCTCGTCGGTATAGAAGGGACGCGAGAGGTCGTCGATTTTCAAGAAATCGACACCCCACTCGGCATAGAGGTCCATGATGCTGTTGTAGTAGAGCTGCCCGTATTGGTTGTCGCGAACGCGCAGGTTGTCGCCCAGCCATCCGCAGGGCGAGGTGGTGCCGTTATAGACCGATGTCCATGGTGTGCCCTCGCTGCTTTTCAGCTTATATTTGCTGCCTACCACCACTTTCGGCACACCACGCATGAGGTGTATGCCAAGTTTCAGACCCATGCTGTGCAGTTTGTCGGCCAAGGGCTTGAAACCGCGGTTGACACCATCGACCATGCACGAGGGAAATCGTGTGGGCGAAGGGAGGTAGCGGCCATACTCATCGAGCACATAGTCTTGTGTGCCGTTCTGATTATACCATCCGCCACCGAGCGACGGGTGGTTGCAATACCAGCGGATGTCGATTACGACATACTCCCATCCGTGGCGCACGAGGTCGTTGTCAACCAGATATTGTGCATTTTGCATCACTTCATTCTCTGTCACCGACGAATAATAACAATCCCATGAGTTCCATCCCATAGGAGGAGTCATGGCCCATGTGCGGAAGGTAGCAATGTCTTCATCCTGTGCTTTCATTAGTCCTGTAGACAGCACAAATGTCATGGCTACGATGCCAATCTTTCTTATCACATTCATAACGATGTATAGTAATGTTTATTTAATGAAAATTAATTTGTTTCCTACGATATTAAGACCTTTCTGCAAACTGTTCAGACGCATTCCTTGCACGTTGTATATGGGAGAATTCTCGATTGTCATTTGTCCATTATCGATAGGGCGAATGGCAGTTGCATCACCCAGGTAGTGCAGCTGGAAGTGGTCGTATGCCACCCAGTCGGCATCTATGGTGTTCTGCTTACGGATACCGAGACGCAGGGGTGAGTCGTCGGTGGTGAGTGTAAAGGTGACCGAGCCAAGGCGGCATAGAGGCCATGAGTGTTGAATGCTGTGGATGCCGACGAAAGGTTGTCGGGATAGTTGTATGGGGAATATGTATAGGCGTGCATTGGTGAGAGCCGTGTTGAACATCTTGCGCGGACCTCCGTCGATAATGACAATTCGTTTCATAATCTTTATATCTATTTACTTTATTTCATGCTACAGCAACCTGTAAATACTGATTGCAAAGATACACTTTTTTTCGTCATAAACTTTTAGTCGATGAATCCCTGTCGGTGTAATGCCCTTAGCAGTTCGGCCGACATGGCTTCGTTGTCGGCACGAGTGTAGCGGATGTCGGTAAACACCTGTGCAAGGGTTTCCTTTCCGTTTATCTGCACAAACTTGCGGTTCTCCTCCAGCTGCTCCTTAGTGGTATAGAATGCATCAATCGACTGTGGTGTATAGTCGCGATAGACTTCATGATGCACGAAACTGTCGGTCGGCAGGCGGTCGGACTGCGGTGGACATTCGTCGGGCCACCCCACCGTGAGCGTTGCAACGGGGAATGTGAGGCGCGGCAGTTGCAATGTGTCGATTATCTGCCCCGGCTGGTAGAGCGTAGTGCCGAGGTAGCAGTACCCCAGCCCCTCCTCGTCCATGAGGTTGCAAAGTGTCTGGGTATATAGCAATGCATCGGTAGCTGCATTCATAAACGACAGCATGTTGTCGTACCCCGGATGCCCCTTGCGATTGAGTGCCCATTGGGTGGTGCGGTTGAAATCGGCACAGATGGTGAGCACAACAGGAGCTTCGGTCACCATCGGCTGATTGAAATGAGCAGGAGCCAGCCTTGCCTTCATATCAGCCTCACGAGTGACCACCACCGAATAGAGTTGCAGGTTGCCCATCGTCTGAGTACGAGCAGCCTCGGCGAACAAGCGACTAAGCAGTTCGTCGCCCACCTGACGGTCGGAATATCGGCGTATGCTACGCCGTGTAAGTAAGTTCTTCATCGCTAAAATATAATCAATATAATGAATAATTAATAATTCAACTTTCGCAAGTTCCACTTGCTTCAGTTTCAAGGAATAGAAAGGAATGGAAGAGAAGTTATCGCTCGCTTTGTTCGCTCAGTAAGTTAAAAGGACGAATGATACTACTGGTAGGTATCGTCCCTTTAACTCCCCTTAAACTCCCCTTTAACTCCTCTGTAACTTCTTATAACTGACATGCGAAACTTGTATTAATAATGAATAATGACCTTTTGGAGCAGCGAGAGCAGAGCTAAGCTTGCTTAGGCTATGCCGAGTCGTGACAAAAGCGAACGAAGTTAATAGCGTATACTACCCATGCGGATGCTCGAACATTCATTTTCAGTGCAAATATAGCACTTTTTCACGAGACAGCACCTCATCACACCAATAATTTTCATATCATGGCACTAATAATCGTTCATTGTTAATCATTAGTGCTAACTAATCCACCCGACAGTTCTCACCGTTCGGACTGACTGACATTGTGCATAAACCCAATCATTCATTTAGGCTGTTATGCGCTAACTGACGAAATCAGCCGGATGGACTCTCCCACCTGAAAGGGGGAGTACCCGCAGGGGGAGGGGGTCTC
>JAFUSD010000044.1 GCA_017480685.1 Bacteroidaceae bacterium
CTCACATGCTCAATCCATTACGGAGTATATATGTGAGGACAGGAACTTTAACATATCACTGTTTACTCGTACAATCAGTAAGAAGCATAAAACATATACAATAGATGAGAAAAGGGCACTTTATCATAACGCATATAAACCATGGAATAAAGACGATGATGATAAACTACTTGCATTGAATGGAGAAGGCAAGACCCTCCAAGAATTATCGACGATATTCCAACGGAAACCGGGTGCTATACGCTCAAGACTCAGGAAACTGTTGGAACAATAATTTGCGCCACAATTACCGGCAGGCATGTAAAACAATAAGAGGCCGTGTCAAGAAAGTAACAGACACGACCTCTTATGTCTTTGATTACGGCATAGCGCATAATGCCGTATATACAACATCTGCGTTGGTTATGCGAAGTTTGGCACGATGTTGGCAATGAGGATGAGCACGAGGAGGCCGAGGATGGCGTAGAGCTCTGGGAACACAGCGAGTACCATGGTGGTACCGAATGCTTTGTGGCCGCCTCCGATGGCACTGATACCATTGGCACATACCTTTGCCTGACGAATGGCAGATACGAGGGCAACGAGGCCAAGAGCAAGTCCAGCTCCGAAGATGGCTGCTGCCTGCGACATGTTGAGTGTTGAAGTCACGAGCGGGTTGAGGATGAAGAATCCAACGAATCCATACAGACCCTGTGATGATGGAAGGGCTGCAAGACCGATGTATGAGCCAGATGCTCCTGGGTTCTTCTTGAATGCGCCGATTGCGGCATTACCACAAATTGTTACTCCGTAAGCGGAGCCGATGCCGGAGAGAGCCACTGCGAGGGCAATTCCGACGTAAGCCAAAAGAATTGGTGACATAATGTTGTTTGGTTTTGTTGGTTTGTGGGATTAACCCCGACCACCCATGAGAAGGGCTTTAAATGGTCGATGGGAATCCCGGATTATTTAATTAATAATAACCCCTCTCTTATCTCCCCCAAGGGGAGAGGATACTATCCAAAAGGAAGTTCCCCTCCATAGGAGAGGTTTGGAGAGAGTGTCTTACTTTATTTCTCCCTAAACGGCTGGTACTCCAGTCCCCCACCCTCAAACTCAGCGTTCTTGAAATACTCCACGAACGTGAGTCGCATAGGGTGTACGAACGAAGATATCATGCAGAGGGCGAAGTTGATGCCATGGCCGAAGAGCAGGATGATGATGAACGGCAGCCACCGTATGCTCCAATCAAGAGAGGCGGTCATGTCGGTTGCAAGGGAGTTGAACACACTTCCGAGCACTCCACCCGTAAGTCCGAGTGCGAACAGACGTATATAGCTCAAGAGGTCGCCCAGCAATCCTGTTGCCATGCCATATGTTGCCCAGATGCCGCCACCTATGTTCTTGGCTGCTCCAAGCACTGGTTTCTTGTATGCTCCAGGGCTGTTGAGGAAGAAGATGCCGACTACTGATAATGCAATTATTCCATATAGGATATACTGCACCACGGTTGACAGTTCCACTCCAAACATCGGGAGTCCGAAAAGGATGGTGGCACTAAGCAGTGCTGTCACCCACGAGAACTTACCTACTCCGTAGATGAATCCGTAGTTCTTTACTGCCTTGCATCCAGCCATGGTCATACCGAGCAATACTTGTATGAGACCAATGATGACCGAAATGACCATCATAGGCGAATACCCGAAGAAGGAGTCTTTCTTGCTGTCATTAAGGAAGTAAGGTTGCATTGGGCGTATCCAATCCCAATCTACGGTAGCGAGGTCGATACCGAAGAATGTGCCTGTGATGAGACCACAGATAATGGTCATACCACCGAGACAGACACCGAGCATTCCGTAGTTCTTCAGTGCCGGTTTCATTACACAAACGGCAATGCTGATTGCCAAGATGATGGCACCATAACCTGCATCACCCATACAGAGACCGAAGAACAGCATGAAGAACGGTGCAAACATCGGCAGAGGGTCGATGTCGTGATAATTAGGCAACGAATACATGCGCAGTATCGGCTCAAACAGAGAGCTGAACTTGTTGTTGTGAATCTGTATTGGCACATTATCGTCGAAGTCTGGTGCAGTCAGTTCGCAATATACATGATTGTTGTCGAGATAATCGACCACAGCAGCATCTTTGCCTTCTGGCACCCATCCCACAAGAAGTCGCACGGCATCGCCTGCCAACGACTCGTGACTGAGATGTACACGCGA
>JAFUSD010000045.1 GCA_017480685.1 Bacteroidaceae bacterium
CCGTACCTTGTGCGGGGGACGAGCCGCGAAAGCGCACTCGCAGGCTCTCACCGATAGCCTCATCATCACTTAAAAAAGCATACACACATCATCGTTTGCGATAATAACAATGCGGGCCTAAGGACTCAGCCTCAGACCTGCATTGTGTTACACATTATATATATATTGTGTTACACATTATATATATATAGTGTTAAACATTATATATATATTATATTATTCTCACTCCCCCCTTGTCGGCACTGCTCACACTCTGTGCGTATGCACGCAGGGCTTTGCTCACGGTGCGCTGGCGGTGCAGTGGTTGCTGTGGGCGTTGGTTGAGTTCCTCGTCGCTGAGGCGCACGTTGATAGAGCGCTGTGGAATGTCGATATCGATGATGTCGCCATCGACAATCTTGCCTATGTTGCCGCCGTTGGCTGCCTCGGGACTGATGTGGCCTATGCTCAGTCCGCTGGTGCCTCCCGAGAAGCGTCCGTCGGTGATGAGTGCGCACTGCTTGCCCACGTGCATCGACTTGATGTACGACGTGGGGTAGAGCATCTCCTGCATTCCAGGTCCGCCCTTTGGTCCTTCGTGGGTGATGACTACCACGTCGCCTGCCTTCACACGGCCGCCCAGTATGCCCTCGCACGCATCTTCCTGCGAGTCGAACACCACGGCTGGGCCCGAGAATCGCCAGATGCTTTCGTCAACGCCAGCGGTCTTCACCACACATCCGTCCTGTGCTATGTTGCCAAAGAGGATGGCCATGCCGCCGTCGCGTGTGTAGGCATGTTCGATGTCGCGTATGCAACCCGAGGTGCGGTCGGTGTCGAGCGATGGGTAAGTCGTCGATTGTGCCCCCAGCTTGTTGCAGAACACACCGGCAGGTGCCGACGAATAAATGCGCAGTGCTTCGGGTTCAACCTTGTCCTTCAGTATGCTGTAACTGTCAATGTCGTGAGCCAGCGTATGTCCGTTCACGCGAATGAGGCTCGTGTCGATAAGTCCGCCCTTGGCCAGTTCGCCCATAAGGCTCAGCACACCGCCGGCACGTCCAAACTCCTGCACGCTGTACTTCTGGCTGTTTGGAGCCAGCTTCACGAGGAACGGAGTCTTGCGCGAGAGTGCATCGATATCGGCCATGGTGAAGTCAACCTCAGCCTCCTGAGCCACTGCCAGCAGGTGCAGCACCGTGTTGGTCGATGCTCCCATGGCGATGTCGAGGGTCATGGCGTTGAGGAAAGCCTGGCGAGTGGCAATGCTGCGTGGCAACACACTCTCGTCGCCATCCTGATAGTATGCCATGGCGTTCTTCACTATCTGTCGTGCAGCGTCCTGCATCAGCCGTACTCGGTTTGCGTGGGTGGCAAGTATGGTTCCGTTGCCAGGCAGCGAGAGGCCTATGGCTTCGGTCAGGTTGTTCATCGAGTTGGCTGTGAACATGCCCGAGCAGCATCCGCATCCAGGACAAGCGCGGTTCTCAACCTCGGCCAGTTCTTCATCGCTCACCGTAGGGTCGGCACCCTTCACCATGGCTGCAATGAGGTCGAGGTTCTCGCCACGATACTGCCCTGCCTCCATAGGGCCACCACTGACGAAGACAGTCGGTATGTTCAGCCGCATCGAAGCCATGAGCATGCCTGGGGTAATCTTGTCGCAGTTGGATATGCACACCAACGCATCAGCCTTGTGAGCATTGACCATATACTCCACCGAGTCGGCAATGATGTCGCGCGATGGCAGCGAATACAACATGCCGTCGTGTCCCATGGCAATACCGTCATCGATAGCTATGGTATTGAACTCGGCCGCATAACATCCCAGCCGCTCAATCTCCTGCTTCACTATCTGTCCTGCTTCGTGCAGGAGTGTATGTCCTGGAACAAACTGTGTGAACGAGTTTGCAATGGCAATGATAGGCTTGCCAAACTGCTCGCGTTTCATGCCGTTGGCCACCCACAAGGCACGAGCTCCTGCCATGCGGCGTCCGTCGGTGCATACCGCGCTGCGTAATGTGTGTTTCATATCTTCAGCTTCTTTTGTTTTGTTGTTTATAATTATGTTTGTTGCTATTTTTGTCTATAGTTTCTATAGCTTCTGTAGTTTCTATAGTTTCTATAGCAGCTATTTTATTATTCATTATTTTTTATTTATTATTTATTATTAAGTGCCGCTGCCATTCTGCGGAGGAACATCTCGCCGACGGGCATGTAGAGGTCGTGGCCTGCTGCGTTGAGGTGGGCGGTGTCGTTCTCGCCTTGGAAGTACTGGCGGCGGAACTCGGTGTCGCGAACACGAATCACACAGCGGTCGTTGTAGTTGTCGAGCACAGGGATGTTCTGCTGCATGCATACCTCGTTCACGGTGCGTACCACCTGCTGGAAGCCTGGACGGTCGATATACCACGGTGTGACATATCCTATCTGTGCATTCGGGTATTTCTGCTTTAATCCCGTTATGAGGCTCTCGAGCCGTGTGCGGAAAGTCTGAAGCGAGTCGGCCGACGTGCCTATCATCGAGGCGTCGTTATGTCCTGCCACGATAAGCACGATGTCGGCATCGGGAGCCATCTCGGTATAGCGGTCGGCAAGTGCACGGCCAAAACCTTGTGCCGAGCGGTCGTAGGCAATGCTGGCACCGTTGCGTCCGTAGTTGTTGTAGGTCATGTCATGAGCCTTGGCCACCTTAGCCACCCATGTGAGCGAGGGGTCTTGGCGGTGATTGGCCACATAGCTGTCGCCTATGACGTTGATGGTCTTGCCCTTCAGCGGGTCAGCCTGTACGCGCTCGTCGAGCACTGGCCATTCGTCGGCATCGAAGTGCATCTTCTTTATCACGAGCTTCGACGCTCCATTCTCGGCCACACTGTATCCATGAGCCATGAAATACCACTGCCCGTCGAACTTGTAGGCCGACGAGTGGCCTATGCCGTAGAACTGGTTGTCGCGCTGTGCGATGATGGTACCGCCACCTTCGGCCATGTCTTTGCCATCCTTGTCGAGGTAGGGACCTTCCACTTTCTTTGAGCGTCCCACTGCCACCTTGTAGTTAGAGTTGGCACCTTTACAGCAGTAGTCCCACGACACAAACAGGTAGTAGTACTTGCCTTCGTGGATGAGGAACGGAGCCTCGATGGCATTGGCACCGGCATCGGGAGCCTGGGCGGCACGTGCCTGATCTTCGGGCGATACGAGCTGTGCCATGTTTCGACGCAGGTAGCGGCGTGCCACGGTCTTAGGCTCACCCTTCGGTGTCTTGAAGTCCTTGTCGAGCTGCACCAGTTGTATGCCATCCCAGAACGAACCCCACGTGAGCCACGGATTGCCTTTCTCGTCGACAATCATGTTGGGGTCGATGGCGTTCCAGTTGGTCTTGCGTTGCACACTGCGCACCACAACTCCTTGGTCCACCCACTTATAGTCGGGCGACTCTGGATTCAGAGTCTTGTTGGTCATCAGTCCGATGGCCGAACCATTGCGGCCGAATGTAGAACAGCTGTAGTACATATACCATGTACCCTTATACTCTTGAATATCGGGAGCCCATGTATGGCCGTTGTATCCAGGCACAGAGTCGCGTGCCCATTGTGGAATCTCGGGCATCACTCCGCGTCCTGGTGTCCATGTGAGCATGTCGGTCGAAGTCATGCAGCCGATAGACATGCCTGTGGCAAAAATGTAATACTTACCGTCACACCGTGCCATGACAGGGTCGTGTGCATCAGGATTAGTGAGGTCGGGCGCAAAGCGGAAACGACGCTGTTGCTGGTTAGGGCCTTGTGCAAACGTGTTAGTTGATGTCGAAAAAGCGCATGCCGCAAGTGTGGCAATGCATAACGATTTAATTAGATTAGTTTTCATGGGCAAATGATTTTTGTTATGAAATGAGTTGCAAATTTACAAAGAAATCACTCCCAAAACAAATAAAAACAAAAAAAAACATACTTTCGTATGTAATAAATCGCAAATGTTTCGTATCTTTGCGGTAGAAACAATAAAACCTAATCATAAGATGAAAGAAATACGTATCACCAAACGCGCCCACGAAGAGATGCGCCGTCAGATTTCCTCGCGTGCACAAATCAACAGCTTGCGCACCGACCCCGAGTTGTCGGAGATTGTCGATAACTTTGCATTCGACTACACACTGTCGAAGACCGACGGCATAGTGCTTGAGAAGACACGAGTGATGTGCATACTGGCCGCAACCATAGGCTGCAATGCCATCAACGAGTTCAAGATATTTGTCGACTCATGCCTCAATGTGGGAGTGAAGCCCCGCGAGATACGCGAGATTGTCTACATGGCATACCCCTACGTAGGTGCTGCATTGCTCGTAGACTATACACTGCTCATGAACGACATATTCGAAAACAACGGCATTCGCCTGCCGCTCGACCCGCAGGCCACCGTGTCGAACGAAGAAGAAGCCTACGAACGCGGCAAGCAATTGGTGGACGAGACCTTTGGCGAAGGTGCCACCGACAACATGCTGGCCACTGCACCCAAGGGACAGGAACACCTCGTGCAGTTCATGGTGCAGTATGCATTCGGACAATTCTATTCGCGTAACGGAATCGACCCACAACATCGTGAACTCATCACCTTCTGCCTCATAGCAGCAATGGGAGGATGCGACGACCGCCTGCTCGTGCATGCCAAGGGATGCAAGAACCACAAGATAACAAAAGAGGAGATGATAGCCGTGGCAACCATCATCCTGCCATGGATTGGCTTCCCACGCACCCTCACTGCCGTAGGCATCATCAACAAAGCCTATAGCGAGATGGTGATGTGAGGAAATGTACTATGTACCATGTACTATGTACCATGTACCATGTACTATGTACACAATGTACTAAGTGCTATGTAATATGAACTATGTACCATGTGCCATGAAATATGAACAATGGACTATGAATTATGTGGCGTATATCAGTATATCACCCAAATTAGTGCTAATGACTAATCAGTAGACTTATGATACGTAATAGATTATTTGCTGTCCTTCTTTTTGCGTTGACATGCATGACTGTGAGTGCGTGGGAAGGTGACTTTACTGTCGATAACATCATCTATAGGATTCGTTCGGTTGCTAGTCGAAGTGTTTCGGTCTGTGGAACAACACCGAATGATGACGGTATGTACAGGATACCCGAGAACGTAACGTATGAGGGCGTTACCTTCACGGTTGACTACATTGTGTTGTCTGCATTTACTGACAGCTATGTATCGGGAGTGTCAATTCCTGCATCGGTCACGGAGTTGGGTGAAGGTGCATTTTTCTTCTTTGCAAACAACCAGACCTTGGAAACTCTCATTATTGAGGACTCGCCCGAGGTGCTCGACTGCACGGCCTTGAGAAGTGTGGATAACCTTGAACTCGGACAATTCAGCCGGACCATAATCAGAGACCTATATCTGGGGCGAGACTTGACATACATCCCCTTTAGTCAATATCGTCGGGATTACCTACCATTTCTTGGTGTGAACACCATGGAACAGATAACCGTGGGACAGTATGTGACTGACATGTCTTGTCTTGACAACTCGGTTGAGTTCTGTTCTAACTTGAAAAGCATCACATTCAACTGCAGTGTGCCACCAACTGCACCCTACTTCAAGGAGTTACAGAAAATCACTGTCAAGTTGTATGTTCCCAAGGGCTCGCTCGATGCATATAAGGCCGCTCCTGTGTGGAAAGAGTTTGTAAACATATCTGAAATAGACTCAGATATTGCCATTGTCAATGTGGACTATAATAAGGATTTAGGCTCTGTATTTACAGGACGGATATTTGTGGAAGATGATATACGGATTGACAAAGGTGAAGACCTTACTCTTACGATAATACCCAACACTGACTGTGAGGTATTAAGTATAATGGTTGATGGAACAGAACAGATTCAGAACCTTAACGGTTATACCTTTACTCTGGGGTCACTGAGTGCAGACACCCATATCCAGATAGAGTTTGGTGCA
>JAFUSD010000046.1 GCA_017480685.1 Bacteroidaceae bacterium
ACTACACAATTTCAGAAAAAAATTCTTGCACCTGCATTCACTTCGCAAAATTACGAAGAATTATCTTAACAGCCAAACAAATCTGCAAGAAATTTCACAAAACCAGACAAACAGAAATCCCTATCCTCCACGAACAGCCTTGCGAGGAGTATGCTTGCATGTATCAGCAGTCAGCAACGACGGCCATGAAGAGCTACGATTACCGAACACCGCTGTGCCCCCTGCCAGGCATACATAGGCGGCGGAAGAAAAATGAGGATATCGTCAACGCCCTGCGAGGATATCGTCAACGGCCCGCGAGGATATCGTCAACGCCCTGCGAGGATATCCTCGCAAAAAGACACGACACTACAGACACAAATGGCAATTGCCACTCGTAAAAATGGGCGTATGAAAGCGAAAATAGATGTATAGAGGCAATAATTTGCGTTTATAGGCTTTTTATTAGAAATAAATCCGTATCTTTGCACTTGAATTGAGCGCATACACCTTATTATAATATAAATATATGCATCAAGAACAAGAAAACAACAAAAACATACATACTATATGGAAAGAACATGGAGATGGTTTGGTCGTAACGACAAGATAACGCTGGCCATGCTGCGCCAAATAGGAGTGGAAGGCATCGTAACCGCCCTGCACGATGTGCCGCTGGGCGAAGTGTGGACACGCGAGAAAATCCACGACCTGCGCACATATATCGAGAGTTACGGAATGCGATGGAGCGTGGTGGAAAGCCTGCCCGTGGTGGAAACCATAAAGTACGGAGGACAAGACCGCGACCACCAGATTGAGGTATACAAGGAGAGCCTGCGCAACCTGGCAGCAGAGGGCATACACTGCATCTGCTACAATTTCATGCCAGTGCTCGACTGGGCACGCACCGACCTGCAGCACGCCAACCCCAACGGAGCTACCAACCTCTACTTCAACTATGCCGAGTTTGCATACTTCGACATCTACATCCTCAAGCGCGAAGGTGCACGCGAGGAGTGGGCACAGTTCCACTTCCCTGCAGGTGTGGGCGAAGGTCGCAACGTATTGGCCGAATGCGACGAAATGGCCAAGACCATGACACCCGAGAAGGAACACGCACTGGTCGAGACCATCATCATCAAGACACAAGGATTCGTGTCGGGCAACTTCAGCGAAAACGACGAAGCACCGATACAGAAGTTCCGCGACTTCCTCAACCTATACAAAGGCATCGACAAGGCACAGCTGCGCGCCAACATGAAATACTTCCTCGAGGCCATCATGCCCACATGCGATGAATACGACATGAACATGTGTGTACACCCCGACGACCCACCAATCGAGATACTCGGCCTGCCACGCATCGTACGCACCGAGGACGACATACAATGGATGCTCGATGCAGTGCCCAACAAACACAACGGCCTCACATTCTGTGCCGGAAGCCTCTCGGCTGGTGCATACAACGACGTGGTGGCACTGGCAAAGAAATTCGCAAGCCGCACTCACTTCGTACACCTGCGCTCGTGCCACATATTCCCCAACGGCGACTTCACCGAAGCAAGCCACCTGGGAGGCAGGGCCGACCTCATCGAACTGTGCCGCATATTCGAGCGCGAGAACCCCAACCTGCCTATGCGAGTTGACCACGGACTCACATTCACCGACCAGCCTGGCGGCATCATGGACGAAAGCAGCCACGGACACAACGCCGGCTACACACTCCTCGGACGCATGTTTGCCATGGGACAGGTGCAAGGCATACTCGCAACCGTGGACCGCGAACTCGGAATACAGT
>JAFUSD010000047.1 GCA_017480685.1 Bacteroidaceae bacterium
ATCGTGTCATTACACACCACATACACATTCCGATTCAACGTTTTGCCTTCCTCACGTAGCCTCTGCAAGGCAATCCATACAAGAGTAAGTAGTACCGTGGAATCCTTGCCACCACTAAATCCAATAATCCAAGGGCGTGTATATCGGTCCTCTTCCAGATACTGGTCTTTCAGTTCTTCTATTATCGCTTCAACGCGTTTACTCTTTATTGTCATTGTTTATAAATTCCGTAATAAGCAAAAAAGAACGTACCCTCCTCTTATAGTACTTCCTTACTGCGCCTGTCCTGGAAATGAGGCTTGGAACGAAATACAGAGAAAGGGTACGCCTATTACGGCGTACCTAACTTCCTCCAAGGTTCGTTCCAATAAAGTTTTTCCAGGACTTTGCAGTTTGGAACCTCTTCAGATAGTAGATACTTAATCTATTTGCATATAACAATACTCAGCATCCTTTATTCCTGCTAAATCGACACTGCAATAGAGTAGGTGGATGTGAGCGTATATTTTGTAGATGCAAGTAATGGAGTTGTTGCCAAATGTGAGTCAGCAAATGTTCCATGTTCTGACATCTTATTAAAACTTCGCTTGCAAAGGTAAGCAAAATTATGGATATGAGGAAACGAAAGTGGGAAAAAATGTGTAGATGGGTGTTTTTATGTTATTTCAGTGTGGCCAAGCGTTGGTTGAGCACATCGCAGAGGCGATGGGAGGACATGCTGATGTAGGTGATGGGAATCTCGGTGGTGGTGGAGTTTTTGTAGTGGATGATGAGGCGCGGGCTCTGACGGTGGAGGATGTTGAGGGGTTGGAGTTCGAAGCGGCTGATGTCGGCCAGCTGGATGTCGGCCATGAACCATCCGCGGCCGATGACGTATCCGTGGTTTACGGTGATGGTCGTGTCGGTTACTGTGATGTATGGACGGTGGGACAGATGTTCATTCAATATGATAACAAGGAACAGAATCCCGCCGCAGCCGAAAAGCACGGTGCCGAGCCATGCCCACATGTTGTTCCGCTCGGGATGGTGTATGATGGCATAGATTCCTATGCTTGTGAATATGATGCTTACAAGAATGATGATGCTTTGCTTCCAAAGGGAATTATATACTTTCAGTTCTTCCATGCGGATTGAAGGTTTTGATGATACATTAAATGTATTATTGTTACTTTAACACGAATTACCGTGAATTGGACACTGCAAAGTTAGAGTGTTTCTGAAAAAAACATTACTGTCGTTTCATTGTTTGTTGTCCTCGCTGTGTCATTTCACCGGCAAAGGCTTGTTTGCTGTGTTGGCGTATGTAGCTGATGCAGGCAGGGCGGTCGCTGCGGAATATGAGGGCGAAGACTTTGCTTATGAAGGTGTTGTGCAATGGACATGTGGTTGTGTCTTTGTCGCATTCGGTTCACCCCAGTGTTTTCGCATGAGCTATGCCACAAGCGATGAAAACATCATCGAAGCCATGCGCCGCATCAAGGAGACTTTAGCGCGACTGAAGTAAACCTCCCCAGCGTTTGAGCTGCTGATTGAACTTGTAGAACAGCCATGTAAGCAAGATGGTAGCAGCTAAATAGGCGACAGCTCTGAGTAGGTCTGGCTCTTCTATCATTGGCAACAGTGCCATGTGTACCAGGTAAATCTCGAACGAACAGATGCCACAGAAGTAAAGCAGCCGTGAACGCACCAGAATAGGGAATACCGACGGCAACAGAAGCAGTGGCATACATATAGGCAGCATAATCATCACCAATATGTAGTGATAGATTAGGCTGCCTTTATAGGCATGAACGGCAGGTATTTCCTTCAGCATGAGAAATGCAAAAGCAATCAGGAAACAGATGCCGGATGCCCACAACAGACGTCGGCCCTCGGTGTGTCGCAGCCGTTCGATATGGCATGAGGCTAATACACCAGCCAAAAACGAGAATGCCTGTTGAGCCTCTAACTGCTGGCATAGGTTCAGTGTCAATATCCCTCCTATGAAGTAAAGCGTCAACAGACGTGAAGGCACAAAACGCTGGATGAGCCAGTAGAGCAGGTAGCAGCGTACCAGATAGGCAATAAACCAATAGGAGGAATTGATGAATGCTATGTCGAGCAGATAATCGTGAAGCGTAAAATCTGCCTTGAAGGGTGCCAGAACGGTGATGAAAATCCAATAAGGCAAGATGATGCGCAGAAAACGCTTGCGCCAGAAGTGCTTCAGTCCCGACACCTTGTACGACTCATGCATGCCATACCCCGACATGAATAGGAACATGGCCACACCAATGGCACCTGTGATGTTGACCACGCGATAGGCATTCCACTCAATGAGTATATGCCCAATAACTATAAAGAGTGTGGCTATGCCTCGCAGGCAGTTAGTCTGGTCGGTCTGCCAAAGATGTGAAAAAGTATGATTGCGCATTGTGTGTAAGTCAGAAGCTATGAATGGGGTATATGATGCGTTAGGCTCACATGGATGAGATGTAGATTGAAGATGATGGAGCGAGTGGCAGGATGTCGGTGCTGATAGTTTTTGGCATGGCTTATGAGTCGAACGGACGCCGATAGGTGCAGCCTTCTTTCCAACGCGAACAGCCGTAGGCAGTGTGTCCCTTGATGATTGTTCCCTGACCACAGACGGGGCAAGGCAGGCCTACCCATTGGTCGGGTTCGTTCTGGAGTCCCTGCCTAACCTCCCCCAAAGTAGAGGACTTCTGTCCGGACGGCTCTCCATCTCCTTTGGGATGAGTAGGTGTCTTTGCCTTTCGCTTCTTGGGTTGGAAGCCTGCGGGCACATTGGTTGCATCGCCTCCGGCTTGGGTGGATGCCTTCTTTTCCCCTTGGGCAGGGGCAGGGCGTTTTTTCTTTTTCTCCGGTTCTTCTGTCACGGTGACACGTCGGTTGGAGTTGTCGGCACGTACGGTTTGTATGATGTCGGTCACCATCTGCTTCAGTTCGTCGATAAACTGGCGGGCGCTGTATTCGTGGCGCTCGATCATGCGCAGCTTGCGTTCCCATTGTCCGGTGAGTTCGGCACTTTTCAGCAGTTCCTCGTGTATGAGGCCAATGAGTTCAACGCCTGTGGCTGTGGCCACGAGTGTCTTGCGCTGTTTCTGTATGTAGTGTCGCTTGAAGAGGGTCTCGATGATGGCGGCTCGGGTCGAAGGGCGGCCAATGCCGTTCTCCTTCAGCGCGTCGCGCAGCTCTTCGTCTTCGACAAACTTGCCGGCGGTCTCCATGGCTCGCAGCAGGGTCGCTTCGGTGTAGGGCTTGGGTGGGGTGGTCCACTTCTCCATGAGCGATGGTGTGTGTGGTCCGCTTTCGCCTACTGTGAAGGTCGGCAGGGTGCGCTCTTCCACGTCTTTGTTTTCAGAGTTCTCTGTGCTCTCTGTCTTCTCTGTGTCCTCTGTGCCCTCTGTCTTCTCTGTGCCCTCTGTGCTTTTCTGATAGACAACGCGCCATCCTGGGTCGGTGATTTGCTTGCCTGTCACCTTGAATTCCACGTCGGCAGCCTTGCCCATCACCGTGGTGGTGAGGAATCGGCAGTCGGGGTAGAATGCGGCGATGAAGGCACGTGCCACGAGGTCGTAGACGCGACGCTCGATGTCGGTCATGGGCGATGTGTGCTGCCCTGTGGGTATGATGGCATGGTGGTCGGTCACCTTCGACGAGTCGAACACTTTCTTCGATTTCGGCAGCTTCTTGCCTTCGAGCGGCTGGGTGAACTGCTCGTAGCCCTTGAGCCCTTTCAGTATGCCAGGGCAGCGCGGATAGATGTCGTCGCTGAGGTATGTGGTATCGACACGCGGATAGGTGGTGAGCTTCTTCTCGTAGAGGCTTTGTATGGTTTGCAGAGTCTGCTCGGCCGAGAGGTTGAACTTGCGGTTGCAATCCACCTGCAGCGATGTGAGGTCGTAGAGTCGAGGCGGCGCTTCGGTGCCTTTCTTTGCCGATACATCGGTCACACTGAATGGCACATCCTTGATTTTCTCGAGCAACTGCTCGCCCTCTTCCTTGCTGGCAAACTTGCCTTTGGTAGATTGGAAGGTGACGTCGCGGTAGATGGTTGAGAGAATCCAATACTGCTCGGGCACGAAGTTCTCTATTTCCTGCTGTCGGCGCACGATGAGAGCCAGGGTCGGTGTCTGCACGCGGCCGATTGACAGTATCTGCCGGTTTTGCCCATACTTCATGGTGTAGAGGCGTGTGGCATTCATGCCGAGGGTCCAGTCGCCTATGGCCCGCGAGAGGCCCGCCTCGTAGAGCGACTGATATTCCGACTGGTCTTTCAGCGAGTTGAAGCCTTCGCGTATGGCCTGTTCGGTGAGCGAACTGATCCACAGACGGCGCACCGGACATCGGGCTCCTGCCTTCTGCATCACCCATCGCTGGATGAGTTCGCCTTCCTGACCGGCATCACCGCAGTTGATGATTTCGTCGGCAGCTTGCATCAGTTTCTCGATTATGGCAAATTGCTTTTTCACTCCTTCGTCGTCCTTCAGGCGTATGCCAAAACGCTGGGGTATCATGGGAAGGTCCCACATATCCCAATGCTTCCATCGTGAGTCGTATTCGCCTGGCTGTTTCAGCTCACACAGGTGACCGAAGGTCCATGTCACCTGGTAGCCGTTACCCTCTATATATCCTTGTTTTGCTTGTGTGGCGCCCAGCACGTTGGCTATGTCGCGAGCCACACTTGGTTTCTCTGCTATACAAACAACCATTATTCATTCTTCGTTATTGCTTCTTTGCATTGCTCCATGAGCCACTTAGGTGTGGATGTGGCGCCACAGAGGCCTATGGTCTCGGCTCCGGCAAACCACTGCCGGTCAATCTCCTCGACACTATCGACAATGTATGAGCGTGGGTTGGCTTCGAGACATTGAGAATACAGTATCTTGCCATTCGAGCTTTTCTTGCCACAGACGAAGAGTATGACATCGTGTTGCATGGCAAACTCGCGTATGCGCGGCATACGGTTGGCCACTTGTCGGCAGATGGTGTCGAAATAGATGAACTCGGCTCCTGCCTGCATGTGCGATTGTATGTATTCCACAATCTCGCGGAAACCCTCGAGCGACTTGGTGGTTTGGGAGTAGAGGCGTATGTTGCGCGAGAAGTCGAGGCGACGTGCATCGTCGAGGTTCTCGATTACGATGGCAGTGCCTTCGGTTTGCCCCACCAGCCCCACGACTTCTGCATGTCCGGTCTTGCCATATATCACAATCTGTGTCGTGTGGGTGGGGTCAGCATCATAGTCGGCTTTGATGCGACGCTGCAGATGAAGCACCACGGGGCATGTGGCATCGATGATTTTGATGTTTTGCTCGGCAGCCTGCTTGTAGGTCGACGGTGGTTCGCCATGAGCGCGCAGCAGCAACTTGGTGTCGTGCAGTTGTGCCAGCTGGTCGTGGTCGACACTGATGAGGCCCATTGCCCTCAGCCGTTCACACTCGCGGCCGTTGTGCACTATGTCGCCAAGGCAATAGAGCGGTGCTTTGTTGGTTGTGAGTTCTTCTTCTGCCTTGCGAATGGCTGTGGTCACTCCGTTGCAGAAGCCTGAACCGCTGTCGATTTCTATCTGCATACCCTTGTGTCGTTTACTGTTGGCTGACACGTTCGTCGAAACGTGCAAGCAACCATG
>JAFUSD010000048.1 GCA_017480685.1 Bacteroidaceae bacterium
CGCTGAACGTGGGCGGACGGCTGACCGACCTGTCTACCCCCGTTGTGATGGGCATACTGAACATCACGCCCGACTCGTGTCACATAAGCATAGACCCCGACGACGCTCAAACCGACGAGCGCATCGCCCGATGTGTGAGGCAGATGAGGGACGAGGGTGCATGCATAGTGGATGTGGGCGGATGCTCCACACGTCCCGACAGCACACCGGCCGACTCCGACGAGGAATGGCGGCGTATCGACATGGCACTCAACGCCATTCGCCGCACCGACGGCAGCATACCGCTGTCGGTCGACACGGTCCGCACCGAGATAGCCGAGCGGGCCATCGACAAGTATGGCGCGATGATTGTGAACGACATATCGGGCGGATGCGACGAGATGTACGACATGGTGGCACGCCGCGGTGTGCCATACATACTCACGTTCAACGAGCCGCGACATGCCGGCCAGACGATATGCCAGCAGGCACTACTGTTCTTTGCCGAACGCGTGCAGCAACTGCGCGACCGCGGCCAGAAAGACATAGTGCTCGACCCAGGGTTCGGATTCAACAAAACCCTCGACGAGAACTTCCAACTGATGGCAAACCTCGACTCGCTGCGCATATTCCGTCTACCGCTGCTCGTAGGCATATCCCACAAACGCATGGTCTATGAAACACTGGGCACCACCCACCAACATGCGGCCAACGGCACCACGGTGCTCAACACCTCAGCCCTGGAGCGAGGAGCCAGCATACTGCGAGTGCACAACGTGAGGGATGCCGCCGAGTGCATACAGCTATGGAGGAGATTGATGAAGGTTGAGTGTTGAGTGATGAGTGTTGAGTGATGAGTGTTGAGTGAAGATTGAAGATTATCACCCGCTATTCATTATTCATTATTCATTATTCATTAAAAAAAGCACCCGCTATTCATTATTCATTATTCATTATTCATTAAAAAAAAGCATCCGCTATTCATTATTCATTATTAATTATTCATTATTATATCAACGTGATTGACTTCGGAATAAAAGACATAATCGACATCGTATGCGTGGCACTGCTGCTATACTATGTCTACAAACTGATGAAAGAGTCGGGCTCGCTCAATGTGTTCTACGGCATACTGGTGTTCATCGTGATGTGGATACTCGTGTCGCAAGTGTTTGAGATGAAACTGCTGCAATCCATCTTCGACCGCCTCATGAGCGTGGGAGTGCTGGCACTCATCATCCTGTTTCAGGAAGAGATACGCCGATTCTTCCTCACAATCGGTTCGCAACGCAAGCTGGGATTCATCACACGCCTGTTTATGCGCAAACGAAAGAAGAACAACACCAGCGAAGAGAACCCCGCAGTGATGAAGATAGTGCGCGCATGCGAGCAGATGAGCAAGAACAAAGTGGGCGCACTCATCATCATCGAACACCGCATGTCGCTCACCGACATCATCAACTCGGGCGAGAAAGTGGACGCCATCATCAGCGCACCGCTCATACAAAACATATTCTTCAAGAACAGCCCACTGCACGATGGTGCCATGATCATCAGTCACAACCGCATCACCGCTGCAGGATGCATACTGCCCGTATCGCACGACATGAACATACCCAAGGAACTGGGCCTGCGCCACCGCGCCGCACTGGGCATCAGCCAACAGAGCGATGCACTGGCCGTAGTGGTGTCGGAAGAAAACGGAGCAATATCCATCGCCCGACGCGGCGAACTGCAACACCGAGTGGCAACCGAAGACCTCGAAAGCCAGATAGCAGAGATTATCTAACAACAGACTATATGACACGAATCACACTACTAACCATCACACTGACACTGAGCCTCAGCGCCAGTGCTGCCAAGAAAGAAAAACTGCCGACACGAGCAGAAGTGCTCAGCGCCATGGAACTGGCAAACGAACACTTCACACAGAAATACCCCGACGCAGGTGCACCCACCTATGTAGGTCGCATGCGACCCAGCAACCTGTGGACACGCGGAGTGTACTTCGAAGGCCTCGTGGCACTGACCGACATCGAGCATGCAACCAATGCGCCCAAGTATGCACCCAACCACAAATACCTCACCGACTGGGCAACGTTCCACAAATGGATGCCACGCAACGGAGTGAAGACCCGCGATGCCGACGACTACTGCTGCTGCCAGTCATACCTCGCCATGTATCTCGACCGTCAAGACGTGGACATAACACCCACACGCCAATGCATGGACAACCTGCTCGCCACACCCGCAAGCCTGCACGACTGGACATGGATTGACGCCATACAGATGGGCCTGCCCGTACTCACAAAACTCTCGTTGGTAGTGCAGAAGCAAGGCGACACCGACTTCAGCCGATATGCCGAACACGGATGGAAGATGTATCAGTGGACACGCGACAGCCTTGCCGGCGGACTCTTCAACCGCAAGGAAGGACTGTGGTGGCGCGACAAAGACTTCACCCCACCCTACAGCGAGCCCAACGGTCGCAACTGCTATTGGAGCCGAGGCAACGGATGGGTGTATGCAGCACTCGTGCGTGCCATGCAAGACATCATCGACATGCCGGCCTACGACTCACACCTCGACCAATATCGTGCCGACTACATGCTCATGACCGAAGCCCTGAAGCAATGCCAGCGCAAAGACTGGTTCTGGAACGTGAGCTTGCACGACGAGTCGAACTACGGCGGCAAGGAACTCACAGGCACCGCCCTCTTCACCTACGGCATGGCATGGGGCATACGCCAGGGATGGCTCGAGGCGAAGACCTACACACCGATAGTAGCAGCCACATGGAAAGCCATGGTTGCCAACTGCCTGCACACCGACGGTTTCCTCGGATTTGTACAAGGAACAGGCAAACAACCCAGCGACTCACAACCCGTAGGCTACGACCATGAGCCCGATTTCGACGACTTCGGCCTCGGGTGCTTCCTGCTGGCAGGCAGCGAAGTATATCAGCTGTGCAAGTAAAAGAAATGAGGGAATGAAATTAGGGAATGAAAGAATGAAAAATGAAAGACAACGTATGAGATACACAATCCTTATCCTCATCGGTCTGCTCGTGGCATC
>JAFUSD010000049.1 GCA_017480685.1 Bacteroidaceae bacterium
AATCGATACCACCAACCAAGAGTATGTGCAGATGTTCAAGAGCGGCACACATTTCAACCCCGTTGACCTTGTATGTGCAGTGCGCAACTATCGTGGTGAAGCGTTCGATCTCACAAAATATGTAGATCCGCAGACAGGATTCATCTCACACAAAAGCAAGGGTGGCCAGGAACTCAAAGCACTCGAACTGCCCGGGTTGTGGAACGGAGCTATGAGCGATTGGAACACACTTTTCGTGGAAGTACCACTAACTACATTTAATCCTGTCAAGACAGTGAACGACCTCTTGCGACCACAACATCAGCAGTGAGCCCCTTCTAAAATGGAGATAAAGGGAGATAGAGGACTAATGTAATAGCCCCCCTCCCTTTTCCACCGTCGCTTCGCTCCCCAATTGCTGCGATTTCGTTGGTTGCCCCAAGGGGGGAGATAAGCCCCCTCTTATCCCCCAAAGGGGGGGGGTAGATACCATTCGGAAGGAAATAATACAATTACTAAATAGTAAATAAATCGTAAATAAAATGAAAATAATGTTATTAGGTTCAGGCGAGTTGGGCAAGGAATTTGTCATCGCCTGCAAGCGCAAAGGACAATATGTCATAGCATGCGACTCCTACGCAGGTGCACCAGCCATGCAAGTGGCCGACGAGTGCGAAGTGTTCCCTATGCTCGATGGCGATGCCCTCATGGCTGCCGTCATGAAACACAAGCCAGACATCATCGTACCCGAAATTGAAGCCATACGCACCGAGCGACTCTACGACTGCGAACGCATGGGCATACAAGTCGTCCCATCTGCTCGAGCCGTAAATTACACCATGAACCGCAAAGCCATACGCGAACTTGCACACACCGAGCTCGGACTCAAGACCGCCAACTACCGTTACGCATCAACTTTTGACGAATTCGTGGCTGCTGCACAGGTCATTGGGTATCCATTCATTGTCAAGCCGCTCATGTCGTCGTCGGGTCACGGACAAAGCAAAGTAGACAGCCCCGACCAACTCCAGGCTGCATGGGACCAAGCTGCACGAGGTGCACGTGGCGACATAAAAGAAGTGATTGTGGAGCAGTTCATCCACTTCGACTCCGAGATTACACTACTCACCGTCACCCAACACCAAGGTCCAACACTTTTCTGCCCGCCTATAGGCCACGTTCAGAAAGGTGGCGACTATCGCGAGAGCTACCAGCCTGCCATTGTGTCGCCTGAGCAATTGGCACAAGCACAGCAGATGGCAGCCAAGGTGACTGAAGCCCTCACCGGTGCAGGCATCTGGGGAGTGGAATTCTTCCTCTCCAACACCGACGGCGTCTACTTCTCAGAACTCTCGCCACGTCCCCACGACACAGGCATGGTGACACTTGCCGGTACACAAAACCTCAGCGAGTTTGAACTCCACTGCCGTGCAGTGCTACACCTGCCCATACCCCAAATCACTCTGGAGCGCATCGGTGCAAGCGCCGTCATACTCTCGGGCGTAGAAAGCGAACATCCCGAGTATGAAGGATGTGCCGACGTATGTGCTGCCACCAACACCTACCTGCGCATCTTTGGCAAGCCTGTAGCACACGTAGGCCGTCGCATGGGAGTCGTAGTTTGCTACGATCAACTCGGACAGCCAACCACACCCTTGCGCGACAAATGCAAGGCTCTGGCTGCTAAAGTCACAGTGAAATAACACACCACGCCACGCGCGTTGAAATCCTAAGACATACAATCCACTTGCAGCCTGTTTCGGCTTGCAAAACACCCAATCGGGGAGCGTACCACTTTTGCCGGCACGCTCCTCTTTATTTTGTGGTAAGACATAGAGACAATAGATATAATTTAAGATGAGGATATCCTCGCGATGTGTTGAGGATATCCTCGCGGTGTGTTGAGGATATCCTCGCGGTGTGTTGAGGATATCCTCGCAATTAGATATTGATACCCATACGTTGGTTTTGAAATAGTTTTATCATGCTTCAATTCGCTGATTTATAGCTTTTTCGATTCTTCATGGCTCTAAGTTTTCAACGTTTTCAACACGTGCTTTCAACAACTTGTTCATATCTTTCGACATATATCGGCCGTCCAGCCGCAGAAAAAGCACTAACTTTGCAGTCGGAAAAACAGACGTAAAGTAGAGACAAATGCCGACAAAACAACGCACAACTACGCGCAAGAAGAAGGGCGACGAACTGGTGGTGGTGTCCGACCTCGGTCGCCAGCAGCCTCAGGCCACCGACTTTGAGGAGGCTGTGTTGGGTGCATGCCTCATCGAGAAAGATGCTTTCCCCCGTGTGGCTGATATCCTGCGCCCTGAGTCGTTCTACGATAGCAAGCACCGGCTCATCTTCGAGGCCATCCGTTTTCTGGCAATAGAGAACCAGCCGGTCGACATCCTGACTGTGACAGAGCAGCTGAAACGCAACGGCGACCTTGAAGAAGTGGGTGGTCCTTATTATATTGCCGAACTGAGCCAGAGGGTGATGTCGTCGGCACATATTGAGTATCATGCCAAAATCATTGCACAGAAGGCGTTGGCCCGAGATATAATTTCATATTCGAGCCGGCTGCTCGAAGAGGCATTCGATTCAAGTGTTGATGTTGACGAGTTGATGCAGGGAGCAGAGGGGCGTCTGTTTGAACTCTCTAAGAATAACATAAAGAAAGACTTTACGCAGGTTGACCCTGTGCTGAACGAGGCTTACCACCGCATTGAGGAGGCATCAAACAACCCCGACGGATTGTCGGGCATCAGTACTGGATTCGACAAACTTGACGCCATCACTAACGGATGGCAGAATTCAGATCTCATCATCATTGCGGCTCGTCCTGCCATGGGTAAGACTGCGTTTGTGCTTTCCATGGCACGCAATATTGCAATTGCCAACCGCATACCGGTGGCGATGTTCTCGCTCGAAATGTCGAATGTGCAACTCGTGAACCGTCTGATTGTCAACGTGTGTGAGATAAAGGGTGAATCGGTAAGGAGCGGACAGCTGGCTCCGTATGAATGGAAACAACTCGATGAGAAGATAAACGAGATGTATGGTGCCCCGCTCTATATCGACGACACTCCGCAGCTCTCGGTATTCGAACTGCGCACAAAGGCCCGTAGACTGGTTCGCGAACATGGGGTACGACTCATTCTCATCGACTACCTGCAACTCATGAATGCTTCGGGCATGGCATACAACAACCGTCAGGAGGAGGTGTCGACCATATCGCGTTCGCTCAAGGGACTTGCCAAGGAGCTCGACATTCCTATCATTGCCCTTTCGCAGCTGAACCGTGGTGTAGAAAACCGCATAGCAGGTGCTGACGACCAGCACAAAGATGTGCACCGCCCACAACTGAGCGACTTGCGCGAGTCGGGAGCCATAGAACAGGATGCCGATATGGTTTGTATGATTCACCGCCCCGAATACTATGGCATCAAGCAAGACACTCATGGGCGTTCGCTGAAAGATGTGGCTGAGATAATCATTGCAAAGCACCGTAACGGTAAGACTGGCGATGTGCGCCTGCGGTTCATCGGAGATTATGCCAAGTTCACGAACATAGAAGACGCTGTGCCGTTGCCTGGCGAGGAAGACGGCCGAGTTTTTCAGTCGAGAATGAATTCGGCTCCATTGCCGCCCGACGATCCGCTCAGCAGCATCACGCAAGAAGACCAGCCACCATTCTGAAACACCAATTCAGCCGAATGATACGGCACGAGTAATATATGTAAGAAAAAAGAAGAAAACGAACATACATTTTCTCACTTTATCAATTGTTTTTTCGTGTGGGTACTTGTTGATTGAAACAGGTGCCCACTTATTATATCCTTTTCGTTTGTTTTATTTCACTTGATTCAGCGGCTTGCCTTCGATAAAAGCACGCAGATTTGCGGCACAGATGTTGACAAGTCGTTGGCGAGCCTCGGTTGTGGCCCAGGCTATATGTGGAGTGAAGAATGCATTTGTGGCATGAATCAGAGGGTTGTCTGTCTCTGCTGGTTCTTTGGTCAGCACATCGGCCCCATAGGCAGCAAGTCGTCCTTCGTTCAAAGCGTGGATAAGGGCAATATCGTCTACCAATGGGCCACGTCCGGTATTTATCAAAATCGCATCGTGTTGCATGAGGCTGAGCCGTCTTTCGTCTACAAGATGGAGCGTGTCGGCCGTTAGCGGGCAATGTAGGCTTACGATGTTGCTCTGGCTGAATACAGAATCGATGCTTACACTGCGGATGCCGTCGGGCAATGATGATTTCGAGGTGTATGCCACTACTTTCATTCCGAAGGCCAGTGCAATGTGTGCCACTGCCATACCAATATTGCCAAGTCCGATGATTCCGATGGTCTTTCCAGCAAGTTCTGTGTGAGGGAAGTCAAAGTAGCAAAAGTCGGCATTCTTGCTCCATCGGCCATCACGGTTTGCTCTGGCATAATAATCCACACGGTTCACAATGTTCAGGATGTGAGCCCATACCATTTGTGCAACGCTCTGTGTGCTGTAGGCAGGAATGTTTGTCACTACGATGCTCTGCCGGGTGGCTGCCTCAAGGTCTACTACGTTATATCCAGTTGCCAGGACACCGATGTATTCCAGGCGTGGCAGTTGGTTGAGTATGTCGGCATCGAGCACTACCTTGTTTGTAAGCACAGCCTCGGCTCCTGTGCAGCGTTCCACCACTTCATCGGGATTGGTGCGTGCATATACTTTTAGTTCACCAAGGCTTTCAAGCTGATGCCATGAGAGGTCGCCCGGATTGACGGTATGTGCGTCGAGAATTACAATCTTCAATTTATTTATGATTTATTTACGATTTGACGATTTACTATTTACGAATTATTTACGATTTGACGAT
>JAFUSD010000050.1 GCA_017480685.1 Bacteroidaceae bacterium
CTATTATTAATAATATATATGGCAGCAGGTCTTCGCCTCGGCTTAGGAGTTTGTTCACGCTTTGTGTGTCGATGCCTTTTTGCCATAGCACCAGCAGTACAAGTCCTAATACGGTGTAGGTTGTCATTCTGCCTATTGAGTAGAATATGCCTTTGCGTATCAGCTCGCCGTTATTTTTGCTTTTGTTACTCAGGTATGTCAGTGCCGACACGTTGATTGCTATCTGGCATGGGTTGAGTGCAGTGGCAAGTAGTCCGAGTATGAATGCGGTTACTATGAACATAGCATTAGTATGATTACTTGTGCGGTTACGATGCGTAGGAACATCGACAGCGGGTATACTGTAGAGTAGCCTATCGATGGTATGTCGTTGTTGGCTGTCTGTGTGGTATATGCCAGTGCTGGCGGGTCGGTGGTGGCGCCTGCCATGATACCCATGATGAGCAGGTAGTTTTCTTTGTAGTACATGCGTGCCACGCACCCCATGATGATGAGTGGCAGTGTGGTGATGATGAATCCGTAGAGCACGTACATGAGTCCGCCGTTCATGACGGTCTCGATGAAGTTGCCGCCGGCCTTGATGCCTACGCTTGCAAGGAAGAGTACGAGCCCGATGTCGCGTATCATCTGCGATGCGCTGCTTGAGGTGTATGCCACGAGCTTCAGCTTGAAGCCGAAACGTCCTACAAGGATGGCGATGATGAGCGGTCCGCCGGCCAATCCCAGTTTCACGGGCATCGACATGCCTGGTATGTTGAACGGCAGGCTGCCGAATATGATACCGAGGAATATGCCTATGAATATCGTCACGAGGTTGGGTTTGTCGAGGCGTGAGCGGTGGTTGCCTATGCTTGTTGCAAACATCTGTATGGCATCTTCAGGGCCTACTACCACGAGTTTGTCGCCCACTTGCAGTGTGGTGTTGGGGTTGGCAAAGAGTTCGATGCCCGAACGGAATATTCTCGACACGTTGACTCCGTACACACTGCTTGGGTGCAGGCTGCCGAGGGTCTTGCCGTTTACTTTGTCTCGTGTCACGAGCAGTTGTTTCGACATCATCGGTGTGTCTTGCTTTTCCCAGTTTACGTTGACGGTCTTGCCAATGAATGTGGTGATGGCTTCAGCATCTTCTTCGGCACAGACGATGCAGAGGCGGTCGCCGGTGTAGAGCAGTGTGTCTTTGTTGGGCAGGCTCACGTGTCCCTCGTGCAGGCATCGGGTGCATACGAAGTCGCGCACCGAGTATTGCCGTATCTGCATTATCGACTTTCCGTTTATTGATGGGTTGGCCACTTCGATGCTCATTATCCTTGGTTTCACGGCTGCTTGGTTGCTGTGCATGGCGTTGTAGTTGTCGGTCTCGTGCTTTATGTTTATCTTGAATATGGCGCGTATGAGTGTGATGCTCATTATGATTCCGATAACTCCCAGTGGGTAGGCGCATGCATATCCGTTGGCTATGGTTGGCAGTGTGCCTCCCAGTTTGTCGGCTCCTATCTGCTCGAGTGCTGCGTTGGCGGCTCCGAGTCCGGGGGTGTTGGTCACTGCTCCACACAGCACTCCCACCATCATGGGCAGCGATTGGGGGTTGGAGGTGTCGCAGCATGTGTAGTATAGTGTGAGCATGACGGCAATGTTGAGCACGATGATTCCTGCGGCTATTATGTTCATCGTTATACCGCCTTGCTTGAACGAGGTGAAGAACGACGGTCCCACTTGCAGTCCTATTGCATAGACAAACAGAATGAGTCCGAAGTCTTGGATGAAGTTCATTACAAAGGTGTTTTCTGCTATGTGTTGTTGGTTGAGTATGTGGCCTGCCACTATCCCGACA
>JAFUSD010000051.1 GCA_017480685.1 Bacteroidaceae bacterium
TATTCATTATTCATTATTAATTATTCATTAAATTAAGGCGATTATGAAACAATATATCAAACCAACAACCGATGTACAGAACATCGCAATGAACGTCTACATGCAGACAGTTTCAAAAGTAGGTGTAGATAACACGAAGCAGACCGTGGAAGGCGCCGCCAAGGAGCGCGACGTATGGTCTGACGGCTACTGGAACTGAGAAAAGACCTGACAATTGAAGAGTTGAATCAGACTCTTCCGTATGCCACCTGTTGGCAAATATATGCATCTATTTTAGGCACCTGCCGCCACACATGCAACAGTTTGTTTAGTTTGTTATAAGAATAAACTTGTTGTAATGAGAAATCCCACAAGGCAGGTGCCTTCTTTTTGGCTTTACATCACATTTTATTTATGGCAAAGAAACCAGAGTTTGTTTTGCGTCGGCTGGTGCTGAATGATGGTCGTGAGATACGAGTGTATGACAATCGCATCCATGCGGGTCAGGGTGTCGACCCTGGCGACATAGAGTACACTCAGACCGATGCCTTGCAGCTGCTGCATGCCGACGGTGTGGAGTCGTTCACCACCGAGGTGGTGGGCGACTGCATGGTCGATGCGGGCATTACGGAAGGCGACATGGTGGTGCTCGACATGAGGGTAGAACCCAGCAACGGCTGCATCGTGGCGGCCTACGTCGACGGTGTGCCCATGTTGCGCTATTTCTATCGCGACGAGCGCCAGAGCGACGTGGTGTGGCTGGTGCCTGCCAACAGCCGCAAGGGCTATAAGCCCACACGAGTGGATGGTTCGATGGAAATGCGTGTGCTCGGTGTGGTGATGACTGCGGTGAAGCAGCTGTGGCGACGCGAGTTTGGCATAGTGTCGAAGTTGCGCAGCCAGGTAGACGGCAGCAGGATGAAGCGCCTGACCCGTCCTGTCTCGGCCAAGGCAGTGCCCCAGTTTGCTGCATGTGTGGTAGACCCCGACCGTCGCAGCGTGGTGCTGAGACGTCTGCACAGCCTCACCGACGGGAAACGCGGCAAGGAGGTGGCGATGGTGATGCGTGCCGCCATGGCAGCAGGGGTGATTACACGCCCATCGTATGGAGACGTGGCAGCCGAGTTTGGCGACATAGGCAACCGCGCAGGATACAACCGCTACATGAACTATCAGTTCTTCGACGACGAGCTGAGTCCGCTCATCGCATTCATCAATGCATGATTCTGTGAGGATATCCTCAACAGGATGGGAACTCTCCCCTGGGGGAGTGCGAGGGGGAAAGAAAATGAGGATATCCTCAACGGGATGGGAACTCTCCCCTGGGGGAGTGCGAGGGGGAAAGAAAATGAGGATATCCTCAACAGGATGGGAACTCTCCCCTGGGGGAGTGCGAGGGGGAAAGAAAATGAGGATATCCTCAACGGATGTTGAGGATATCCTCGCGAGGCGTTGACGATATCCTCGCAGTCCCGAGAGGATATCCTCACCGCCAGACACGAAGCAGTAGCCAGTGGTCTTCAACGACAGCTGGCTACTGTTTTTGTTTTGACAGGTGGCCGGAAAGTGCGAACTTTGCAGCCGGAAAGCCCGAGGGGCGGAGAGCGCGCACCGCAGTGCCGAGGGGTACACACTTTCTGAACCACGACCGATAGTGGCTGGTTCAACACCTTAATATAATATATATATATGGAAAGATACATAACGATAGTGAGAGACACGCTGCTGAAGGAATCGACCAGCGGACGTTTCTTCACCGACGACGGAGCCGTGCGCGGCTTCACCCTCGAACCCCATGCCATAGACTGGACCACAGAAAAGAAACTGCGCGGCCACACGGCCATACCCTGCGGGCGCTACCGGCTGTCGCTCTACTACTCGCCCCGACAGAAGGAGGAGGTGGCGCTGCTGGCTGGCGTGCCCCACTTCACGATGGTGGAGATACATGTGGGCAACTTCCCCAAAGACACTCAAGGCTGCATCTTGGTGGGCACGGAGCGCACCATTCACGAGAAGCTGGGCCAGGTGCATGTGTTCTGGTCGCGCAAGGTGTTCACCGACCTCATGATATGGATACGCAAACATATCGAGAAAGGCGACACAATTTGGCTGGTGGTGACGTAGGGAGCCACGGGCCAGACCCTCTCACCCTCCCGAAGGACAGAGAGGGTCCTCTTTTTTTTCGTGTTTCTTTTCTGTTTCATTATTATTTGCTAACTTTGCAGCATGATACGTAAGATACGACGTTGGTTGCTGCGGCTGCAGTGGCGTCAGCAACACTATCAGCCCCACATAGAGAAGAACCTGGAGAGACACACATGCCCCTACTGCAAGGAGGTGTATGTGGGCAACCTGTGTCCGCAATGCGGACTGAAGGACGGGCGCGACCGCCTCACCCCCAAGACCGTGGGCCTGAACATGATGGACCTGTGGGGCCTTGGCAACCGCAACGCCTTCCAGACGATGTGGCACCTGCTGTGGCGCCCTGGCTATATGATTGGCGACTACCTGAGGGGCAAGAGCCAGGCATACTTCCCGCCGGTGGCACTGCTGGTGGCACTGTGTGTGGTGTTCTCAATCATGGTGAGTTTATGCAACATCGACTTCAAGCCGACACCGAACATCGCCGAGCTGATGAAGAAGGAACAAGTAATAACAGCTACCGACACCACTGCCGTCAGTACCGAGAATGCAGAGCTGGACAAGATGATGAACGAACTGATGACCGAGCAGTTGACCTCGCTGACCGCTACCGTGCAGCAGATGCAGGCATGGAGCCATGCCCACCTGGAATACTCGATGCTGCTGACCAACCTGATTGTCATACTCATCACCAGCTGGGTGTTCCACAACTCGCCACGACTGGGGCGCATGACCCTCATCGAAAACCTCTACGTACAGATGTTTATCGACTGCCAGATGATGCTTATCGCCATACCCTACACGCTGGTGACACAAGTCATCACCGAGTCGGAGTTCTACCCCTACCTGCTGCCAACGGCCTTGGCATTCATCATCCTGGTATACGATTACTACCAATTGTGCGGCTTCGGCCTGTGGCGCACCGTGTGGAAGGTGACGCTCATGACCGCAGTATATACCGCAGTGCTTGGCGTCATCACCGTCGTGGCAACCGTGGTATACATCATCGGACCGCCATTGATGGAGCTGATAAAGATGGATCCACCCGTCTGACCCCTCAAAGACAGAGAGCAGATGGTCCGCTCCGCGCAATTGTAACAATATCGTAACACGATTTATTTCTCCACGTCGTGGATTGGTAGTAACTTTGCACCGCATTTGCGGATGCAAAGTTACATTTATTTTGTTTCTGGGCATCCTGAAAAACAGTAATGACACATTACTACCTAACACCATATATGGATTACAATGGAAAATGACCAAGACTATTTCGCGGCGGCCCTGCAACTGTTAGGGTCGCTTGGATTGTTGATTTACGGTATGCGTATGATGAGCGAGAGCTTGCAGAAACTGGCAGGCCCGAGCCTTCGCCACGTGTTGGCACGCATGACCACCAACCGCGTGACGGGTATGCTGACCGGTGTGGGCGTTACAGCCGCCGTACAGTCGTCGACAGCCACCACGGTGATGACCGTATCGTTTGTGAATGCAGGGTTGCTCACCCTGGCACAAGCCATATCGATAATCATGGGTGCCAACATAGGCACCACACTCACGGCATGGATCATGTCGGCCGGATTCTCGTTCAACGTGACCGACATCGTCTACCCCGTATTCCTCATCGCCTTGATACTGATTTACCGCAAAAAACACCGCACCACGGGCGAGTTCCTCTTCGGAATAGCAATACTGTTTCTCGGACTCGGCACCCTGCGCCAGACGGGCATGGACATGCATCTGGGTGAAAACGAGTCGGTTCTCAACTTCTTCGCCTCGTTCGACCCCGACAGCTTCGGCACCACCCTGCTCTTCCTGCTCATGGGCGGAGTGCTGACCATGTGTGTGCAGTCGTCGGCAGCAGTGATGGCCATCACCATGATACTCTGCTCGAGCGGAGCACTGCCCATATACCAAGGCATCGCACTGGTGATGGGCGAAAACATAGGCACCACGGTGACATCAAACGTGGCTGCACTCTCGGCATCGACCCAGGCACGACGTGCCGCATTTGCCCACATGTTTTTCAACCTCTTCGGAGTGTGCTGGATGCTACTCGTGTTCCATCCGTTTGTCGATGCAGTGTGCAACATAGTCGGAGGAGGCGTGGAAAACCTGAGCGTAGTGCTGGCCACATTCCACACATGCTTCAACCTGGCCAACACATTCATCCTGATTTGGTTTGTGCCACAGATTGAACGCATCGTATGTTTCGTGATACGAGAGAAACCAGAAGCCGAAAAGGGCGGCCTCCACATGCAATACATACAAAGCGGCCTGATGCAGACGCCTGAGATAGCAGTGCTGCAAGCACAGAAGGAGACGGCGGCATTCGGCAAGCGCGTGCAGGCCATGTTCGGCATGGTGGTGCAGTTGCTCAACGTGACCGACGAGCGTACCTTCAGCGAACTATACAACAACATAGAGCAAGAAGAAGACGCGACCGACAAGATAGAAATCGAGATAGCCAACTACCTGCAGCAAGTGGGCGAAAACCGGTTGAGCGACGAGACGAAGGAGAAAGTGCGCCGCATGATGCGCGAGATAAGCGAGCTGGAATCGATTGGCGACGTGTGCTTCAAGCTGGCACGCACCATGAGCCACCGACAACGCGACAAACTGGAGTTTGGCTCGATGATTAACACCAAACTGAAAGAGATGGCCGCACTGACCGACAAGGCACTGACCCAGATGAACTTGGTGATGGACGGGCAGACAGAAACAATAAGCATAGACAAGACGCTGAGAATAGAAAACGACATCAACGTGATGCGACAAAAACTGAAGGACGACAACATCACGGCAGTGAACAACCACATGTACAACTATGCCGTAGGTACGCTCTACACCGACATGGTGAACGACCTTGAAAAGCTGGGCGACTATGTGGTGAATGTGGTTGAAGCAAGGATTGGGCAATAAAGATGATTGCCGTTTCGAAATAAATGCGTATCTTTGCACTCGGAATGGAACAGAAACGCATTTTGATAGTTGACGACGAACACGACTTGTGCGACATACTGGCGTACAATCTGCGTGCCAACGGCTACAGCACCACCACAGCCCACTCGGCCGAAGAAGCATTGAAAAACGGGGTGTGCGGCTGCGACTTGGTGCTGCTCGACGTGATGATGCCCGGCATGTCGGGCTTCGACCTGGCAAAACAACTGAAGGCCGACCCGCGGACGGCACAGACACCCATCATATTCCTCACAGCCAAAGACACCGAAGACGACACCCTGCACGGATTTGGCCTCGGAGCCGACGACTATATTTCCAAGCCATTCTCGGTGCGCGAAGTGATAGCCCGTGTGAAGGCGGTGCTGAAACGCAGCACACAGCCCCTCGAAACCGACAACAGCATGAAATATGAAGGGCTGGAAATCGACACCAACACCAAGACCGTCACCGTAGACGGACGCAAGGCCGACCTTACACACACTGAATACGAACTGCTATGCCTCATGCTGGGACACCGCGACCAGATGTTCACCCGCCAGGAATTGCTCGAAAGAGTGTGGCCCCACGATGTGGTGGTGATAGAACGCACGGTGGATGTAAACATAGCCCGACTGAGGAAAAAAATCGACCGATACGGAGCTTGCCTGATATCGCGCACCGGATTCGGATATTGCTTTACCACAACACAAACCAACACAGACCGAGAGGAGGAAGAACCATGAAACACAAGCCAAGCGAAGGACACAAGATGTGGTTGAGCGTGATGGCCATATTCCTCGTATACGCCGCAGTATTCATCCTGTTTGAAGACTACGACCGCAAGGTCATCACGCCATTCAACGAGGAGAGCGACTGGCACTTGCTGCTGTTCTCCCTCATCGTGATGTGCGGACTCGCCTTCCTGCTCTTCAGATATGCCCGCCGGATGGATCAGCGCATAAGCCGCGAACAGGCAGAGAAGGAAAACCAGATGCGACGCGAACTGACACAAAACATAGCACACGAACTGAAAACACCCGTGGCAAGCATACTGGGATATACCGAGACAATACTCGACAACCCCGACATGACCGACGACACACGCCAGCAGTTCATACAGCGCACACACTCACAGGCCAAACTGCTCACCGCACTGCTGCACGACATATCCACCCTCAACAAGATGGACTATGCTCCACAAATGATGAAGAAGGAACAGGTGGATATCACAGCACTCGTAGATGATATAGCACAAGAAACAGCCCTCAACATGAAGCGGCGGCACATGACCCTGCACAACAACCTGCCACAGCAACTTGAGGTATGCGGCAACCGCATGCTGCTCTACAGCATATTCCGCAACCTTACTGACAACGCCATCAACTATGCAGGCGAAGGAAAGACAATCGAGATAACCGCCAAGGCACAACGCGACGAATGGCTGTTCACATTCAAAGACAACGGAACGGGAATCCCCGAAGAACACCTGCCACGAATCTTCGAACGATTCTACCGCATCGACCAAGGCCGCAGCCGCGACATGGGCGGTACCGGCCTCGGGCTTGCCATCGTGAAAAACGCCGTTGCACTGCATGGCGGCAGCATCACAGCCAAATGCCCACACGAAGGAGGACTGGTGTTTCAGTTCACTCTGAAAAAGTAAAACATTTATACCA
>JAFUSD010000052.1 GCA_017480685.1 Bacteroidaceae bacterium
ATGTTCTACCTCTCACAGAAAGACCTCCCTCTGGCTGTGCAGCACCCAGAAATACCACTTGAGTAAGACATCCCCTCTTCTCATAATGCCTCCTGTTGCTTTTCCAATTCGAGTTCTATTGGCAGAGCCAGTGGTATTACGTCCTTCTCCACCTCTTTTGTCATTTCGTCTATAATTGTTTTCAGCGCCGTGGGCCTGTAGCGTGTGGCTTCGAGAATCACAGGAGCTAATGATGTGGTTATGCTAATCTTGTTGGTAACTTCTCCTACAACTCCCTCCACCATAATGCTTCCCATTATTGACGAGCCGGAAACCCAACATTCGTTTTCTATTCTTTTCAAAAATCTGTTTCGCCACAACTTGAGGGCCTTTTGGTATTTTGTCTCACCAAGAGCCTTCACTTGCTCAACCAGTGCATTATATGCCGCCTGTTTCTTTTGACGTTCATTATCTATCATAAGTCTCTCGGCAAGGAGCCTGGCACTGGAAGGATTATTCTGCTCATATATTTTTGCCCACTGATAATCGGGCAATGTGTATTCACTGAGCCAGTTGCCTTTAATCGAGGTACCATCGTCAAAATATGTTGTTCCATCGATGAAAAACGGTCCTATTGTTTTTGCAGATACATTGCCTTCAAATCTATCTCCGTTAGCGTAGTTCATCACGCCTGCTGTTGCCGTCGAAGTAATCGTATCGTCCTTAATGACATTTACTATTGTCCCTTCAAAATAGTCTCCATTTCCAAACATCCATCGTGCATGACGACAGTTTTCATAAATCTTTCTGATACTAAATATATCATCCCCCGATAAAGTCTCATTATCCCTTACATAGAGTATCTGCCTTGTCTTTGGCTGGCTGTTGTTATGTTCAACGGTATATATCAGTTCTCCGTTGTCGCGACTTAAGGTAATTTGCATTGGGCATGATGCCAATATGGGGTCCCTGTCCTTCAGGTTCATAGATATTGCAGGCCCATTCTCCACATAAAATGTCTTGACTTCTGATATCTGTATTCTCAACTTACCTGCTTTTTTGGTTTTGTAGTTCATTCTGAAGTCGTCCATGTTACAGACATAGAATGTCCCATGTATTTTTACGTTACCAGATTGCGTATCGCAATATCTGATTCCATCAATTACCAATCTGTTTGCTACGTAAGCCACTTTGCCATCCAGTATGAGTGTTGGAACCGATGACGAGATATCAAAGAATTGAGCATTTGTTCCTTCGCTTAAGGCCCCATTGGCAATGTATCCGGTGATGGTGTATCCTTGTGTCGGAAACTCAATTGTCTTTAGTTTTGCAGTTCCTTTCTTCTTCAATAGTGAAGATGCTGCTACAGTTGTCAGTCCTTCTGCTACTGTAATAAAATCTATTTGCGGAAATGCCGATATACAGAAGCAAAATGACATGATTGTAAGAATCGTTTTATTCATAACCTTATTGTTTGTATCTATTATTACTTTCCTTTAATAATACGAGAACCTTACTCAATGTGTATGAATCGCATTGCTGAACGGCTCCAGCGTATCTGTGGTTGATGTAGTAGAAACTCTGCCACACTTTGTTGAACATGGCAACCGACACTTGTTTTGTGTTTCCATCCTCATACACGGCATGACATATGTTAACTCCCGACAACGGACTGCCTGCAAACTGAAATATCAATGCTGGCACACCATCCTTGTCGGCTGTAAGCAGTTCTTTGTTTCTTTCCCACCATTCCAAATATGCACCTAAAACTGGGAATCTGAATCCGTTGGTACCGATATATGCTAATTCGTTCTTGACTGGAACCGATGCAAGAAACATCCTGCTGTCACGAAATATCTGCTCCCGGTTTTTGTATAAAAAGAAAGCTTTGGATTGAAATAATGCATCTTGCATCGGCTGTTCGTGGGGGCGTATTTTATGTTTCCGCTTCTTTCCGAACGACAGATATTGTCCTGTTGCATCCAGCATAAGGCAATCACTTTCGTAAGATGTGTTCAGTTCTTTTTTCGGAAAGCAAACCAACTGGTTACCGTTCATGAGGGTGATTCTGGGCATGTTCATTCTTTGATATTAAGTACGCGTTTTCTTAATTTATCGAATAAATAGGGATAGTTGGCTTTCATATATGCCAGCTTATAGCAAAAAACCGCACGTTTGTAGAAGTAGTCATGACTGCTGATTGTCCTTGTGCGTTTTCTCTCCTGTATTTCTTCCTCTATAGTTGCTATGGCTGTCTTATAGCATAGTTTCACATCGTCGGGCATTTCTTCAATCACATCTTCAATTTTCCCTACTTGCTCTTTATAGAGCAACATGCCATGTGTGTCGCGCAATATATCTTCAACGGCCTCAATTTTCTTGTATATAGGAAACACGATATATTTCGTACGCGATCGTTTCAAGTATGGATATATATATGGGTTCATGTGTACACTGTGACTGAGAGCCATGCAGGCTGTGAGTTCTTCTATGTTTGCGGGCCTTATTTGTCGCAAATCATATTTTATCCATTCCGTTTCCATCATGAATATACCATCGGTATCACCATCCGAAATCATGTGATAAGTCTTTTTATCATCGATGGCTACAGTGTCTATGTCGCACGTCTGCCGGCAAAGCTCCAGCAGACGTTTCGACTGTGTTTCGTTGAGATTTGGTAGATGCATCTTGTTGCCTATTTTTCTGCGGTTTTGTATTTTATGCGGTTCACTAATTGCATCAGTCGCTGCTCGGTCAGCCCTAAATCCTTGGCTATTTTTTCCATGCTTTCCCCGTTCTCGATGCCACGAATGATGGTTTGTTCGCGCGGTGTCAGCGCGTCGTGATTCACGTTTTCGTCGCTTCGATTCACGGCAGCCAGGGCTTGCAGCATGCTTTGTCTTACCCACCATATGGCATAGCTCAGGAACGAGTAGCCCTTGCTTTCATCGTAATGGTCGGCGGCTTTGAGCAGGCCCTTGAATCCGTTTTCGATGAGTTGCTCCTGTGTCAGGCCTTGGTTTTGGTACTGCTCTGCGATTTTTTTGATCATGTGGCGGCTTTCGTTGAGTTCGTTGTGATTCTTGTTATTCATATTCTTTTTTTGTTTTATGGTTGATTATTTTATTTCTTGTTTCTTTGTGGAGAGTGGAAGGCTCTCAGGCCTTCACCACTCGTCGGTTTACCAGTTTGATGTTGGGGAGTTTCAGCAGGGGTTGTCCCAGGTAGGTTGTCACGTTGCAGCCCTTGCTTTTCAGGTGGTCCACCACTTGGTTTCTGATCTCGTTGTCGTAGCTGACGGTGAGCTGGAGGGGCGGACGGAATTCCTGCGGGTCGAGTTCGGCGCCGGTCTCGTAGGGGTTGGTGGGTTCCAGTCCTAAGCAATAAGCCACCACGCTACCTGCCAGTATGCCCCGCGAGTGCTCGGCTGATGCGCCCATCGTGAGCTGGATGTCATCCAATAGGGTCTTCAGAGTCAGCATGTCGCCCGCCACCCCCATGTTGTTCAGTACCTGCAATTCCTCCCTGATGCGGCCTTCGACCTCCGCATTCACTTCTGCCATTTTTTTGCGCGCTCCCCACATGGTTTGGAATTCGAGCGATGACGACTGTGTCTTGGCTTTGAGTTCAGCCTGGCGTTTTTTGTTTCGTTTCATAATCTTTTCGTTTTTGTTTGTTGCGTTCACGTGCCTATATTTATACGAAGGATTTTTGCAAAAACAGCGAAAAAGGGCACTTTAGTATGCAAAAACTCGGCACAGGTACGGCTTTTTATGTGTTTTTTTTTGTTTTATAAGTAAAAATACGTACCTTTGCAATGCAAATAATACCTGTATGCAATCAAAACTTTTCAACCGCTACGTGTGGTTGGTCGACCTGCTTAATACCAAAGAAGCCTTAACATACAACGAAATCGATCGCGAGTGGGTCAAGAGCCAGTTGGGTGATGGAAAGAGTTTTCCATTACGCACGTTTCATCAACATCGTACAGCCATCGAGGAATTGTTTGGCATTGAGATAGCATGCGATGCAT
Organism: Bacteroidaceae bacterium; assembly: GCA_017480685.1. GTDB lineage: Bacteria > Bacteroidota > Bacteroidia > Bacteroidales > Bacteroidaceae > Colivivens. Next base: position 4,013 of record JAFUSD010000052.1, read on the forward strand.
CGAATGGTCATAAATACTATATTGCTAATCCCGACATACTGAAGACCGACAAGATACGCAAGTGGCTCATCGAGTCGTTCAGTGTGGCCAATATGCTCGTTGCTGGTCACAACATGAGGAAATACATTGTGTTCGAACCGGTTGCAAAAAAGATTCACTATTTGCCGATAGTGATTGAAGCACTGCAAAACCGTCGTGAAATCCAACTCGAACACCAACCTATATATGGCAATCGCACAGCCCTGCGGCTGCAACCGTATGCCATGAAGGTGCACGATGGGGTGTGGTATGTTTTGGGGAAGGATGTGGAACACGATTGCATCTGCTGCATACCGCTCTACACCATCCTCGAGATGGAAATCACAGAGCAACCATATAAATACCCCGACGACTTCCGAGCCGAGGAATACTTCAAAGATACGATAGGAGCTACGGTCGATTTAGCATCAGAGCCGGTCGATGTGAAGATTCGTGTATTCGGAACCCTTATCGACGAGCTCGAGATGTGTCAGCTACATTCTTCGCAAGAACGTGGACGATATAAATATCAGGAATTTGCAGAGTATAAATACAAGCTGCGTCTCTCGCCCGAACTGACCACCCGCCTGCTCTCGGTGGGCGAAATTGTGGAGGTGCTCGAACCAGCAGCGTTGAGGAATGAAGTAAAGAAAAGGCTGGCTGAAGCATTGGGGAGGTATGATGAGGGGGAGGAAAGTATATTACATGTATAACACAAAAACATACCATATTATTAACAATTAATAAACAAATAAACATGAAAGCGGAACAAAAAGGGAGGTATATAACCCCAGAGCACGTAGAAGCTTATAAGAATGGTGTTTTTAAAACATTGCTAGAAGCCATTAAAGAAGATCCTGAGTTATCCTTGGAGATGAGATTGAATAATGAGGCAAAGGTGTATTATCATAAAGACAAGATTCTCACCACGTCAATTAATTCTAATGGTGAAAAAAAGGTAACAATGCTTGATAAGAAGTATTATGACAAATATCCTGACAAAGAAAGGCCTTCTGCTGACATTGAAAACATAAAGAAATTACGTTCAATAACACTAATACGGAAGTATTTTAGAGATGCTAAAAAACTAACATACTTCTATAAAAAAGGGACAGAGTTTTCATTTCAGCAAAATATAGCATTAGGAAATCGCTCTTTTGATAATAAATATCTTGTTGTTGATATGGAGTGGCAATTTTCTCAAGAAGGGATAGAGGAAAATGAACGTATTAGTAGGACTAGAATAGATCTTGTAATTATTGACACTGAAAAGAACGAACATGGATGCAATGACATATATCTTGCGGAGCTGAAAGTTGGCACTGAAGCCACAGATGGTAAATCTGGCATTATTGATCATGTGAACAAGACATACGAAATCATTCAAAAAAAAGAAGCATGTGTTTCACTTGTCAATGATGTAAAATCTATCATTGATAATAAAACTGAATTAGGATTGATTAGCGGTCAACCCAAGGATTTCAACTTTGGAGATAAGCCTAAGATGATGATTATTTCTGCATATCGGGGAAAGGAAGAAAAACAAAGACTTGATGACGAAATGCAAAAAGCCATTAAAAGGGCAAAGGAAATAGGAATGGAAGCACCAAAGTGCATTTTGTATAATGCACTAATTCAGCTTAAAGATTAACATGAAAATAACCATTCATCGTGGTACCGACCAAATAGGCGGATGCGTAACAGAATATGAGAGTAACGGATGGCGGTTGTTCGTCGATTTTGGCGAACAACTGCCGGGCAGTAAGCATACGGGTGCGCTGGAGATAGAGGGCCTTACGAAAGGCGATATATCGAAGAGCGCACTGCTCATCACACACTATCATGGCGACCACATCGGGTGTATAAAAGAACTGCCGAAAGAACTGCCAATATATATGGGCAAGCTGGGACGTGATATCCAAAACATATACTTGAAGCATATATCCAATAAGGATAAAAGCCAAAAGGTGGTGATTGAGATGCTCAATGGGGCTCATTGCTTCACTCCCGGCGACAAATTCGACATCGGGCCGTTCAATATTACAGCTATCAATATCGACCACTCGGCATTCGATGCATACGCGTTCCGCATCGAGGCTGACGGAGTGAATGTGTATCACACCGGCGACTTCCGCACCCATGGATTCAGGAGTAGGAAGATAGACAAGCTGCTGAAGATTTATGCCAACAACATCGACTATGTGGTGTGCGAAGGCACAAACGTCAGTCGCAAGGATGCCACATCAATGACTGAGAGAGAGCTGCAGACAGAGTTCCAAAAGTATCTGAAGCAGAAGAAATCGCACATCGTATATCTCTCGTCAACCAACATCGACCGTCTCTTCTCGTTCTATCATGCTGCATTGAGGGCTGGCATGCCATTCTTTGTCGATAAATACCAAATGAGCATCATGGATGCCGTGGTAAATAGCGGTGACATGTGGACGAAGTCTGAATTATATCAATATGGAGCACACAAACCAAAGGTCTTGTCCTGGCACTTCAACGAGAAATTTGTAAATACAGTCTTGCGCAAGGGATGCGTTCTTATTGCGCGCTCTAAACAGAATTTTGATGATGCAATAGAGAAACTGCCAGGCGAGAAGCAGAAGTATTTGTCGATGTGGAATGGATATGTTGATAAAACGAAGGAGGCATACAATGAAAAGCTTGCCCAGTCGTTGGGTACAGATTATATTGAGCTGCACACCAGCGGACACATCGACATGAGTAGCATGCACGAAGTTCTGCGTCTGCTCAATCCCAAAGCAATAATCCCCATCCACACCGACAACCCCGATGCATTTGCAAAACTATTTGGCGACGAATGGAACGTCATCCTCCTGAAAGACGGTGAAAGCATAGCTTGTCAAAAATAAGAAGTTACACCTTGCACGTTTTATTTCACCCATTCAGCGTTTGGTCATCCACTATCTCGGTATACTAATTGTCAATTATCAAATCCTCTTCAGAGGGGGCATCAGGCAAATTAATTGTCAATTAAAGGTATTGCAGCTTTTCGCAATTTTGAAAGAAAAGATGTTGTTTAGGTTTTGTGTTGGGTTCTTTGTCCTTTGCCGGTGATTTCGGCAAGGTTGTAGAGAACGAGGCGGAGGTTTAACAGGAAAACCTCTAGCCTTATCAGATTTACTTTTGCATCGTTTTAATGGTGTATTAAAATGAAGCAGAATGATTAAAACGAAAGTTATTGTCATATTAGGACGCCCCTTACAACTGCGAGAACGAAGCAAAGTACAGATGTAAGTTGTCACCATCAGAGTTATACATAATTTAGAATAAGAACAGCCTTCTTGAATTTTGAATTATGTTAAAAATACTCTATTTTCAGCGGAAACACAAAGAAAAATACACTTTTCCGCTGGTTATAGCAACTTATTTGCTTTATTTGTAGCGGAAATATTAAAATCATGTATCACTATAATTATCGGACGTGAAAATGAAAAACGTGAACTATGCAAGTTACAGGGTTCATC
>JAFUSD010000053.1 GCA_017480685.1 Bacteroidaceae bacterium
ACCTCGAAGGCAACCTCGGCAACTATACCAAGGAGAGCAGCATGGTCAATGCAGCATGCGACTGGTCGGGTCCTGTAGACCTCACCGACATGGATTGCGGCGAACACATGTCGTTTGGCGAAACCAGTCCTGAAGCCATCCTGCTGGGTGGCGCTAAGTTGAGCGACGAACCCGACAAGTTCCGCAGCCTTACCGCACTTACATACGTCGACAAGAACGACCCACCAATCATCATCTTCCATGGCGAGAAAGACAACGTGGTGCCTTGCTGCCAGGGCAAGAAGTTCTACGAACTGCTGAAGGCCCCAGGCGTGAAGACCGAAGCAACCTTCGTGCCCGAAGGTGGTCACGGTATGGGCATGTATGATGAGGCCAACCTGAAGAAGATGGTCGACTTCCTCAATGCCGCCCGCAAGTAAGGCGTGGCGCAGTGCCCGGCTTCGATGTTTGATGTAGCCGGCATGCGAGTATGAAGAATGAAACAGAGCCCTTTTCCTCTGGCGGAGGAGAGGGGCTCTGCCTTTTTAATGTCACACGCATCATGCATGCCCGTATGCAGCCTTTTTTGCGAGGATATCCTCGCAGCCCATTGAGGATATCCTCGCAGCCCGTTGAGGATATCCTCGCAGTCCGTTGAGGATATCCTCGCAGCCTGTTGAGGATATCCTCGCTTTTTTTCACAGATGTGGTGGGTCTTACACTTGTTGCTTCCAAACCCTCGGTGTTTCTGCTTTTTTTGATGTTTTACATCAAATAATCGCATGTCATCAATTGCCATTTATCAATTATTTACTAACTTTGCACATTGTTATATAAAAGAGAATGGTATCTATAGAACATCTATGTGTTGAGTTCAGTGCACGTCCGTTGCTCAACGACTTGTGTTTCGTGGTCAATCCGCGCGACCGTATTGCCCTCGTGGGAAAGAACGGAGCCGGCAAGTCGACCCTGCTGAAAATCATTGCAGGCAAGCAGCAACCCACGAGCGGAGTGGTGGCACGTCCTACAGGCATGACCGTGGGCTACCTGCCGCAGGTGATGCAGGTGAGCGACACCCGCACCGTGTTCGACGAGACGGCACTGGCCTACGAAGGCACACACATCGAGGAGTGGCAGATGAAGGCCGAGGTGGACAAGACCCTCACGGGTCTCGGCTTCCACCGTGCAGACTTCGACCGCCCCACGAGCGAGTTCTCGGGCGGATGGCGAATGCGCATAGAGTTGGCAAAGATACTGTTGCAAAACCCCGACCTGCTCTTGCTCGACGAGCCGACCAACCACCTCGACATAGGGTCGATACAGTGGCTGGAGCAGTTTATTCAGACATCGGCCAAGGCCGTGATGCTCGTGAGCCACGACCGCGCATTCATCAACAACGTCACCACTCGCACCATCGAGATAACGTGTGGCAGGATAAACGACTACCGTGTGAAGTATGACCAGTATGTCACCCTGCGCGACGAACGACGCCAACAGCAACTGCGCGCCTACGAGAACCAACAAAAAGAGATAGCCGACATCAAGGACTTCATCGAGCGGTTCCGCTACAAGCCCACGAAGTCGAACCAGGTGCAGAGCCGAATAAAGCAACTGGAGAAAATAGTGCCGATAGAAATCGACGAGGTCGACACTTCGATGTTGCGACTCAAGTTTCCACCATGTCAGCGCAGCGGCGACTGGCCTGTCATCTGCTCCGACGTGAGTAAAAGCTACGGCGATCACCTCATCTTCAAGGATGTGAACCTCAGCATACGTCGCGGCGAGAAGGTGGCATTCATGGGCAACAACGGCGAAGGCAAGTCGACCCTGGTGAAATGCATCATGGGACAGATACCGTTCGATGGTGAACTGAAGATAGCACAAAACGTGCAGATAGGCTATTTTGCCCAAAACCAGGCACAACTGCTCGATGGCGACATCACCGTGTTCGATACTATAGACAGAGTGGCTACTGGCGACATGCGGACCAAGGTGCGCGACCTGCTCGGCGCCTTCATGTTCGGAGGCGAGGCAAGCGACAAGTATGTGAAAGTGTTGTCGGGCGGCGAGCGCAGCCGACTGGCTATGATACAACTGCTGCTGCAACCCGTCAACCTGCTCATACTCGACGAACCTACCAACCACCTCGACATGCAGTCGAAAGATGTGCTGAAGAATGCCATCAGCGACTTCGACGGCACGGCCATCATAGTGAGCCACGACCGCGACTTCCTCGACGGACTGGTAGACCGCATCTACATCTTCGGCAACCAACGGGTGACTGAACCCATAGAGCGAAGCACCATAAGCATAAAGCCCAAGACCACACGCACGGGGGCGGCCAAACCCGAAACCACCGAGCCGAAAGACACGGAGCAGCAAAGCCAGTCGAAGCAGTCGTGGCAGGCTGCCAAAGCAGAAGCCAAGGCAAAAGCCAAGCAGGAGAAGATGCTGAAAGAATGTGAGGACAGGGTGACACAACTCGAACAGCAGATTGCTGAGATAGAGCAGACGCTGACTACGAAAAACGACATGCAACTCGTGGAGCAATACACCCAGCTGCAAGCACAACTCGATGCTGCAATGGCCGAGTGGGAACGACTCATGGAATAACCTCCCAAGGCCCCCCTCTTATCCCCCCAAGGGGGGATGATAAACCTCTCTCTTATCTCCCCAAAGGGGAGAAGATACCATCCGGAAGGAAATAACTAAATAATTAAATAGTACATAAATAGTAAATAGTAAATCGTCAAATCGTAAATAAATTGCCAAATCGTAAATGAACAAATAGAATTAAATAGTAAATAGTAAATGGTTAAATAGTAAATGAGATTATGAAACTAAAACAACTATCAGTAATTGCAATGGCACTTACAATGACTGCATGCCAACAACAGCTTGGCATCGGTATCAAGATGGAGAACATGAACGACTCTGTAGCTCCCGGTACCGACTTCTATCAGTATGCTTGTGGCGGATGGATAAAGAACAACCCGCTGAAGCCAGAGTATGCACGCTTCGGCAGCTTCGATGCCGTGGCTGAAAACAACCGCGAGCAGATTCGTACCCTCATCGAGGAACTGGCTGCCAACGATAACAAGCCTGGAACACTGGCTCAGAAGATTGGCGACCTCTATGCCATGATGATGGACTCAACCCGACAGAACAACGACGGAGTGGCACCCATCCTGCCCGACCTGCAGGCAATAGCCAACCTCGACGGTCGTGACGCCATCATCAGCTTCATGAACACAGAGCAACTCAGAGGCGGACGCCACATCATCAGCTCTGGCATCGGTGCCGACATGATGAACAGCACAGAAAACATGGTAGAGATTGGTCAGGGTGGACTCACCCTCGGCAACAAAGACTACTATGTGAAAGACGACCCCGCTATGCAGAAGATTCGTGATGCATACCGCAAGCACATAGTCAACATGTTCCGCCTTGTGGGCGACAGCGACGCAGATGCAACACGCAAGATGGAGGCTGTGATGGCCATCGAAACCCGCATGGCAATAGGCTCACGCAGCCGTGTGGAACTGCGCGACCCTGCAAGCAACTACCACAAGATGGCATTCTCCACCCTGAAGGCCGACTATCCGGGATTCGACTGGGACGAATTCTTCGAGTCACAACTCATCACTGACCTCGACTCACTCTCAGTAGGTCAGCCCGAGGCAGTGAAGGAAGCAATTGCAATACTCAACGAAACCAGCGAACAGGCACTGAAAGACTGGATGCAGTGGCGCCTGCTTTCGAGCGCTGCCAGCACTCTGGGCGACGCCGTTTATGCTGAATCGTTCGACTTCAACGGCCGTGTGATGTCGGGACGTCAGGAAATCCAGCCGCGCTGGAAGCGTTCGGTCAACACCGTCAACAGCATCCTGGGCGAGGCAGTGGGCGAACTCTACGTCAACAAGTACTTCCCTGCCGAGAACAAAGCACGCATGCAGCAACTCGTGAAGAACCTGCAGGTGGCACTCACCGAGCGCATCGACCAGCAGGAGTGGATGAGCGACTCTACAAAGATTCGTGCAAAGGAGAAACTCAATGCCTTCCACGTGAAGATTGGCTATCCCGACAAGTGGCGCGACTATAGCAAACTCACTATCGACCCATCAAAGACACTCTACGAACTGATGAAGGACGTGTCGGAGTGGGCAAATCGCGACGAAGTAGAGCGTCGTTACAAGAAGCCGGTCGACGACGAAGAATGGTATATGACCCCTCAGACAGTCAATGCATACTACAACCCAACTACCAATGAGATTTGCTTCCCTGCCGGTATCCTCCAGTATCCGTTCTTCGATATGAGTGCCGACGATGCATTCAACTATGGTGCTATCGGCGTGGTTATCGGACATGAGATGACTCACGGATTCGATGACCAGGGAAGTCAGTTCGACAAGGATGGCAACTTCAACAACTGGTGGGCAGAAGGCGACGACAAGCGTTTCAAGGAGCACACACAGACTATGGTCGACTTCTTCAACGGCATCGAAGTGTTGCCAGGTCTTATGGCAAACGGCGAACTCACACAAGGTGAAAACATTGCCGACCACGGAGGCCTGAAGATTGCATACACTGCGTTCAAGAATGCTACGAAGGACAATCCGCTGCCTACAGTCAATGGGCTCACTCCCGAACAGCGTTTCTTCCTTGCCTATGCTGGCGTGTGGGCACAGAACATTACTGAGGAAAACATCCGTCAGCTCACCACCACCGACCCACACTCGCTCGGCGAATGGCGCGTAAACGGTGCACTGCCACAGATTGATGCATGGTATGAAGCCTTCAACATCACCGAAGACGACCCTATGTTCATACCGAAAGACAAGCGCGTGAACATCTGGTAAGCACAGAGCCTTGGCTCGTGCAGCGTTAAATTATCAATTATCAATTGTCAATTATCAATTGTCAATTAATCAAAGATGCCATTAAACCTACCCGATAGGCTTCCAGCCATCGAACTGCTGAAGAAGGAGAATATCTTTGTCATGGACACCACGCGTGCTCATGGCCAGGATATTCGTCCGCTTCGCATTGCTATACTCAATCTCATGCCAATCAAGATAACCACCGAGACCGACTTCGTACGCATCTTGTCGAACTCGCCCTTGCAGATCGAGATTGAGTTTATGAAGATAAAGAGTCACACGTCGAAGAATGCACCGGTTGAACACATGCAGGCGTTCTACCACGATTTCGACGACATGCGACACAAAAAATACGACGGATTCATCATCACCGGGGCTCCGCTCGAGCAGATGGAATACGAGGACGTGTCATATTGGGCCGAACTGCAGGAAGTGATGAACTGGGCTCACAGCAATGTCACCTCCACACTCTACATCTGCTGGGCTGCCTTTGCAGGGCTCTACCACTTCTATGGCATACCCAAGCAAGCCACACCCGAGAAGGTGTTCGGAGTATTCCGCCACCATGCCATAGACCCCAAACTGCCCATCTTCCGTGGGTTCGACGATGAATTCTATGTACCACACAGCCGACATATCACTCTGCCGAAAGATGCCGTAGAAGCTCATCCCGATTTGAAAATCATATCTGAGAGCAACGAGGCTGGAATACACATCGTGATGGCACGCGGAGGCCGCGACTTCTTCATTACGGGACATTCAGAGTATGCTCCGCTCACCCTCGACGGCGAATACCGCCGCGACCTGAGCAAGAACCTGCCCATACACATGCCCGAGAACTACTATCGTGACAACAATGCCGACAATCCGCCAATCGTGCGATGGCGATCAACGGCCAACCTCTTGTTCACCAACTGGCTCAACTACTACGTCTATCAGGAAACTCCATACAACATAGAGGATATACATGACTAAACTCGAACTCTTATCGCCTGCACGCACAGCAGATATAGGCATCGAGGCCATCAGGCATGGCGCCGATGCGGTCTATATCGGTGCTCCACGATTCGGAGCACGCGCTGCGGCTGGCAATAGTGTCGAGGATATAGGGCGGCTGGTGCAGTATGCACACCAGTTTGGTGCCAAGATATATGTCACGATAAATACCCTGCTACGCGATGATGAGCTGGACGATGTGCAGCAACTCATCAGCCAACTCTACGACATTGATGTCGATGCACTCATAGTGCAAGATCTGCGTCTGCTTTCGCTCGACCTGCCCCCCATTCTGCTCCATGCAAGCACCCAGATGGACAATCGGACTCCTGAACACGTGCAGCAACTCTACGATATGGGCTTCCGGCAGGTGGTGCTGGCGCGCGAACTCACAATCGACCAGATACGACGAATCCATCAGGCATGCCCCGACATGAAGCTTGAGTGTTTCGTACACGGCGCTCTGTGTGTAAGCCTCAGCGGGCGTTGTTATGCCAGTGAGTTCCTCTTTGGCCGCAGTGCCAACCGTGGCGAGTGTGCCCAGGTGTGCCGCATGGAGTTTGACCTCATAGAGCAGCATCGTCAGGGCGACCATGTCGAAGAACGTGTATTGATGCAAGGCAAACATCTCTTGTCGCTCAAAGACCTTTGCCTCATCCACCATCTGGGCGAGATGATTGAGGCAGGTGTCTCTTCGTTCAAGATTGAAGGGCGGCTGAAAGACATGGCTTACGTCAAGAATGTGACGGCGGCCTATTCTGAGCAGCTGAATTCGATTGTGGATGCTTCACCGTCGGCTTATGAGCGTTTGTCGCATGGCAAGGTAGAACTGCTTTTCACCCCCGACGTGCACAAGAGCTTCAATCGTGGATTCACCGACTATTTCCTTCATGGCCGCAATGCCGGCATATTCTCGTTTGATACACCCAAGGCATTGGGTGAAGAGGTGGGTACGGTGAAGGAAGTCTTCACCAACAGCTTCAGTGTGGCCGGTCTCCATCAGTTTGCTAATGGTGATG
>JAFUSD010000054.1 GCA_017480685.1 Bacteroidaceae bacterium
TGACAGTTCGAGCCGTTCGGACTGTGATGTTGTTTCACCATAATATTAAACCTTTGGTGTCAACCTTATTTAGAATAAGACAATGGAAGATACTGCACATACAGTTGTATGAGTATTCATAGTCTTTTTTCCGAACCGACACAAAATAAATAGTAAGAAATAGACGCTGTATAATTTTTTTTTCGTACCTTTGCAGGGAAATAATGTAAATAGGTAAAAACTATTCAAACTAACTAACATCAAAGTAAGAAAAAACTATGGTTTATTCAAAAGAAGTACAAGAAATGTGCTGCGTGGCTAAAGGCCCTAATCACGGACCAGCCCCCATTCCAGAAGAAGGAAAGTGGATTCAAGCCAAAGAGATTAAAGACATTTCGGGCATGACCCATGGTATCGGTTGGTGTGCACCTCAGCAGGGCTGCTGCAAACTGAGCCTCAACGTAAAAGACGGTATCATCGAAGAATGTCTGGTTGAAACAATCGGTTGCTCGGGCATGACCCACTCAGCTGCCATGGCATCAGAGATTCTGCCAGGCAAGACCATCCTCGAAGCCCTCAACACCGACCTCGTCTGCGACGCAATCAACACCGCAATGCGCGAACTCTTCCTCCAAATTGTTTACGGACGCACACAGTCGGCCTTCTCTGAAGGTGGACTCGTAATCGGTGCCGGCCTCGAAGACCTCGGTAAGGGACTCGTTTCACAGTGTGGTACACTCTATGGCACCAAGGCCAAGGGCACTCGCTACCTGCAACTCACCGAGGGTTACATCACCAAGATGTATCTCGACAGCGACAACCAGGTATGCGGATATGAATTCGTACACATGGGCAAGTTCATGGATGCAGTGAAGAAAGGCGTACCAGCCGACGAAGCACTCAAGAGCGTGACCGGCACATACGGCCGCACAAAGCCCGAACAAGGCGCAGTGAAATCAATCGACCCACGTAAAGAATAGTCTCATTTACTATTGGACAATTTACAATTGACCATTATATAATAGTATTGAGTCATTCCACATTTTGTCATTTCACAAGACGGAAGTACAGACGATAAAGCATGACCGAATCTGAATTGAAGTTTAGGCTGAAACAATTTGCCTTGAGGATAATAAAGTTGGTGGACAACATGCCATACTCAACATCATCCAAGGCATTGGCCAATCAGATAATGCGTTCTGGAACATCACCATATGCCAACTACTGCTCAGCATGTTTAGCCAAATCGGACAAGGACTTCATTAACAAACTGAAAATTGTAGAAGAAGAACTCGACGAGACACAACACTGGATAGAGCTGATAGGAGAAAGCGGACTTGTGAAGGAAGGACTTCTGACCGACCTCTACAACGAATGTACCGAACTGCTGCGAATAATCGTTGCTTCGATTGTGACAATGAAGAACAAGATGATAACAAAAGAAATCAATGGAATTTAACCGATACACATATGATGTGCCGAATGGAAATGTTCAAATTGTAAATGCTACAATTAAAACTAATAGTAAATAGTAAATCGAAAAATAGTAAATAAGATTATGATAAGAGAAGTCAAATTCGAATCACAAGACCGTCGAATCAAGCAGATACTTGCTGCATTGAACGAGAACGGCATTGCTTCGATCGAAGAAGCAAACGAAATCTGCGAGAAGGCAGGTCTCGACCCCTACAAGACATGCGAGGAAACACAGATGATATGCTTCGAGAACGCTAAGTGGGCATACGTTTGTGGTTGCGCAATCGCAATAAAGAAAGGTTGCAAGAATGCAGCCGACGCTGCCGAGGCAATCGGTATCGGCCTGCAGTCGTTCTGCATACCTGGTTCAGTAGCCGACGACCGCAAGGTGGGACTCGGCCACGGCAACCTCGCCGCACGTCTGCTGCGCGAAGAAACACAGTGCTTCGCATTCCTGGCCGGACACGAGAGCTTCGCTGCTGCCGAAGGTGCAATCAAGATTTCAGAGATGGCAAACAAAGTACGCAAGAACCCACTGCGAGTAATCCTCAACGGACTGGGCAAGGATGCAGCCATGATCATCAGCCGCATCAACGGTTTCACATACGTACAGACAAAATTCGACTACTACACCGGTAAGGTGGAAGTAGTGAAGCGCACCCCATACAGCGACGGACCACGTGCAAAAGTAAACTGCTACGGAGCCGACGACGTTCGCGAAGGCGTGGCAATCATGTGGATGGAAGACGTAGATGTCAGCATCACCGGTAACTCAACCAACCCAACACGCTTCCAGCACCCAGTTGCAGGTACATACAAGAAGGAGCGCGTACTCGCTGGCAAGCCATACTTCAGCGTTGCATCGGGCGGCGGTACAGGACGTACACTCCACCCCGACAACATGGCAGCCGGACCTGCATCATACGGTATGACCGACACACTCGGACGCATGCACTCTGACGCACAGTTCGCTGGTTCATCATCAGTTCCTGCACACGTTGAGATGATGGGATTCCTCGGAATCGGAAACAACCCTATGGTAGGTTGCACCGTTGCATGTGCAGTAAACGTAGCACTTGCTCTCAACAAGTAATCCAACATACAGAAAAGCCCTCGCTAAGCGGGGGCTTTTTGTTATAACAGCAAACAACCATGAACATAGAAGAAATCATACGCATCAAAGGCGAACCCGACGACGTGATAATATGCGACCCTACTCGCGGCAACGAAGCCGAGGGAGCGGTCATCATCTATAAATCGGGCGGTAAAGACAATAAGGGTGAAATCATATACGAAGATGTGACCCTTAACATTGCCGATATCGTAGACATAACGGTGAAGAACGTAGCAATAGCATACCTGCCCAACGACTATTCGCTGCTCGTATCCACCACCGACACTAAACATAAGAACCTGCGAATACACACAGGCACCGATGCCATGTGGGCTGAAGATATATGCAAGCAACTAATCAGCGCTTTGTCATTATAGGACGGGGTGGCACACACGCCTGTATATTAGAACGCAACGAACGATGAATACCATTTTTATTGTACTGCCTATACTCACACTGCTGATGTTCGACATAGGGCTCACACTGCGCCCAGCCGACTTCCGCATAGTCATTCAGCGTCCGCGCCCCGTAGTTGCAGGTCTTGTGGGCCAAATCGTGCTTCTGCCACTCATTGCATGGTGCATAGTCCTCACCTTCCATCTGCCTCCACTCTTCAGCATCGGTATCATGCTCATTGCATGCAGCCCTGGCGGCAGTTCGAGCAATGTGTTTTCAATGCTGGCTGGTGGCGATGTGGCACTCTCGGTATCGCTCACCGCCATGTCGAGCATCATCACCCTGTTCACCGGTCCGCTCATCATGGCACTGGTGTCGTCAATACTGGGCAGCGCTATCGACCTCCATCTGCCCATAGGCAACCTGCTGGTGCAGAACATAGTGCTCATGGCCGTACCTATAGCTGTAGGCATGTGGCTCACCCATCGTTTCACATCAATTGCCACACGTCTGCATGGCATATTGCGCCGACTCGCATTCCCATGCCTCATCCTGCTCGCCACCGTGTTCTTCATTCAGCATCGAGCCACTATAGTGAGCGAGTTTCCAAACCTGGGACTGACCACCACCGTCCTCATCATCACAGCTTTGCTCTGCGGTACACTCCTGGCATTCATCCTGAAACTCAACGGCCGCGAGCGCCGAACCATCGTGATTGAAGTAGGTATGCAAAATGCAGCACAAGCCATCACAGTGGCATGCAGCCCCCTCGTTCTCAACAACGAGACGATAGCCATCCCCGCCATCGTATATGCCCTGATGATGAACGTCATACTGCTTTCATACGTGGCCATATATCGTTTCGCTCAACGAAAACGATAGAATAAAACTGATTGAAGATGAAACGTAAGACAATTATATATGCCTGTCTGGCAATAGTAGTCATTGCCGGCATAGCAGCAGCATGTATTGCCCACATGCTCTATCACCCACTCCACCCCGCCGAGACCACCTATATATATATCGATACCGACGACACCATAGACAGCGTGTACCACAAAGTGGAATCGACCGATGCCGATGTGTCGATGACTGCCATGCGATGGCTCACATCATATACTCACTACGATAGCCGCATACGCCCCGGACGCTACGAGGTGAGCACCGAACTCAACACCCTGCAACTGTTTCGCAACCTGCGCAACCACCACAGCCTGCCCATAAGCCTGGTGGTGCCGTCGGTGCGTACGGTCAACCAGCTTGCCGGTCATCTGGCCAGGCAACTCATGATCGACTCAGTCACAATAGCATCACAATTCAACAACCCCGACGTGTGGCAGCAACAAGGCTACACACGCGAGACGTTTCCCGCCCTCTTCATCCCCGACACCTACGAAGTATACTGGGAGACAGATGCCGAGCGCCTCATAGAACGACTTGCACAAGTGAACCGCGAGTTCTGGACCTCCGACCGCCTGAAGAAAGCAAAGGATATCGGCCTCACCACCAACGAAGTGGTGACCCTGGCCAGCATCGTAGACAGCGAAACCGCCAACAACGGCGAGAAAGCCCGAATTGCCGGCCTCTACATGAACCGCCTGCATCGCGGCATACTGCTGCAAAGCGACCCTACGGTCATATTTGCTGTAGGCGATTTCAGCATACGACGTGTGCTCAACGTGCATCTGCAAACCACGTCGCCCTACAACACCTATCGTGTGAAGGGACTGCCTCCGGGACCCATACGCATACCATCGAAAGCCGGAATAGACGCTGTGCTCAACTACGAACGGAACGACTATCTGTATATGTGTGCCAAGGAAGACTTCTCCGGAACACATAACTTCGCAGTAAGCTATGCAGAACACACGGCCAACGCACGACGATACATCCAGGCACTGTACGCGAGGGGAATAAAATAACGCACGACGATACATCCAGGCACTGAACGCGAGGGGAATAAAATAAGAAAACACGTATTTTATTCAAACTTTGTTTGGTCAATAAAAATATATTTCTTAAATTTGCCGTCGAGAATCATAACCTAATCATAAACCGACAAAAACAACAACCAATTATGAGAAAGCTGTTCTTAACTCTTCCGTTACTGGCATTGCTCAGTTGCAACAGCCCAGCCACCAGCTCTCCGGTGTTAACCATCGAAGGCGGAAAGATTCAAGGCGTCGTGACCGACGACCATCCCGATGTATTAGTGTTTCGCGGCATCCCCTACGCAGCACCACCAATCGGTGAACTGCGATGGAAAGAGCCACAACCTGTAGTGGCATGGAACGACACCATGCTGTGCGACCGCTTCGGACATCCTGGCTATCAGGCTTTCCACTACTGGGGCGGATATGCAGCAGAATGGGGTTATGGCGACGAATCGCCCTATAGCGAAGACTGCCTCTATCTCAACGTATGGACCAAAGCAGCCGGACAGCCCGACAAGAAACTGCCTGTAGCCCTGTGGATTCACGGCGGAGGCTACCGCGAAGGATGGGGATCAGAACCCGAGTTCGACGGACAAGAATGGGCAGCAAAAGATGTGGTGCTCGTATCGATCAACTATCGTCTCGGCATCTTCGGATTCCTCAACCATCCCGACCTCGCAGCCGAAAGCCCACACGGAGTTTCGGGCAACTACGGAATACTCGACCAGATACAGTCGCTCCGCTGGATTAAGGAGAACATCGCACAATTCGGCGGCGACCCCGACAACGTGACCATCTTCGGACAAAGTGCAGGTGGCGGCAGTGTGCGCACATTGTGTGAATCACCACTGGCTCGCGGACTCTTCCACAAGGCTGTCATCATGAGCGCACAGGGACTCAGCATCCCTAACCCCGACGGCACTATGCGTGGCGGACGCTACAGCGGAGGTTCGATTGAAGACGCTGAAGCCAATGCAAAGAAGATGTTCGACTGGGCAGGCATGACCGACCTGCAGAAGATGCGTCAGGCATCGACCGAGACCGTATATGCACTGCCTACAATCTATTCACAAGTGACCAACCCCGTACAGCCAGGCAGTGGGTTTGGCATGATGCGCATGGGCATGATGTATATGCCGATGATCGACGGATACGTAAGCCTGAAAAGTTTCGACGATGCAACACGCGAAGGCACACTGGCCGACGTACCCTACATGATAGGCTACACCCTCAACGATATGGGCGACATGGCACCCAACATAGCAGAGTTCTGCAAGGTGCGCCAGGAAAAGGGCGGCAAAGCATGGGCCTACGAGTTTGCACGTCCGCTGACCGAAGAAGTCTCACATCCCGAAGTGACTGCACGCCTCAAGGGAGCATTCCACTCGAGCGACCTCTGGTTTGTGTTCAAGTCGCTGAAACACTGCTGGCGTCCGTGGACACAAGGCGACTGGGACCTCGCCGAGCGTATGCTCACAGCATGGACCAACTTCGCCAAATACTCCGACCCGAACGGACCAGAAGGTGGCGTATGGCAGCCATGCACAGCCGAGAACCCATCGTTCATGGTGTTCAAACTCGACGACAACGATGCCGAAGCATCTGTATTTGGAGAACCTGAGAAAGCACCTGCACCAGCATTCCCGTTCTAAACCTCCCCTAACCTGCACCCTGCCCTCGCAGGAGGGGAACTCCATCCGGAAGGAAATATATAAATAATAAATGATTAGATAGAATTAAATAGTAAATAGTAAATTCGTAAATTGTAAATGAGATTATGAAACGAATCATCCTTTCAACAATGGCAGCTCTGGCTGCATTGACAGCATCAGCACAGTTTGCAGGTTTTGGCCGTGGCCAAGGAAACCCCACAGTTCCATCAGAAGCAGCAATAGCAGAAGACTTCAAACCTGCAGTAAGCAATCAGGAAGGTAAGCAGTACCCAATGGTGAACTCAGCACGTCAGGTACGTGCACAAATCATGGCACCTAATGCCACATCGGTAGGTCTCGACATCGCAGGAAAAATCTACACCATGACAAAAGACGAGCGCGGCATGTGGACAGGTACATCTGCACCTCAAGACCCTGGGTTCCACTACTACCAACTCAATATCGACGGTGCCAGTGTGCCTGATCCGGGAAGCCTCTACTATTATGGAGCCAGCCGTTGGGGAAGCGGTATCGAAGTACCATCCGACGACCAAGACTTCTGGCAGGTGAAGAACGTGCCACAAGGTTCGATGAGCGAGGTTTACTACTACTCAAGCTACACAGAGCAGATGCGTCGCTGCTTCGTGTATCTGCCAAACGAGTACTTCACCAATCCCACGAAGAAATACCCGTTCTGTACCTGCAGCATGGTATGGGCGAAAACGAATATGGCTGGGCACAGCAAGGACACACAGCACAAATCATGGACAACCTGATTGCAGCCAAGAAGGCAGTGCCTTGCATCATAGTGATGGATAACGGTCTCAACGCACGTGCCGCACAACCACAACAGCAAGGAGCAGCACAGGGTCAGCGTCAGGGCGGCTTCGGTGGCTTCGGCGGTTTCGGGGGCGGCTTTGCTAACGACTTCAAGAACGTACTCTTCAACGACATCATCCCTATGGTTGAGAAGAACTACCGCGTGATTGCCGACCCACAGCATCGTGCATACGCTGGTCTGTCGATGGGTGGCATGCAAGCACGCGAGGTGACACTGGCCAATCCCGAGAAGTTTGCCTACGTAGGTACATTCAGCAGCGGAGCATGGAGTGTTGACCAAGTGAAAGCATCCGAAGGCTTTGCAAAGGCCAACAAGCTTCTCTTCATGAGCGGCGGCGGCAAGGAGAACATGGGTTGTGTAGAAGCAGCCAAGAACCTGAAGGCAATCGGTATCAATGCAGTTGGATACGAATCGGAAGGCACGGCACACGAGTGGCACACATGGCGTCGCAGCCTCTTCGAGTTCGCTCAGCTCATCTTCAAATAAGAAATAAAGAACATACAAAACAGCAAATAAAAAAGTGGTCCTCGAGTTGAGGACCACTTTTTTTACCCAATCAGTCATCTGGGCTTATTCAATCCTAAGCAATCGTTTCATACAAGCCACAGGAATCGAGACCTTCACCACCATCTGCGGGTCGCGATGTTCGTCACGACCGTATGGATTGGAATAAAGTGTATTCGTACTCGACACCATACCCACCATATTTCCGCAATCGTCAACGATAGGTCCGCCGCTGGCACCCACAGCATATCCTGCCGAGACCTCCATGCGTTGTAGCTCACGGCGGCGACTGCTCTCGATATAGTTACGAGTCACCACCCCCTCTGTATATTCATAGAACAAATCGTCGGGGTTGGCCACGATATTTACATGAGAGCCCGTTGGCGCCGTGCGCCCAAGGGGTATGCAGTCAATCCGCTTGCCTTGGGTGTCAACCTGGAAAACTGCGAGGTCGTCGGCACGCGAGTAGGCAAGCACCTTTGTCAGCAGAAAACAATTACCTTGCATGTCGGCAACGAAGTATGCGCTGTCGCTGCATGTAGTGTCACGACGCAATGTCAGCACATCTTCCAGCACATGATAATTGGTAGCCATGATGCCATCTTCCGACAATGCAAAAGCAGTGGCCGACGACATGGTATGCATGTTGTGGCAGTCGGGACAACGATAATACCTGCCAAATACGTATGTGGAACGGCACACCTGTCGATATACTTCCTCATAACTGAGGTGCCGCTTCAGCATCTTATGCCGGGTGATGGCAGCCAATCGCTCCGATGTGATATCGGCAACGGCAGTACGCCGCAACTCCTCGAAATGGCAATCGGGACGTGCTGTCACCATGTCGGGCACTAACTGTTCATAGGCTCCACGAATGCGGTTGGCATCAACGATCAGCACATCGTCCTGAGCCATAACCAAAACAGGCGAACCCACACATACCAACAATGGCGCTACGCACCGACACAACTTACTTATGCAATGAAATACGATTTTTTTCATGATAGATTAAACGTGTGTATTAGTGTATACAACTGCAAATTTACGAAAAGAATACGACATACACTTCTACATAACAAAAAAAATGCTCCTCATTGGATGTATAATCCAAATGAGGAGCTGCTTTATGCTGTTATAAGTTCGTTTTTTAGTTCCAGAAGCCGTCTGACCATACGTCGCGGCTCTTGGTTGTACCCTGAACATTTACTTGCTGTTCATTCGTAACACCTACTTTTGAAATGTCCATCATTGATGACTTCACAGTGATGTTATGGACATCAGTCATTGGTTTGATATATTGTTTCATGTCGATTTTTATGAATAATTAATAATGATTAATGAATAGTGGTCCCCGCAGTCTCCCTCCCCATAGAGGGGGAGGGCTGGGGAGAGGGTCCGTTTACTTCACCAGCACCTTCTTACCGTTCACGATGTTGATACCACGTTGCAGGCTGTTCACACGCTGGCCAGCGAGGTTGTAGATAGCACCCTCTGTAAGCTCTGTCTTCTTTGTGAGCTCTGTGATTCCAGTTGGTGTCTCTGTTCCGTCAAATCCGAGGCGGATGCCCTTAACAGGAGATGATGGGTCATATTCAGTTACATTTGCCATGTCGAAGTAAGCACGGTTGGCACCTACAGAACTGTTGGCAGGATTTGCGTTCACCACCTTATCAGCTGTCATGAGGTAGAGGTTGCCAGCGTTAACTGTGAAATCACCAGCATCAACGCCTTCGTATGTGCCATAGAAGCCATACCAGTCACTTGCATCTTCATAATCACTATTAGTGTAAGTTGCTTTCAACTCTGTGCCAGTTGCTTTGAATGCGTATGGCACGCCTGCTTCTATACTGGTTTCTTCATCAAAAACAAGGCTTGTCAACAAACCATCCTTAGTTTCCTTACCGGCAAGAGAATATATCTTTGCACCTTCAACTATTGCATTGTATGGCAAACAGATTGTTCCACATTTTCCAGCAGTGGTTGCGCGGTTGTAGGTCATTGATACAAGTTCGTTGTTCTTGTTAAGCTCATATGTTGCGCCGAATTTTGCCAGTTCACCTTTCACAACAACTGTATTTCCCAATTGCAGATTGTCTGTTCCAGTGAATGCCTTTTTGCCTGTTGTGCTATTACCGTTGTATCCCAATCCACCGTAGATTTCGAATTGGTTGGTTGTTATACCATCATCTGAAATCCAATATGTAATAGAAGAATATGTTGAGTTGTATGAATCAATCTTAGTAATGATACCCTTAACAAAATATGTAGCACCAGCATCAGCTCCTTCGTCAATCATTGCTCTTGCTTCTGCCACAGTGAATGCATTAGCTTCGCTTAAACCATCAACTCTCTTAACGGTTACTGTAAATTCTTTGCTACCAGCTTGATAGTTTTCATCCTCTGACCATGTGGCAGTAATGGTTGCAGTACCAACACCCTCAGCTGTTACTGTATTACCAGATACAGAAGCGATGCTTTCAGCACTTGTTGTAAGAGTTACGGCTGGACCATTTGTAGTTACAGTTGCTGTTCCACCAATAACGAGTTGTGTTGCAGCA
>JAFUSD010000004.1 GCA_017480685.1 Bacteroidaceae bacterium
ATAAGGCTTGGTGTCTCTCCCCCCCCCTCGCACTCCCCCCACCAGGGGGAGGTTTCTTTCGGCCTGTCACAGATCCTCTCCAGCCTCACTCCTTACGTCGGAGGCTGTCGGGATGACAAAGGGGTAGGGGACCGTTTTTGGATGTTCTTTGTTTACATCAGAAAGTTGAATTATTTGTTATTCATTATTCTTTTTCAGTATTCATTACTAAAAAGTGGGGGTTTCGGATTGCCGTATCGTTTTTTATTAGTATCTTTGCAGGTTGAATTTATAACCATTAATGACTGACAACGCAATGAAGTTGATAAGGGGTAGTATAACCACCGGTCTGGCCTGCTGTGTGGCAATTGTGTGTATGGCCGTGGCGACGATTGGTTGCCGCAATGAAAATGTCGACGACTATGTTATGGCTGTCCCTGCTGATGCCGAGGCAGTGGCTGCTGTGCGTCTCGACCATATTTTACGGAAAGCTGCAATCAACAACTCGCTGCTGACGAAGATGCAGCTGTCGGCGCTGACGAATAGTTCAGCCCTTGGCGGTGCAGGCGAAGCTCTGGCTCAGTTTGCCAGCAATCCATCGGTGTCGGGGCTGGACTTCTCGAGTCCTGCATACTTCTTCAAACGGGGTGAGAGCATCGGGCTGAGCCTGAAGGTGGACGACGAGTCGATGCTCGACTCATTTGTCGATATGCTTGTAGATAAAGGTGTATGCACACGCACCCGCGAACGCAACGGCATGACGTGGAGCACCATCATGCAAGAAGCGACAATGGTGTGGAACGACGGCACACTGCTGATCACTTATCCAGCCGATAACCGGCTGGCTGCCGCATGCATGAGCTGCACGTTCGACGACTCGTTTGCAGCTACCGATGCCTTCAATAATATGAGCGAGCACAGTGGCGACGACATCGTGCTGTATGCCAATGCCTCGGTGATGACCGACGAGATGAAAAGCGCCGTAAAAAGCAAGATGCCGGCAGGAGCCCGATGGCACGACATGGAACTGACGGCAGGTATTGCTTTCGAGGCAGGACGTACAACCATCAGTGCCTTGATATCGAGCACAAACCCCAAGATTCAATCGGAAATCGACCGCTACGGCGAGGCGCTGAAACCCATAGGCCCCGACATGGTGAACATGGTGCCGCGAGGCTCGGCGCTGTGGATGCTGATGGGAGCCGACGGTCCACGTCTGCTCGAAGTGATGAAATCGCTGCCAGGCATAAAGGAACAACTGATAGCCATGGGGCTGGGCATTGATGTAGAGCAGATGCTACGTGCCGTGGATGGCGACGTGCTGATAGCTATGAACGACCTGAAAGCCGCCACCGATGCCGAGCAAGACGAGACTGCTTCGGTAGGCTTGTATGCACGGCTGGCTAATACCGACTTCATGGCCGATGTCGACTACTGGAAGCAGTCGGCAAAAGACTATGGCATTGATTTCCAATCGGTAGGCAACGACCAATATCGCCTGCATGCCGACAATATCGATGCCTATTGGGCTGTCGACAACCACACACTCTATCTTGGCACATCGGCATATCGCCCCCTGCAAGTAGAGGGCAAAAACGCGTTTGCAAGTCGTGTGGAGGGACAGAAACTATTCATCATGGCCGATTTGTCGACTGTGGAGCCCGCGATATCGACACTCACGATCAGTTCGGCAGGCAGCGGACAGCTGCAACTCGAGATCAACATGAAGAACAAGAATGAGAACTTCCTGAAACAGCTGCCATCCATCGTGTTGATGGGCATGGCAAAAATGCAGGAAAAGTAACGATCAGAGCTTCAATAGATAAATGTGTAAATCAGTAAATCGTAAAAACATACAATGCCCGACATACTGAACCATATTGACCGCATATCGCTTAACGCCGTGATACCCCAGGTGTTTGCTAACGCCGACATACAGCCACAGAGCGATGTATGGCAACACGACGTGAACTTCGAGCGCGGACGCCTCTACCTTGTCGAAGCTAACTCAGGCACCGGTAAGTCGTCGCTATGCAGCTATATCTACGGCTATCGCAGCGACTATGAAGGCACCATCAGCTTCGACTCAACCGACATCAAGACCCTTGGTGTGGCCGAATGGACCACGATGAGGTTGCAATGCCTGTCGCTGCTGTGGCAAGAGCTGCGCCTATTCAGCGAACTCACCGCATGGGAGAATATCGCCATAAAGAACCAACTCACCCACTATCAGTCGGAAAAACAAATCAATCAATGGTTTGAAGCCCTTGGAATAGCCGACCGCAAGCACACACTTGTCGGCCGCATGTCGTTCGGACAGCAGCAACGTGTGGCGCTCATCCGAGCCCTCTGCCAACCATTTAGCTTTATCTTTGTAGACGAACCCATAAGCCACCTCGACGATACCAACTCGGCCATCGTGGGACAGATACTCACCGACGAGGCACGCCGCCAGGGAGCGGCCGTGGTGGTGACCAGCATAGGTAAGCACATGCAGTTGAACTACGACAAAACATTACGCCTATGAAACTTGTTTGGAAACTACTCCGCCGCCACATAAGCATACCGCAGCTGCTCGGATTTGTGCTGGCCAACCTTGCAGGCATGACCATCATCATGCTCGGACTGCAGTTCTATACCGACGTGAAAGCCGTGTATCAGTCGGAAGACAGCTTCATGAAGTCGACCTACATCATAGTGAACAAACCAGTGAGCACACTCTCGTCGCTCACCGGACGCTCGGGCGCATTCACACAAGGCGAGATACAAGACCTTGAAAGCCAATCCTTCTGTACACGTGTAGGAGCGTTCATCGCCTCCGACTTCGACGTGAAGGCTACCTTCAGCCTCGACAACACTACCAGCTTCTCGACCGAGATGTTCTTCGAAGCAGTGCCCGACGAGTTTGTCGATGTGGATGCCTCAGATTGGAACTACAGCGATGGCTCTGACGAAGTGCCCATCATTCTGCCTCGCAACTACCTCGATCTCTACAACTTCGGATTTGCACAGAGCCGCAGCCTGCCACGCCTGTCGGAAGGAATACTCTCGGCCATCCGGCTGGGCATCGACATCAGCTCGCCCACCCAAGGCACGAAACACTACTACGGACGCATCGTGGGATTCAGCAACCGCCTCAACACCATACTCGTGCCGTGGCAGTTCATGCAATGGGCCAACCAAACCTATGCTGCAAGCAAACAACAACAACCCACAAGGCTCATATTCGAGGTCGACAACCCCACCGACGAGCGCATCAACACCTACATAGCCGACCAGGGATACGAGACCGACAGCGACAAACTCGACGCCAGCAAGACCACCTACCTGCTGCGCATCATCGTGGGCATAGTGATGGCAGTGGGAGCCGTGATATGCATCCTCTCGTTCTATATCCTCATGCTCTCGGTCTACCTGCTCGTAGAGAAAAACAGCACGAAGCTCGAAAACCTGCTGCTCATCGGCTACAGCCCCAAGCGCGTTGCCATGCC
>JAFUSD010000055.1 GCA_017480685.1 Bacteroidaceae bacterium
TGCACGTCCCTTGTCGGCTGCTACCTTTCCGTTAGCACGCACGAGGCGGGCATCCATGTCGAAGTGTACGGTCACTTTGTCGCCTGCTTTCCATTTGCTGTCGATTACGAAGTATCCGTCCTTGAGTTCGCTCTCTACAGTTTGTCCGTTCACCTGAATGCTATACTTCAGGCTCTTGCCGTCAGCATAGTGATAGAGGTCGCTTGGAACCACTTGTCCGCGCACCCATCCTGGAATACGTATGTTGAGTGCAAACTGTCCGGGTGTCTTCTTCACGGTCATCGTGATGTCGCCGTCCCAAGGATAGTTGGTTTCCTGCACGAATGTGAGAGCCTTGCCTCCAACCTTCACTGTTGCTTCGTTGCTTGCGAAGAGGTTTACGTAGAAGGCGTTACCCTTGACTGCATAGATGTACTGAGGGAATGAAGGGATGAAGCGAGCGGCATTTGACGGACAGCAAGCACAGCCGAACCATGCCTGACGCTGGTGCTGACCCATCGACTGCAGCGGGTTGGGGTAGAAGAACTTACCGCCGTCGATTGAGATGCCCGAGAGTACGCCGTTGTAGAGTGTGCGCTCGAGTGCATCGTAGTATTTGCTTTCACCATGGAGGAGGAAGAGTCGGTAGTTGAGGTACACCTGTGCGATTGCAGCACATGTCTCGCAGTAGGCCGACATGTTGGGCAGTTCGTAGTTGTCGCCGAATGCTTCGCCCGACGAAGTGGCACCTACACCGCCGGTGAGGTAGTACTTCTTGCCTACGATGTTTTCCCAGATGCGGTCGATGGCGTGGATGTAGGCAGTATCGCCTGTGAGGGCAGCCACATCGGCCATACCGGCATACATGTATCCAGCACGTACGGCATGACCTACGGCTTCATCTTGCTCGAGCACCGGCTTGTGGCTCTGTGCATATTCATCGATCTTGTGCAGATATCCGTCGGCATCGCGCATGCCTCCACGTCCGCGTGTCCACGATGGGTCGCGCTGTCCGCGTTGGTCGAGGAAGTACTTGGCTTGCTCCAGGTATTTCTTGTCGCCAGTAGCTGTGTAGAGTTTTGCCAGACCCATCTCGGCAATCTGATGTCCGTGGACTACCTTTGCCTGTCCGGGCTTGCTACCTACTTCGCGGCACACACAGTCGGCATACTTCATTGCGATGGTGAGCAACGACTTCTTGCCTGTTGCGTTGTAGTGAGCTACGGCAGCTTCGCAGAGGTGGCCGAGGTTGTAGAACTCGTGCGAGAGGTCTTCTACAAGTTCCCATCGCTTCGTGCCAGCCCAGTTGTGTGGTTGCTGTGGGTTCTGTGTACGTGCGGTGTAGAGGTATCCATCGGGTTCCTGTGCCGATGCGATGATTGCGATTACGCTGTCGCAGTACTTGTCGATGTTCGTACCGTTGATTTTGGCGTTGGGGTGAGTCTGCATCAGGTATGCAGCACCTTCGAGTGTCTTGTAGGGGTCAGTGTCGTCGAACGAGTATCCCATGGTCACGCGGAAGGTCTTGCTGGGGTCCTGGATGTGCTGGGCTGCCTGTTCGAAGTTGAGGTAGCGCTGTTCGGATTCGCACTTGCTGAATGCGAGAGGGATTGTTACGTCGCGGCTTGCCTGCAGGCGCTGTCCCCAGAAGGTATTTGGAGTGACCTTCACTGCGGTAAACGGCACGGGTGTGATTGGGTAGCCCGACTTGTCGCTCTGTGCATTCACACTACTTACGGCTGCTATGGCCATAAGCGAGATGGTGATTAGTCTTTTCATAATGTAATTGAAATGGTTGATTAGTATTGGTTTGTTTTGAATGGTTTTGCTCACTAATGTGACTCGAGCCAGTTGGTGCCCCATCCGCTGTCTGCTATGAGGGGTACGCTCATCTTGAAGGCTCCTTGCATCTCGTCGATTACGAGACGTTGCAGCTGCTCGCGTTCTTCGGTGGGTACGCTGAAGTTGAGTTCGTCGTGCACTTGCAGTATCATCTTCGACTTCAGGCCCTCGGCCTCGATGCGCCTCTGTATGCGCACCATCGCAATCTTGATGATGTCGGCAGCCGTGCCTTGTATGGGGGCGTTGATGGCGTTGCGCTCAGCATATCCGCGCACCACTGCGTTGCTCGAATTGATGTCGGGCAGATGGCAGCGACGTCCGAACAGTGTCTCGGTATATCCTCGCTCTCGTGCCGTCTCGACCGATTTCTCCATGTAGGCCTTCACGGCGGGATAGGTGGCGAAGTACTCGTCGATGAGTTCCTTTGCTTCGCCGCGGCTCACCTGCATGCGCTCGGCAAGCCCGAAGGTAGTGATTCCGTATATGATTCCGAAGTTGGCTGTCTTGGCTTTGCGTCGCTCGTCGCTGCTGATTTCCTCGATTGGCTTCTTGAATATCTTGGCAGCGGTGGCGGCATGTATGTCGTGTCCGGTGTTGAACGCCTCGATCATGTGTTGGTCGCCGCTGAGGTGTGCCATGATGCGTAGCTCAATCTGCGAATAGTCGGCCGAGAAGAAGAGGCACCCCTCGTCGGGGATGAATGCCTTGCGCACCTCCTTGCCGTTCTCGTCGCGTATGGGTATGTTCTGCAGGTTGGGGTTCGATGAGCTGAGTCGTCCCGTGGCGGTTACTGCTTGATTATACGATGTGTGTATGTGTCCGGTCTCGGGGTTGATGAGTTCGGGCAGCGAGTCGATATATGTCGACAGGAGTTTCTTGTAGCCGCGGTAGTCGAGTATCAGTTCCACGATTGGATGCCGTCCCTTCATACTTTGCAACACCTCCTCGCTCGTGACGTATTGTCCTGTCTTCGTGCGCTTGGCCTTGTCGGCTATCTTGAGTTGTTCGAACAACACTTCGCCCACTTGCCTTGGCGACGATATGTTGAACTCGGTGCCAGCTGCCTCGTATATCTTCTGCTCGATGTCGGCCATGCGCTGTGTGAATTCGCGCGACGTCTCGGCCAGCGACTGTGTGTCGATTCGAGCACCGTTCATCTCCATCTGTGCCAACACGGGCACGAGTGGCATCTCGATGGTGTCGAACAGGGTTTCGAGTCCTTCTTCACGCAGTTCGGGTGCAAGGCGGTTCATCAACCTGAGCGTGATGTCGGCATCCTCGGCTGCATAGTCGCACACGTCGGCGGGTGCCACATCGCGCATCGAGCGCTGGTTCTTGCCCTTGGGGCCTATGAGTTGCTCTATGTGTATGGTTTGATAGTTGAGGTAGACCTCGGCCAGGTAGTCCATGCCGTGACGCATCTCGGGATGCAGCAGGTAGTGGGCAATCATCGTGTCGAACATCTTGCCCCCGACCTTCACTCCATACTTGGCCAGCACCATGATGTCGTATTTCATATTCTGACCCACCTTCAGCGTCGTGGCGTTTTCGTAGATTGGCCGCACCATGTCGACAATCTGTTGTGCCTCAGTGCGGTTGGCAGGCACCGGTATGTAAACCGCTTCGCCTTCGCGCACCGCGAAGCTCAGTCCGACGAGGTCGGCCGTCATGGCTTCGGTGCTGGTGGTCTCGGTGTCGAAGCAGATGATGGGTTCGTCCTTCGTTTCGTCGACATATCGTCGTATCGCGTCGGCCGATTGCAGCAGGCGGTATGTGTGTGGGGTGCTTGCAATGCTGCTCGTCGTAGCTGTGGCAAAGAGCTCGCCCATATCGGCAGCTGGGTTGACCCTCTCTGTAGCTTTGATATCTGCCCCTTTATGGGTAGAACCACCTGGCTCGGAATCAGTGGCAAAGAGGTCGAGCTGTCCGCCCGCGCCATTCATTCCACTCCTTCCCCCTATGGCAGGCATGGAAGTCGACTTTATCTTACTTCTGAACTCCAGCTCCTCGTATATCGGCCGCAGTTTCTCCATGTCGGGCTCTTTGCGACTGAGGCTTTCGAGGTCGAGGTCGATGGGCACGTCGGTATTGATTGTGACAAGCCATTTCGACAGGCGTATCTGTTCCTCGCCCTCGGCCACCTTCTTGGCCAGCGCCCCCTTCAACTCATCCTTACGGGCAATGAGCTCATCGATGCCGCCAAACTCCTGAATGAGCTTCACGGCGGTCTTCTCGCCCACACCTGGGCAGCCCGGCACATTGTCAGATGCATCGCCCATAAGGCCCAAGAGGTCGATTACCTGCAACGGCGACTGTATGCCATACTTCGCACAAACCTCGTCAACCCCCATCACCTCCAGCTCGCTCGATGCATGTCGCGGTCGCAACATCTTCACGTTCGGCTTCACCAGCTGACCGTAGTCCTTGTCGGGGGTCATCATCAGGGTGAGCATGTCGTCGATTTTCGATGCCTTGGTGGCCAGTGTTCCAATCACGTCGTCGGCCTCAAAGCCAGGCACTTCGAGCACCGGAATGCGATATGCCTCGAGTATCTGCTTTATGTAGGGCACCGCCAGGCGTATGTCTTCGGGCGTGGCCTCGCGCTGCGCCTTATACTGCGGGTATCGCTCGTGTCGGAAAGTGCCGCCCCGCGGGTCGAACGCCACGCCGATATAGTCGGGTTGCTCCTTGCGCAACACCTCGTCGAGGGTATTCACAAACCCATATATAGCCGATGTGTTCATGCCGCGACTCGTGATGCGCGGCATCCGGATCATGGCATAATAGGCACGGAAGATGAGTGCGTATGCGTCGAGGAGTATCAGTTTCTTCATGCGGTTCAAGATTTGCAGCTCGGTTTCTGCACGGCAAAGATACGAAATAATTGAGAATTGACAATTCGCAAATGACAATTAATTTGTGTTTTGCCCCTGTTTTTTACACAAGTGCTGATGTTTCATGCCATATTGTCTCCTCCTTATTATTATAGTGCGCGTATATGCGCGAGTGCGCATGTGTAAAAACGACGATATCCTCACGACCCCGTGAGGATATCCTCGCAGCCCCGTGAGGATATCCTCGCAGGGCGTCAAGGATATCCTCGCAAAGACACACACCGCCGCGTGCCGACTGGCGCAGTGCTAAAAGGTTTAATGGGGAAACCCCTAAAATGTTTAGGAAAAAGAAGGGGAGTTTCCCCCTAAACTAAATGCGGGGTGTGGAGTCTTAGAGATGTACGACGACAAAAACAGCGCCTACAACAAGACAAGAAACAAATAATAAAAACAAATAAAAACAAACAAAAGAAAGGAACCAAATTATGAAGACAATCGTTATCGCAATCGCAAGTGTTATCGCAAGTATTAGTGCAAACGCTCAGAACACAACAGTGTACTATTCACCAGTGACAACCAACATGGAAGTGGGCCTCGGCTTCGACATGAAGAACCACAGCTTCACCCTCAGTATCATAGAAGAGTCGAAAGACAAGGTTGACTGCAGCTTCGACATCATAGGCCATGAAGGCCAGAGCATCCTGAAATCGAGCATGAACGAGACAACCGTCAACGTGATGCCAAAATCGGCCGACGAGAACTACTACCAGAGCAACTACATCCTCACCATGCAGGAACTCTTCCAACTCCTCAACACTGCCCGCCAGAGCAACAAGGTGGTAATCAACGGCACACAAATCAACGCCGAGGCACTGACTGCAGCCATCGAGAACATACAGCACGAGCTGCGCCCCGAAGCACCGGCACCACGATTCAACCCATGGGGAGCACCACGATTCAACCCATTCGGACACAGAGGATGATGTGCAACTCATGACACACAACCCATACAACAAGAAAA
This sequence comes from Bacteroidaceae bacterium, assembly GCA_017480685.1. Taxonomy (GTDB): domain Bacteria; phylum Bacteroidota; class Bacteroidia; order Bacteroidales; family Bacteroidaceae; genus Colivivens. The sequence goes on from JAFUSD010000055.1 coordinate 5,677, forward strand.
ACCGCGAGAAAGAGAAAGAAAGTTAAACAATACATAAACACCAGACACGGGGTGTAAGCACAAAACACAGTGCCTACACCCCTGTCGTATGCAAATAATAGGCAGCAGACAATTGCCAGTTATCAATAATTTCGTAACTTTGCAGCCAATGAACACAGCAATCATAGGCGGCGGGGCAGCCGGCTACTTCTGCGCAGCAAACCTGGCAGAGATGTGCCCCGACATGCAAATCACCATCTACGAGCAAAGCCGGCGGCCACTGCGCAAGGTCGAATTATCGGGCGGCGGCCGCTGCAACTGCACCAACACATTCGCAGCCATCAGCAACCTGAACCAAGCCTACCCGCGCGGTGCACGCCTCATGAGCCGTCTGTTCCACACATTCGGCCCACAAGACACATGCAGGTGGTTCGAACAACACGGAGTACCACTCACCACCGAACCCGACGGATGCATATTCCCCGCTGCACAAGACAGCCATGCCATCACCGGATGCCTCATGCAAATAGCACACCGCCACAACATACGCCTGATAACCAACCACCGGATAGACAACCCCACCCAACTGCTCAGCCAGGGATTCGACCACGTGGTGGTGACCACAGGCGGGCAGCCACGCATGGGGGTGCCATCGCTCTTCACCCTGAGAATCGACGACGACCGCCTGCACAAACTCATGGGAATCGTTGTGCCACACGTCATAATGACAATACCAGGCACAAAACACAGAGCCGACGGACCGCTGCTCATCACACACTGGGGACTGAGCGGGCCGGCAACCCTACGGCTCTCAAGCTATGCAGCACGACACCTGGCCGAGCAAAACTACAAGTCACCGCTCATCATAAACTGGACCGGAACCACCAACACCGACGACGCGAGCCGCACACTCAGCACACTGATACAACAAAACCCAGGCAGACACATATCAAACCTGCACCCATTCGGATTGCAAACCAACATGTGGACCTACCTCACCGACAAGGCAGGCATACCCAACCAACCGGCAGCAAACATCAGCCAACGCACCATGAACCGCATGGTCAACCTGCTGACAAACGACCGCTACGACATAGCCGGACGCAGCCCATACCGCGACGAATTTGTGACATGCGGAGGCATACCACTGACCGACATCAACCCCAACACCCTCGAAAGCCGACTGACACCAAACACATACTATGCAGGCGAAGTGCTCGACATAGACGGCATAACCGGAGGCTTCAACCTGCAAGCAGCGTGGACCACCGGCTATTGTGTAGCACATGCCATAACACAGAAAAATAAGAGCCGAAACAGCAAATAATTCACAAAAACAGACAGGCTTAAAGATTTATTTCGTAACTTTGCAGAGCATAAGGCAAAAGGGCGGCAGACAAAAGGCCGACAAAACCGACACACACCATGACAAGCCGCGTTCAGCCCTGCCACGATAAAAACATTAACCACACAATCACAAAAAACATGGCACTCAATTACATCTGGATTGCATTTTTCATCATTGCATTTATAGTAGCGCTCATACGCCTCATATGGCAAGGCGATGCCGAGGTGTTTCCTGCTATCATGGACTCCACATTCGAACAAGCCAAGACCGCATTCGAGATTTCAATAGGCCTCACCGGAGTGCTCTCGCTCTGGATGGGAATCATGCGAATAGGCGAGCGCGGCGGACTCATAGCATTCATGTCGCGCATGCTCTCGCCAATACTCACACGAATATTCCCCGACATACCGAAAGGACACCCCGTCATGGGCACCATGTTCATGAACATCTCGGCCAACATGCTCGGACTCGACAATGCAGCAACACCCATGGGACTGAAGGCAATGGAGCAACTGCAGGAACTGAACCCGAAGAAAGACACCGCATCGAACCCCATGATTATGTTTCTTGTGCTCAACACATCGGGCCTTACGCTGATACCAGTGAGCGTACTGGTATTCAGAGCCCAGATGGGAGCTGCACAACCCACCGATGTGTTTGTGCCGATACTCCTCGCCACATTCTTCAGCACACTGGCCGGACTCATTGTGACCAGCATCTACCAACGAATAAACCTGTTCAGCGGCCCGCTGCTACTGTTCCTGCTCATGCTCTGTGCTGCAGTGGCAGCTGTGATATGGGGGCTGAGTAGTATGCCGGCCGATACCATGAACTCTGTGTCGACCCAGTTTGCAAACATATTGCTGCTGACAATCATAGTAGTCTTCATCATGTCGGGCGTGAAACAGCGAGTCAACGTATACGATGCGTTTATAGACGGAGCAAAAGACGGATTTGCAACAGCCGTAAAGATAATACCATACCTTGTAGCCATACTGGTGGGCATCGGCGTGTTCCGAGCATCAGGAGCCATGACATACGTGACCGACGGCATTGGCTGGCTGGTAGGCATCTGCGGACTGGACACCGATTTCGTGGCAGCACTGCCAACCGCATTGATGAAACCGCTGAGCGGTAGCGGAGCACGAGGCATGATGGTGGATGCCATGCAGCAATACGGAGCCGACTCGTTTGTGGGTAGGCTGGCATGTGTGTTCCAAGGCTCGACCGATACCACGTTCTACATTCTGGCAGTCTATTTCGGCAGTGTGGCCATAAGGAAAACCCGGCATGCAGTGACATGCGGACTCCTTGCCGACTTTGCAGGAATCGTTGCCGCAATCATCATAAGCTACATGTTCTTCCACTAAAAGTGACGGTGATTATTGAAAAATATAGCCCTTAACCAAAAAAAATGGGGGGTAATCGAAAAATATTTAGCAATTATCAATTGCCAATTATTAATTATTTTGTACCTTTGCACCAGCAAATCAAAAAAAGGATGGCGAGATAGCTCAGTTGGTTAGAGCGTCGGATTCATAATCCGGAGGTCGTGGGATCATACCCCACTCTCGCTACAAAGCGGTCGCTCTCATGAATTGAGGGTGACCGCTTTTGCTAAAAACACATGATTATGAAACACGTAGTCTTGAGCATGATTATGATGTGCTCGCTGGCAGTGAGTGCACAAAACGAGCCGACCGAATGGTTTACTCCAACCCACTTCAAAGTCGAAATCGAAGAAATGTATCCAGAACGATATGCACCACGTGTGGGCGCTATGCATGAGTTTTCGCTCACACTGAGCGGAGACTCTGCAATGGTATATCTGCCATACCTGGGACAAGTACACACAGCCGTATTCCATGCCGACGGCTTGAACTTTGACCACAAGTATAGCGACATGAAGATAGGAACAACGCGCAAACGTGACGGACTGGTGGTGGCGTTCAGCATGCGCCATCTCACGGTTGACTACCGGTTTGCAGTGACCGTGTACAAGAACCACGAGGCCGAAATCATGGTGCAGCCAATGGGTGCCGATATGTGCCGCTATGTGGGCACATGGAAACCCACGGTGAAGATAGTGGAAGCCAGCGATGCAGAAGGAAAAAGCAAGTAGCATGTAGTATAAAACCAAACAGGCCATTAGCCAGTTATGCGCTAACAAACTATCATCATAACGCTAATGACCGATTCGGGATAAATAATAATGGCGACGTTGCCGCGACCAAAGGGGTCGGAAGGCAACGTCGCCATTGTTTTTAGATATATATAAAAGACCTGTTGACCGTAGTAGGGACAGAGGTGTGTAAACAACAATCTGTCTACTCCTCCTGCTGCTGGTTCGCAAAGCGGTTTCCGCGGCCTATGATGCGAACTTCGCCCACATCTTGTGCCGTGTCGGCAAGAGGCTGCGAGTCGCGACCTTTCACGTAGTAGCCGATGTAGTCGTCATAATACTCGTAGCCATAGTAGGTGGCGCGGTCGTAGCGGTTCCAACTGTTGAAGTCGGACAGCTTGAAGAGTTTGAAGTTGGTGTATCCACCATTCGAGTTGCCTATGCGGCCTGTGAAGTAATTGTAGTCCATGTAGTAGTCGTAGATGGCGCAGTCGAGTTGGTGGTCGTAGTTGTACTTCATATAGAGTACACCATTGTTCACCTGCCAAACGAAATAATAGCTCTGCCAGCGATACGGACCATACCGGTAGAAGTCAATCTGCTCGCCATGTCCGTGGCTGCCACCGTCCCAGTAGAACCGTATGTTGGAGTACTCGGCATCGTAGGTCACGGTTATCGGATATCCGTATGCATCGTACATGGGACGGCCATAACGGTCGTATTGCTGTGCTATAGAATACATGCCGAAGTCGCCGGTCCACTCGCCCTCGAGGCGGATTGCTGTCTCGGTATCTTCGTCGCAGGCCACAAACGACAGGGCCAGCAACATTGCAAATAGTGTAGTTAATCTCTTCATAATTCTACTGTTTTATGGTTCTTTCGACTGCAAAGGTACAACATTATATTTGTACCCTTGCAGGAAAAAACATAAAAAGTGTAGGATAAATCCTATCAGAGTGTCACTTTTGAATAATCAGATACTTGCTTTTGATGTATGGGAGTTTTGCTCTTGATGTATGAGAGTTTTACTCTTGATTAATCAGAGTTTTACTTTTACAGCCTTGCCGTTGTAGGAAACAGCCTTTGCATCAGCCTTGCCTGGCAATACAACGCGGAAGGTGCGGCTGGTAATCATGCCTGTGTATGAGCCCTGACGTGCTCCGATGGTCAGTGTGCGGCTGCGGTCGTCCCAGTGCATTGGTATGGTGGTGTAGTGACCGGTCTCGTAGTTGTAGTTGTCACCCTCGTCCTCATAGAACGTGAAGTCGCCATTGGCACCGGGGTATACCCTCAGTTCGAGGTTGTCCCATGCTTTCTCTGTGGCGTATTGCACATCGGGACCGATAGGCATGATAGAGCCAGCACGCACAAACAGAGGAATGTCGGCAAGGGTGGTGGTGATTGTCACTTCGCGTCCGCCATCGTATGCCTGACCGGTGTTGAAGTCGTACCAACGTGTACCTGCCGGCAGGTATTTGGTCGTTGACTTGCCTTCGGTGAAGTTGGCTGTGGTGTTGCGCTGACGCTGCTCGGGAGTGTATTGTGCTTCAACTATAGGGGCTGCCAGCAACTGGCGTCCGAACATGTATTCGTTGTTCATGTCGAGACATTTCGAGTCGTTGGGGAAGTCCATCATCAGGGCGCGCATGAAGGTGCCGCGGTGGTTGGTCACGTCCCATGCAGTAGAGTAAATATATGGCAGCAGGCTGTAGCGCAGGCGGATGGTCTTGGCTATGGCGTCGTATGCTGGTTCGCCGGCCTTGCCGAAGTAGTATATTTCACGGTAGGTCTCGGTGCCGTGACTACGCATCATGGGGCACAGGGCACCAAATTGCAGCCAGCGTACGTAGAGTTCCTGGAACTGCGGGTTGCGTGCTCCGGTCGATGAGTCGCCGTTGTTGTAGGCCGACGAGAAGAAGCCGCCTATGTCGCTGTTGAACATGGGATTGCCGGTGAGCGAGAAGTTGAGTCCCATCGGTATCTGGTTGCGCAGGTTTTGCCATGTGGACTGCACATCGCCTGTCCACACGTTGGAAGCATAGCGCTGCTGTCCGGCAAAGCCCGAACGGGTAAGGATGAACACGCGCTTATCGCTCGATGCCTTGCGCTGATGCTCATATACGCCCTGTGTACAAAGCAATGGGAATGCGTTGCGGACACGACGGTAGGTCGATGTGGCGTTGATGCCCGACGACGCTACGTCGAGTGGTGTCGGTTCGTCCAGGTCGGCCTCCTTGAAGCTGTGGTGGTCGGGGTCGGTCGAGTCCATCCACCAGGTGTCGATGCCGAGGTTGAAGAGGCGTTGCAGGTTGTCCCAGTAGATGTCGCGTGCGTCGGTCACGTATGGCTTATACACACGCACACCGCTTGGGTAGTCCATGTTTGGCGGCCAGGCACTCAGTCCGCTCTGCGGCCATGTCTCGTAGTCGTAGAGCAATCCCTTTGGCTCCAGCTGGCGGTATCCCTTGGTATGCGGACCAAACGACTGCCAAATACTGATGCTCATGTGAGCATTCTGACGGTGTACGTGGTCTATCATGGCCTTCGGATTAGAGAACTCGGGGTTGAGGAACTCCATGGCATTCCACAGGTAGTTGGTGTCCCAGTACTGCCAGTCGAGGATGATGCCGTCGAGCGGCACACCGAGCTGGCGGTATTTATCGACCACCTCAGTCAGTTCGCGACTGCTCTTGTAGCGTTCGCGGCTCTGCCAGTAGCCATAGGCATAGAGCGGAATCATAGGCACGTCGCCTGTGAGTTCACGTATGAGTGCCATGACTCCATCGGCTGTCTCGCCATAGATGAAGTAGTAGTCGAGCAGTTCGCCCACCTCGCTGGTAAGCGTCATTCCGCCATCATTAGGACGATCGGTAAGCTGGGTTGGCGAGTAGTTGTCCCAGAACACCGCATAGCCTTTCTGGCTGTGGAATATGTTCTGGAAATCTTCGAGGTTGCTTTGCATCATACGGCGGTTCTCGCCACGTTGGTTCATCTTGCCATTCTCGATAAGGCCCACACCATAGATGTGTTCGTCGGCATCGAAGGCAAATGTCTGAGTCACCTTGAAGCATCCACGGTCGAGCCCGCTGCTGATTGCCTCGAGCTTGTGATTGCCTTCGGCCATGAGCTGCTTGCCTTTTGCAGCACTGAAGGTAATGTTACCAGTGTTGGCATCGACCGACACGGTGAGTGCTTTGGTCGATACCTGTACGGCACCACCAGCCTGCTTCACGCTGAGGCTTTTGCCCTGCACAGCAGGTTTGGCTGTGACTACGAAACTGGCACGAGCCGGAGCTGCGGCCTGCTGTTTCGGGTACTTCATCACTCTCACGATGTTTGTGGTGTAGAACATCAGCTCTACTTGGTCGTCACCGCTGGCGGGCTTTATGCGGACACCGCCTTGGGTTGTCTCTGTGGTCTGAGCCTGAAGCGAGAGGCTTATCAGAGCCATGAGCATGAATGTAAGTCTGAAAATTTTCATAAAAGCATGTTTTTAGGTTTATTGAATTGTTGTTATCTATCGTATATTAGCGCAGGTCACTATCATCTATTTGCGCAGGTCGGCCGGCGTGGTTATCTTTATATTCTCGCGATTGCCTTCCACCAGTGTCACCTCGATGCCCATAGCTTCCACCACCGATGCATCGTCGGTGAAGGCCGTGGTGAATTCCTGCTCGTATGCCCGCCGCAGCAGGTCGGTGCGAAACACCTGGGGTGTCTGTACCAGGCGATAGTCGGCACGCGGCACGGTTATGCTTCGTCCGTCGGGCTCGATATGCCTTATGGTTTCGACAACGGGTGTGACTGGCACGGCTGCCCCGTATCGGGCGGCCGCATCAAAACATCGTGCAATGGTTTCGTGACTGACGTATGGTCGCACACCATCGTGTACTGCCACCAACCCACATTCGGCTGGCACGACAGCCAGTCCGTTCTTCACCGAATGGAATCGTTCCTTGCCGCCTGTGGCAATGGTGTGACGGATGTCGAACCCATACTCTCGGCACAACTCACGCCAATACTGCTGCTGACTTTCGGGCAGTACCACGACTATCTCCATTGCGCCGTCCCACTCTGCAAACTTGCTGATGGTGTGCATCAGTATCGGCATTCCATCGACCACAAGAAACTGCTTAGGGATGTCGCCACCCATGCGCAGCCCCTTGCCGCCTGCTACTATGATTACTGCGTTGTGCATCTTCAACTATTTATTGCCGGTTCTTGAATGTTTGCTTATTTATAATTGCCGGTCGGTCTGTCCTCAATTGTCAATTCTCAATATGGCCATACCATGCTGGCAGCCACCTTGTCGGCTTCTGCCTTGCCCATGAGGTATGCAACGATGGCAAGTCCGAAATCGATGGCAGTACCTGGTCCGTGACCCGTAATGAACTGTCCGTCAACCTCGACGGTGGCACCTGTAGGAGTGGCGCCGGTGAGTTCAGGCTCAAATCCTGGATAGCACGTGGCCCTGCGACCTTCGAGCAGACACATGCGACCCAGCACGAGGGGTGCGGCACAGATGGCGGCTACGGGCCGTCCTGCCTTGACGTGGCTGGTGATGAGGTTGCGCAGTGGGGCGTAGTTGTATAGGTTTTCGCTTCCGGGCATACCGCCTGGCAGTACGAGCATGTCGGCTTCGGGCAGTGTGTCGCGCCCCATCACGAGGTCGGCTTTCACAACTACTCCGTTCGAACTTTCAACCATCTGCTCGCCCGTGACCGATACGGTCTTTATGTCGATTGCGGTGCGCTTGCATATTGTCACTTGTGCCAATGCTTCGGTCTCCTGGAAACCTGTGGCGAGGAAAAGTAATACGGTCTTCATGTGTTTAATAATGAATAATTAATAATTAATAATAAATAATGAATAA
>JAFUSD010000056.1 GCA_017480685.1 Bacteroidaceae bacterium
ACCCTCGCGCCGCCACCCATGCGCCGCCACGAACCGGCTGCAACCCTCAACCTCGAGCGTCTGGAGCAAGAAGCCATCGAGCGGGCCATGCGCATCACCGGCGGCAATATGAGTCAAGCGGCCGAACTGCTGGGCATCACCCGTTACGCACTCTATCGCAAACTGAAATGAGTGCGAGGGGGTGAAGAAACGAGGATATCCTCGCGACCCCGCGAGGATATCCTCAACAGCCTGCGAGGATATCCTCAACGACCTGCGAGGATATCCTCACCAAAACACATATACATTACCATATCAGAGCATAGAACAAGAAAACCTACATATCATACATCATTTGCATCTGCGCGGCATGCATAGGTATGCTGCTCTGCCTTCACTTTTCGCTCTACTTCTGTGCGACAGGCTGTGCGCTGATTGCAATATGCGTAGCATACAGAATGGTTAGCCGCATCAGCCGCATGAGGTTCTCATACCGGGCCATCGAGGCCGAAATCGAACGCCTGCATCAGAGGCTCACCGACCTTCACCGCCAGCAGCTCTACCTGCGTCAACTCACCGAAAACATCGACACCGCACTCGTGGTATGCACCCCGTCGGGACATATCGACTGGATGAACCAGGCGGCACGCGAGTATTTCGGCCAGGATGCAGCAACAGTGCCCGAGGCCGTGATGGACGCTGTGGCCGAGAGGCGCGACGAGGTTGACGGCCACGCACTTTCGTCGGCACTCATCAGCATCGACGGCCGGCGCAGCATCATCATAACGCTGAAGGACGTGTCATCGCTCATGAGCCGACGCGAGATGGAAGCATGGCAGCAGCTCATACGCGTGCTGACACACGAGATAATGAATTCGCTCACTCCCATCATCTCCATCAGCGACACCTTAAGCGACGAGAACGAGGCATTCAGCGTCATCAACCGCCGCTGCCGTTCGCTCATGGAGTTTGTCGAAGGCTACAGGCGGCTCACACGCATCGGCCGACCCGAACGCACCGAATTCAGCGTGGCCGACTTCTTCGCACACCTCCACCAACTCTATCCCGAGGTCAGCTTCCCCGATACTGCCTCCATCGATGGACGTACACTCTACGCCGACCGCACCCAGATGGAGCAGGTGATGATAAACCTGCTGACCAATGCACGCGAGAGCGGAGCCACCCGCATCGAGGTATCGATGCCCGATGCCACGACTATCAGCGTGGCCGACAACGGTCGCGGCATTCCGCCCGACGTCGGCGGGCGCATCTTCCTGCCGTTCTTTACCACCAAACCACAGGGGTCGGGCATAGGGCTGAGCCTCTGTCGCCAGGTGATGATAGAGCATGGCGGCACCATCGGTGTGGAGAGCAAGGAAGGAGAAGGAACGGTCTTCACCCTGTGCGTTTCCGCACGATGAGTGGGCAGAATCGCACAGCAAACACCAATCAGAATAATGAATATGTAGAAGATACACAGCGATTTACCGATTTGGCACGAGGTTTGTAGTAAGTATGGAGGACCTCTCCCCAGTCCTCAAACCATCCGGATGGAAATAACCAAATAATTAAATAGTACATAAATAGGAACCTTTTGGAGCAGCGAGTGCAGAGTGAAGTTTACTTCAACTATGCCGAGTCGTGACAAAAGCGAACGAAGTTAAATAGTAAATCGTTAAATCGTAAATAAAACTATGTTCAAACTCAAACAATCAATCCGCATCATCTCGCGCATGAAGAGCTACACCGTTCTGTCGGTGTTGGGGCTGGTGATAAGCCTAAGTGGCACCGTCATCATCGGTCGCTACCTGCATCAAGAGTGGACCGCCGACTCGTTCATGCCCGACCTCGACCGCACCTACATTCTGGGTATCCGCTTCACCGAAGGGGCACGCAGCGACAGACCGTATGAGACCGGCCTGCCATTCGAAATCAATAACGAAGATGGATTCATATCGCCTGTCGAGGGACAGAGCGAGGTGGAACGCTACACAACCATTGCACTCCGACATAACTATTCATTGCGTCAGGCCGACGGCAAGGTGATTTATCCCGATGCCATTGCAGTCGATAGCGTGTTCGACAGCATATACCCCATCGACATCGTTGAAGGCACCGCACATCTGGTGGCCGACGGGCAGTGCATCATAAGCACCGAACTGGCCGAACGGATATCGACGAAGAAAGGCGAGAGTATGGTAGGCAAGACCTTCGAGGTGGGAGATGGAGAGCTGAACACCGTAGTGGGTGTGTATCGCAAACCGCGGTGCAAGACATCCATCTGCTTCGACCTGGCAAACTACCGGGGTGATGACCCTTGGGTGGATAATGCACTGAACATGTGCCTAGTGCTGACATACGAGGGTGCTGACATCGAGGCATACAACAACCGCCAACCCATACAGAGCTTCCATGCATACCTGAATCGGCCGTTGCGCTACTTGCTTGTTCCCTACCACGACATGATGAACATGGTGAACAGCGAAGATACCGACATAGAGCGTCGCAGGAGTACCTCCAGTGTGCATCTGTGGATGCTGCTGGGTGTGGCGGTGATGTTGCTGCTGGTGGGTGTGTTCAACTTCGTCAACCTCCATGCCGTGATGCGCGCGCATCGCAGCCACGAGATGCATGTGCGCCGCATCTTCGGTGCCTCGCGCTGGAGCATCTTCACCCAACTCTACATCGAGACCTTCCTGCTCGCGCTCCTCACCATGCTCGGCGTATGGATTGTGGTTGAAATCACATCGCCGCTCCTTGCCACATATTATGATATCAATGTCATCGGACAATGGAAGTTCGACGCCCTGCTGACCCTCGCTTTCGTCTTCGCTCTGCCGATGGTCAGCTCCGTACCATCCGTCTCCTCTGTGTCCTCTGTCTCCTCTGTGTCCTCTGTCTCCTCTGTGTCCTCTGTGCTATTTCTCTTCCTCCAGTTCTTCATCTCGCTTGCCTTGCTCAATGTCAGCATCTACTTCATGCGCCAGCTGCACGTGATGATGACTGCCGACCCGGGATTCCGCACCGAACGACTGCTCAGCGCACTGATATATCCGGAGCAGAGGATGTCGTTTCCTTCGGCTGAGGAATGGATGTCGCACATGCAACAGGTTGTGGCCCGCGCGAATGTCATACGACAGAAACTCGACGACTGTCCGTACATACAGAACATAACGGTCGATCCCATGCCGCTCACCGAAGGGTCACATATATCGACAGCCGACGGTCAGCAGCTCTGCCTCTTCTATGTTGACCGCCGTGCTATGGACATGTATGGCCTGGAGATGGTGAAGGGACGTGCATACAACGACTCGACCGACAACGACCAAGACTACAACATGATACTCAACGAGACGGCAGCACGACGGCTGGGAATAAACGACCTCGACACCGACCTCGTGCAACTGAAGAGCCGTATATGGTTTGACGGCCAAGTGGATATGAACTACAATCCGCCGTATCATGTGGTGGGCATCGTGCGCGACTTCAACTTCGGCCGCACCACCGAACCGGTTCAACCTGCTGTATTCTTCTTCTCAAAAGGATTTGGCGAGCGATACGACGAGGATGGTGTGAGTCTGCCGCAAGGAGAATACATGCTGATTGATGTGGCACCAGGTCATGAGGACGACATGGTGGCTTATCTCAAGGATATGATGCAAGAGATATTCGATACCGACGAGTTGAAATACTCGTGGGTGACCGATCGAAGGAACAAACTCTACAGCGAAGACCAGCGCACGGCCCGTGTATTCATCACCTTCTCGCTGCTGGCCATCGCAGTGACGTGCCTCGGAGTGCTGGGCCTGATGATGTTCGACATCCGCCGCCGCTACCGCGAGATAGCGCTGCGCAAGGTCAACGGAGCCACGCTGCGCGACATAGCACTGCTGCTCACCCGCCGCTACATCACGATACTGGCCATTGCAGCAGCTGCCAGCATACCTGTCGCCCTGCTCGTGGTACACCGACTGATGGAGTCGTACACCACACACACCACCTTCGCATGGTGGATTCCGCTCCTGAGCATCGCCATCCTCGTCACTCTCTGCACCCTCACCCTGTGGTGGCAGATACTGAAGGCCATGAGAATAAAACCATATAAAG
>JAFUSD010000057.1 GCA_017480685.1 Bacteroidaceae bacterium
AGAAGATCAAAGACGCACGATGGCTGGCACAGGGCACCATATACCCCGACCGCATCGAAAGTCTAAACATAACAGGAAAGACCATCAAGAGTCATCACAACGTAGGCGGGCTGCCCAAAGATATGCACCTGCAACTGTGTGAACCACTCAAGTGGTTGTTCAAGGACGAAGTGCGAAGGGTGGGGCGACAACTGGGAATGCCCGAACATCTCATCACACGTCATCCATTCCCCGGACCTGGGCTCGCGGTGCGCATCCTGGGCGACATCACACCCGAGAAGGTACACATACTGCAAGAAGCCGACGATATCTACATCAAAGGCCTGCGCAACTACAAAGTGAAACTCACAGGCGAGGAAGCACGCCGAGTGCTGGCAGCAGGTGTGCCAGCCAATATGCAGGACGGCGAGATAGAAGTGAGCCTCTATGACCAGATATGGCAAGCCGGAGCAATACTGCTGTCAACTGTGCGCTCGGTGGGAGTGATGGGCGACGAACGCACATACGAACATCCAGTAGCACTGCGTGCAGTGACATCAACCGATGCCATGACTGCCGACTGGGCACAACTGCCCTACGACTTCATGGCCCGCGTGTCGAACGAAATCATAAACAAAGTGAGAGGCGTCAACCGAGTATGCTACGACATCTCGTCGAAACCACCAGCAACTATCGAGTGGGAGTGATGGCTTAATTGACAATTGAGAATTGACAATTGACAATTAGCAATTAACGATGACAGTCGTTTGATCGAAGATTGTTGTCTACTTCCATCAAAAGCTACCAAATACAAATTATTCATTCTAAACTTTTCACTTTTAACTTACAACCGCTATGCTAATCGAATGTAAAGAATGTGGACAGATGATATCCGACCAGGCAACAGCATGCCCTAAGTGCGGATGCCCTGTCACTCACACCGAAACACACGAAGAACACGTTGCTGAAGGTCATACCGACAACTCTGCCGACAACTATCAGAAAGACGAGAAGACAACAAGCAACACAACATCATCTGCCTCCTCATCTTCTTCTGCCTCCTCATCATCCTCATCTTCTTCTACTTCCTCGGCTACATATACCTACACCCAGCCAACGAAGGACAAGACCATAGCTGCAGTGCTGGCTTTCATGCTCGGCAACTTCGGCATTCACCACTTCTACCTGGGCAACAACAACCGCGGACTTAGCTACCTCATCGTGTATTTCGCCTTGTGGGCCATCTACTTAATCTTCGGATTCGTAACCTTCGGCGTAGGATTCACAGTGCCGCTCCCTGCCATCATGTCAGTCGTTTCAATCATCGACTTTGTGCACTATCTGCAAGACGACAACATGAAGTTTGAGGAACGAATACAATGCGAGACCGACTACTTGTGGAAGAAGTTTATGTATTAATCGGCAATATTCTACTTCCTATCATTTAATCTGACATACTCACCTACACACAAACACAACACACACAATTATGAGCAAACTCACAATTCCCGAAGGCTACAAGCCACTAATCGACCCGCTCGACACAGAGCAAGGTATAAAACAAATAAAAGACTTCTTCCAGTCGAACCTCTCAACAGCGTTGCGACTGCGTCGTGTAACTGCTCCGCTCTTCGTACTCCGAGGCCTCGGACTCAACGACGACCTCAACGGAGTGGAACGTCCGGTATCTTTTCCAATCAAGGATATGGGCGAACAAGTGGCCGAAGTGGTACACTCGCTTGCCAAGTGGAAACGCATGATGCTGGCTGAGTATAGCATTCCATCGGGCTACGGACTGTATACCGATATGAATGCAGTGCGCGGCGATGAAGAACTCGACAACCTGCATTCACTCTATGTCGACCAATGGGATTGGGAGCGCACCATAAACCGCGAAGACCGCAACCTCAGCTTCCTCAAAGCAATAGTGGAAGACATCTACAACGCCATACGCCGCACAGAGTACCTCGTGTGTGAACACTTCCGTCAGCTCAAGCCATTCCTGCCCGAGAAGATACACTTCATACACTCAGAAGAGCTCCTGCAACTCTATCCCAACCTCAGTCCGAAGGAACGTGAAGACGAGATTTGTCGCACATACGGGGCTGTATTCATCATCGGTATCGGAGGAAAACTGAGCAACGGCGAGCCACACGACCTGCGTGCTCCCGACTACGATGACTGGACAACAGTGAATGCTGACGGATACAACGGCCTGAACGGCGATATCATGATATGGTATCCTGTGCTCGGGCGTGCCGTGGAACTCAGTTCCATGGGTATTCGTGTCTACATCGAAGCGCTCAATCGTCAGCTCGAAATCACAGGAAAGCAAGAGCGCAGCCAGCTCTTCTTCCACAAACGTCTGCTTGCAGGCGAACTGCCACTATCCATCGGTGGAGGTATCGGTCAGAGCCGCCTATGCATGGTACTCCTCCACAAAGCACACATCGGAGAGATACAAGCCAGCATCTGGCCCGACTCCATGCGCAAAGAATGTCGCGAAGCAGGAATGCCACTCATTTGATTCTATGTGACTGAATGGAGACAAAAGACAAATGAAGAAGATACTCACATCTGCACAGATACATCTGGTTGACGCTCACACCATACAGACTGAGCCCATCAGTTCGCTCGACCTCATGGAACGAGCCGCACAAGGCGTCACCAACCGCCTTGCGGAACTCTTTCACAAAGACCGGCGCATCATTGTGTTTGCTGGTCCGGGCAACAATGGCGGCGACGCAATTGCCGTGGCACGCCAGATGTCGCTGTTGGGATATCGGGTATCGGCTTATTTGTTTAATGTTTCAGACAACATCTCGGCCGACTGCCAAGCCAATAAGAATCGCATGCGACACTGTCCGGCTGTCGATTTCCACGAAATCACATCCGACTTCGTACCGCCACAGATTGCCAAGGAGGATGTAGTAATCGACGGACTATTCGGCACTGGGCTCTCGCGTCCGCTCACCGGCGGCTTTGCTGCGGTGGTGAAATACATCAACTCGGCCGAAGCTACGGTAGTTTCTATCGACATTCCATCGGGTTTGATGACCGAAGACAATGCATCGAACCTCATGAACCACATCGTGCAAGCCGACTATACATTCACCTTCGGACAGCCCAAACTCGCTTTTCTATTTGCTGAAAACGAATCGTATGTGGGTAGGGTAGAGGTCATCAACCTATCGCTCATCGACCCCGACAATGCATCGACCGCCACACCTTACTATATTATAGAGCAGGCCGATGTGGTGCGTATGCTCAAGACTCGTCCGCGATTTTCGCACAAGGGTACGTTTGGTCATGCTTGTCTCATTGCAGGTAAGCAAGGAATGGCAGGTGCAGCTATACTTGCATCGAGAGCTTGCATGCGCAGCGGAGCAGGAAAACTGACTGTACATACGCCGCAAGCCAATGTGCTGCCATTGCAGATATCTATTCCTGAAGCAATTCTGCATATCGAACCTAATGCCGACACTTTCACTAAGCCATTCGAGACGACCGCATACAACGCTGTAGCTGTAGGTCCGGGCATAGGACTCGACGATGCAACGGTGCGTGCGCTGAGTCAGCAACTGCACTACCATCGCGGTCCGCTTGTGATGGATGCCGATGCGCTCAACATACTCGCTATGCATCCGTCGATGATGGAGCAGATACCGCCCGACTCCATACTTACTCCACACAAGAAGGAGTTGCGCGGACTTATCGGTGCATCGGCCAACAGCTTTGAGGAACTTCAGCTCACGCGCAAACTTGCTCAACAACTGCGCATATACATTATCATCAAAGGTGCCAACTCGGCCATCGTAACGCCCGACGGCGATGTGATATACAACACGACAGGCAATCCAGGCATGGCAACTGCAGGTAGCGGCGACGTACTTACCGGCATCATTCTCTCTTTCCTTGCACAAGACTACAGCTCGCTGCAGGCATCAATACTTGGTACATATCTCCACGGACTTGCCGGCGATATAGCATCGAAGAATCTTAGCGAGGATAGTGTCATTGCTTCCGACATCATCGACCACATGCCACAAGCATTCAGAATGATTGAAGGGTAGGGGTGAAGGATTACAAACAATCGTTAGTTATGTTAAGAAACATATAAGCAAACAAATAATCATAAACAGAAAAGTGAACAGCATGAATGATTCGTTGCTGTTCACTTTTCTGTTTGTATAGTTCTGTGGTCAATTATATCCGTCTAAAAGTACCGGTGCAGGGTAGGGCACTCCGTTGTTGAGCGATGCATTGACGTCGATGATGCGTTGATTGCTGCTGCCTCGGAACAGGAGTGATATGTCGCGCTGTTCAAGAACGAAACGTCCGTCGACCAAGACATCGGTGAGTTGTAGCAGTTCTACGTATGGTTTGTGGCGTATCAGCTCTTCCCAAAGGAAACCCGTGTAGCACCAAATGTCGTAGTTGAAGGTCTGTTTGATGGTGCGAGCAAGTTCCTTCACTACATTCACTTGATAGAAAGGGTCGCCGCCGGTGAATGTCACGGGGAATTCGTTGTAGCGTATCACTTCGATGACTTCATCTATCGAGTGCATGGTGCCATGCTCAATGTCCCACGATTCGGGATTATGACATCCCAGGCAGTGGTGGCTGCATCCTGCAAAGTAGATAGCAGTGCGCAAGCCAGGACCGTCGACCGATGTGCCTTCTGCGATGTTTAGTATGCTCAGCTGTGTGTCCATTGCTTCCTATAGGGTGCTATAGATGCTATAGATACTTATATACTATAGATTTTATAGATATAAT
>JAFUSD010000058.1 GCA_017480685.1 Bacteroidaceae bacterium
ATACTCTTCATAGAGACAAGCCTCAGCAAAGGCAAGGCACAAAAACTCACCCTCACCGGCAACCTGGGCGACGTGATGAAAGAATCGGCCGTGCTGGCACTCGAATACCTCAAAGCACACGGCGAAGACCTGCTGGGCATCGACCCACGCATATTCGACAACTGGAACATACACATACATGTGCCAGAAGGCGCAGTGCCCAAAGACGGCCCATCGGCAGGCATCACCATAGCCACATCGATAGCCTCGGCACTCACCCAGCGCAAGGTGCGCAAGAATGTGGCCATGACAGGCGAGATAACACTACGCGGCAAGGTGCTGCCAGTAGGCGGCATCAAAGAGAAGATACTGGCAGCCAAGCGTGCCGGAATAACCGACATACTCATCTGCAAAGACAACGAGAAAGACATACGCCAGATACCCGAAGTGTACCTCAAGGGAGTGACCTTCCACTACGTAGACAACGTAGCCGACGTACTCAGCTTCGCACTCCTCGACCAAAAAGTGGCCAACCCCCAAGTATTCACCATCGACGAAGAAAAGAAATGACCCCCGCGCGGCGTCTGTGCTTCGAGGTTCGACCTCGAAGAATAGTCAGCGCTTCGAGGTTCAGCCTCGAAGAAAAGTCAGTGCTTCGAGGTTCGGCCTCGAAGAAAAAAAACAAACAAGCAATGACCTTCACCCTACAACACACCGACCCAAAAACCAACGCACGCGCAGGCCTCATCACCACCGACCACGGACAGATTGAGACCCCCATATTCATGCCCGTAGGCACACAAGCCAGTGTGAAAGGCGTACACCTGCACGAGCTGACCGACGATATAAAGGCACAAATCATACTAGGCAACACATATCACCTCTACCTACGTCCCGGACTCGAAGTGATAGAAGCCGCAGGCGGCCTGCACCGCTTCAACGGCTTCGACCGCCCCATGCTCACCGACAGCGGCGGATTCCAAGTATTCTCGCTTGCCGGAATAAGGAAGATAACCGCCGAAGGAGTGGAATTCCGCAGCCACATCGACGGCTCGAAACACTTCTTCACCCCCGAACGAGTGATGGACATAGAGCGCACCATCGGAGCCGACATCATGATGGCATTCGACGAATGTCCGCCCGGAACATCCGACTACGACTACGCAAAGAAGTCGCTCCGGCTGACACAAAGCTGGCTCGACCGATGCGTGAAGCGCTTCGACGAGACAGAACCCAAATACGGCTACCATCAGGCACTCTTCCCCATTGTGCAAGGTTGTACCTATCGCGACCTCCGCACCGAAGCCGCCGAATACGTGGCCAGCAAAAACGCTGAAGGCAACGCAATAGGCGGACTGGCTGTAGGCGAACCCACCGAAGTGATGTACGAGATGATAGAATTGGTGAACGCCATACTGCCTACCGACCGCCCACGCTACCTGATGGGAGTGGGTACACCGCAAAACCTGCTCGAAGGCATAGAGCGCGGCGTAGATATGTTCGACTGCGTGATGCCAACCCGCAACGGACGCAATGCCATGCTCTTCACCCGCCACGGCACCATGAACATGAGGAACAAGAAATGGGAGATGGACTTCACACCCATCGACCCCGAAGGCACATCGTATGTCGACACAACCTACAGCCGAGCATACCTCCACCACCTGTTCAAAGCCCAGGAACTGCTTGCCATGCAGATTGCCTCAATCCACAACCTCGCCTTCTACCTCTGGCTCGTAGGCAAAGCACGCCAACACATCCTGGCCGGCGACTTCACACCCTGGAAAGCCAAAATGATAGAAGAACTATCACAAAGACTATAGAGATAGAGGCTATAGAAACAATAGATGCTATAGAGGCTATAGAAACAAAATAGAGGCTATAAATGCTATAGAATACCATAGAAACAATAGAAGCTATAAAGCCTCCCCCCCAAAAAAAGATCACCAACACATGAGAAGAATAAAACTACATACTCCCCAATGGCTGACTCGATTCAACGACTGGTGTGCCGAGCACAACCTGTTGTCGCGACTCGACCGATACATCATTGGCAAGTTTCTCGGCACATACTTCTTCTCTATAATCCTCATAATAAGCATTGCAGTAGTATTTGACATCAACGAGCATATAGACAAGATGTTGTCGAACAATGCCCCAGTGTCGGAAATTGTGAACTACTACCTTAATTTCATACCCTACTACTCCAACCTCTTCAGCCAGCTGTTCGTGTTTATCAGCGTCATATTCTTCACCACCAAGTTGGCCGAGAATTCCGAAATCATTGCCATGATGTCGACCGGAGTGAGTTTCCCGCGACTGATGCGGCCATATATGATTTCAGCTGGAATTATATGTATACTAACATTCGTACTCGGTGCCTACATCATTCCGAGGAACAACATACAAAGAGTGAAGTTTGACAACACTTACATAAAGAAGGTGGTGAACTATACCAGCAACATTGAGTTGGAAGTAGACACAGGCGTCATTGCCTACATGTCGCGCTACGAAAACAGTGTGAAGACCGGCTACGACTTCACCCTCGACAAGTTTGTCAACAAGCGGTTGGTGAGCCACCTGCATGCAGCAATCATACAATACGACTCACTGTCGGAAACTCCATGCCACTGGATAATCAAGAACTATCAGATTCGCGACCTGCAAGGCATGCGTGAGGTGATAACATCGGGCGGACGCATCGACTCGGTCATCAATATGGAACCCCAGGACCTCCTGATAGTAAAAGGACAACAACAGACACTCACCAGTCCGGAACTACGCCAATATATAGCACGGCAAAAGCAACGCGGATTTGCCAACATACAGCAGTTTGAGGTGGAGTATTGGCAACGTGGGGCATCATCGTTCGCCTCATTCATCCTGACAGCCATCGGACTGTCGCTATCTGCCAGGAAACGTAAAAACGGAATGGGAATATCACTTGGAGCAGGCTTGGTGCTCAGCTTTGCATATATTATGTTCCAGACCATATCGTCAACCTTTGCACTTAATGCTAACATGCCACCGATTATTGCCGTATGGATTCCAAATGTGGTATTTATATTCATAGCAATATACTGCTATAGGTTGGCTCCAAAATAAAAAAACGACTGACAGAATGAATACACTCACAATAGACATAGGGAACACAAGCATAAAATATGCAGTATTCGACAGCAACCAGTCGATGCTGACCGAAGGAAGGATTGATGGCCACGACCCCACCATTCTGGTCACGACAGCTAAGTCGTTTAGCGTGATTCATGCAATAGTATGCTCAACCGTCAAGCTCGATGCCTCGACACTTAGGCAACTATCATCAATTGCACAACATCTGGTCATCCTCAGCCATACCACATCATTACCCATCCGCAATCTGTATAAGTCGCCACAGACACTGGGTATGGACCGGCTGGCAGCTGCTGTGGGTGCATATTCACAAACACAAAGCAACACGCTCATTATCGACATGGGTACGGCTATAACATACGATCTTGTTACCGAGCGAGGCGAATACTTAGGAGGCAACATTTCACCAGGACTCAACATGCGATTTAATGCATTGCATCAGCAGACGGCACTCCTACCGTTGGTCAATATCGAAGGTAATCACCCAGCAATAGGCAACGATACAGAAACCGCAATCCGATGCGGAGTTGTAGATGGAATAAGATACGAAATTGAGGGATATATTAGCAAACTTTCCTTAAAATATACTAATCTTTGTATAATTTTAACAGGTGGAGACCATTTATATTTTGAGGATTCCAAAAATCTGCGTATTTTTGCAGACGATTACATCGTATTAAAAGGGTTGAACGAGATTTTGAGATATAACTTAGCCCAGACATCAAGTCAGGAAGTCGAGATTTCTGGCCCACACAAATAAATAAACTATAGAGTAATGAAGACGAAACATATAATTGCAATTTGTATTGTATTGGCAACGTTCAGTAATGCCATTCAAGCACAAAATGGAATCAATACGCCATATAGCCGATATGGATTCGGCATTCTGGCCGACCGCTCCATGGGATTCAATAAGGGCATGGCAGGTGTGGCTCAGGGAATGCGTGGAGGACATATCGTAAACACAGCCAACCCTGCATCCTACTCTGCAGTAGACAGCCTCACGGCCCTGTTCGATATGGGTTTGACTCTTCAAAACGGCAACTACAAGATGGGGGCATTGCAGCAAAATGCACGCAACACAAGCTTTGACTATGTAGCAATGCATTTCAGAGCTGCACGCAACGTAGGCGTGGCATTCGGTGCACTACCCTACAGCAATATCAACTACGACTTCAAATCGAGTTCAATCACCGTTGACGGTACCGACGATATCACAACATCATATTCGTTCACTGGCAACGGCGGACTACATCAAGCCTTTATTGGAATAGGCTGGCAAGTGTTTAAGCCCATTTCAATAGGTGTGAACGGTGGTTATATCTTCGGCGACTACTCACACACATCAACCATGACATTCAGCCAGTCGAGCATCTACTCAATGTCGCGAGAATACAAAGCCGACATCTCTACATGGACAGCCAACTTCGGACTGCAATACACACAACCCATAAACAAAACAGACCGAATCACCATTGGAGCCACTTACGGACTGGGGCACGACATAAAAAACAAAGCATTACGCGACACACGCACATACAATTCTTCTTATGGAATAGAGGGACAAACCATAGACACCCTGCGTAATGCATTCAGCCTGCCATGGACCATCAGTGCCGGAGTGACATATTATAAAGGCACACGCCTTACGGTTGGTGCCGACTTTGAGCTACAGAAATGGTCCACATGTAA
>JAFUSD010000059.1 GCA_017480685.1 Bacteroidaceae bacterium
AGTGGGATAGCGGATAGGCTTTCTTTGATTTCTCGCAGATGGCCTCCATTTCATACGTGCGGAGCATACACCGTCGGTTGAGGGAATCGCTCTGTTTGAAGCCGTAGAGAGCCCATTCTATCTTGTACTTCTCACGCACCATATCGGTAAGGCTCGCCATCGACTGCAGCTTCATCTTCTCATCCTTCCAATGCCCCATGTATCCGTACTTGATGTAGCTGAATACCGCGAAATGTGGAATCTGTACGAACTCGCACGTCGGGTATTTCTTCTTCGCGTAGCTTATGTAGCGGTTGATATGTTCCATGTTCTTGACTACATACATGAACACGCACACCACGCGCTTGAACCTCGGTGCACAGATGTCGAGCAGAGCGATGCTGTCCTTGCCCGATGCCGAGTGGAACAGTATCACCTCGTCCGTGCGCTTTGCTATCTCATCCGTTATGGCGATTGCTTTGTCTAACATAATCTTCTCTTTTTTACCAATAATTAAAAATTTTGCCGTTTTTACTTGCTGTTTCTAAAATTTTGTATTATCTTTGCAGCAGAAATGAGCCCGCTATTGTCTGAGGCTGCCGCGATTGGTGCGGCGAGGTGCAGATAATTTCGGGCTTTCTTTTTGTCAACATAGCGAAGATATCCTTTGTTGACCTATTTTACAAATTTGTGGAAGGAGTCCGCCTTGTGATTCTTCCCCGTCTTCGAGTTAAGGTACTCTTTCATCCTTGCCTTGGTAAGAGGTGAACTCCGAGCCGCATTTATCGGGTTAACAGGAACTTCCCTTGCTGTAAATACTTCACTTGCCATGATTTATTATTTTTTTTCTCGTTTTACTTGCACGTTTCAAATTAATTGCGTAACTTTGCAGTGTCATCGTAAAGATGTGCGCTTGTGAGTAAGGGTTTCAGCATATTCGAGTCACTTGTAGAACTCAACAAGGCTGAGGCAACCAGTATGCGGGCACTGCCTCTTTTTTATTTTATATCCCACTATCAAACACCACCCGCCACCACCTGCATCCATGCATTGATATATGGGCAAGCACAGGAAAGTATATACATACGATCACTGTCAGCTAAATTCGATTGTTTGCTGTAACCCCCGATGTGTAGCACAACCTCCCTATATCGTCATCCCGACAGACTCCGACTGAAGGAGGGAGTCTGGAGAGGATCTAAAAAGTGCACTGCACTTTACCATTGTAAGCTGCTCTGCAGCTTCAAGATCCACTCGCTACGCTCGGGATGACAACAAGGGGAGGCTATGCAACAGATGGAGGCTGATATGCTACCAAAGGCATTTATCTCAGATGCTAAAGATCATTGAACGGACAGCAATAATATAAATATGATTGCGCACGCATGAGAAAACCCTTGAACACACACAAGAAAAACCTTGCGCACATATAAGAAAACCCTTGAACACACACAAGAGACCCCTTGAACACATACAAGAAAAACCTTGCGCATGCACACGAAAAACCTTGCGCACACACAAGAAAAACCTTGCGCAGATATAGAAAAACTTAAATTTTCGACGCAGATTTAATAATTCTCGACGTAAATTTAATAATTTTCGGCCGAAAATTTAATAATTTGCGACGTAAATTTAAGAATACACGCGCACTCTCAGCAAAACTTCTCCGCACTCTCGACAAAATACTTCAGCGCTCTCGGCAAAATACTCCAGCACTCTCGACAAAATACTCCAGCACTTTCAGCAAAATACTGTCTTATTAACGTGCAAAAAAAAGAGAACGTCAATTCCACTATTTAGGAAATCGGCGTTCTCTTTATTGGTTATGGGTGTCGTCTTACTTAAACTGCCACCAGTCGAAGTTGAAGGTGCCGTTCATGTTGGTGAAGCAGAGGTAGAGGTCGTGCACGCCGGTGGCGCTGGCCGAGGCTTCGGCGCTGAGCTTGGCGGTGAAGGTGCGGAACTTCTCGTCGCCGCCTGTGGACTTGGTGGGCAGGGTGGTGAGGAGCGGACCGTTGGCTGCATCGATGCGCACCTCGATGCATCCGCTGCCTGCTTGTGATGCTACGGCTGCGATGAACTCCTTGGCGCCTTTCGTCCCGAAGTCGACACCACGGATGCGGATGTATTTATCGTCGGCTATGTTGGTGACGTACATGTTGACGCGTCCGGGAGAGTAGGGCATGTCCTTCACCACGCCGGTGTTCTTGATGCCCACCTTTTGTGTCTTCAGCCCATAGCCCCATGCCATTGTCTCGGCTTCTACGCGACGATAGGGATTGAGCCATTGCAGTTGCTTGACGGGGTCTTGGTCGAGCCAGTAGGGCACTTCCTGTATGGTGCCGTCGGGGTTGTAGGTGATTTCCACACCTGATACCGAGCGGCGCTCGTGATGCTCCATGGTTTCGATGTGCATCACATCGTAGCTCTGTCCGAATGCGTAGCTATGTCCCTTGAAGTCGCAGATGCCGGGATGGTTGCCGCGGTCGCGTTCCGTCGGGCGCATGATGTAGCCCATCTCCTTCCACGGACCCAGTGGATTGTCGCTCATGGCATATCCCAGTGCCTCTGGGCAGCAGGTCGAAGCGAATGCCATAT
>JAFUSD010000060.1 GCA_017480685.1 Bacteroidaceae bacterium
AATCGTCCCGAATTCAATAATTATTGTTATCTTTGCATCATGAAATGACGACAGCAACAGCTGGATAAGACAAAATAGGATTGCCTAGACTGCCTAGGGTTGCCTAGGGTTGCCTAGGGTTGCCTAGGGTTGCCTAGGATTGCCTAGGATTCCCTAGGATTCCCTAGGATTCCCTAAGATTCCCTAGGATTCCCTAGAATCACCCCAAATCAAAATAACACATCATCATTTTTAATCACTAAAAAACGATATTAACTATGAAGAGTTTTGGTTCGAAACCGTGGCTATTGCCACAACCAGTGCTGATTATCGGCACGTATGACAAGGAAGGTAAACCCAATGCAATGAACGCTGCATGGGGAGGTACATGGGACATGCACGAGATAGCTATATCGCTCTCGCCACATGCCACGACCGACAACCTCGACCTGCAAGGCGAATTCACCATCACGTTCGGCACCGAAGAGCAGATGGTGGCTGCCGACTATGTGGGCATCGTGAGTGCCAAGAAGGAACCCAACAAGATTGAGAAGACGGGATGGAAATATGAAAAGGCTCCCAACGTCAACGCACCTGTATTTACTGACTTCCCCATCACACTGGAATGTAAGGTGAAGGAATGCCTCAACCGCTCGAAGACCGGCTACATGCTCATTGGCGAGGTAGTCAACGTATTGTGCGACGAGCGTTACCTGGCCGACGACGGACAACCCGACATCGAGCGCATGAAACTCATAAGCTACGACCCCGTGCACTATGGCTACGTGACTCTGGGACACCGAGTAGGCAATGCATTTAGCGACGGAAAGAAACTATGATGAACTTCATGTTTCATAGCCCCACCGAGTTCATATTCGGTCGCGATACCGAACAACAGGTGGGACAGACGGCAAAGCGATATGGTGCACATCGTGCCATGATAGTGTATGGAGGTGGAAGCGTGAAGCGCAGTGGACTGCTGACACGTGTGGAAACCGCACTCAAGGCTTCGGGCATAGAACATGTAGAACTGGGCGGCATCACTCCCAACCCCACCGACACTCGGGTGTATGAAGGCATCGACCTTGCACGCAAGGAGCAAGTGGACTTCATGCTGGCCGTGGGTGGAGGCAGTGTGATCGATACTGCCAAGGCAATAGCAGCCGGAGTGAAGTATGACGGCGACTTCTGGGACTTCTTCTGCGGCAAGCGGACTGTGGAGGATGCACTGCCCATAGGTGTGGTGCTCACCATCCCGGCAGCAGGCAGCGAGGGTTCGGGCAACGCAGTGATAACAAAGACCGACGGACTGCACAAGCTGTCGCTACGCACTCCCATGTGGCTGCGCCCCAAGTTTGCCATCATGAATCCCGAACTGACGTTCACCCTGCCACCCTATCAGACTGCATGCGGAATTGCCGACATGATGGTGCACGTGATGGAACGCTACTTCAGCAACACCAAGGGGTGTGAACTCACCGACCGCATGTGCGAAGCAGTGCTCATGGCCATCATCGACGAGGCTCCGAAGGTGATGCACAACCCTCAGGACTATGAAGCGCGTGCCAACATAATGTGGGCAGGCACCTTGGCTCACAACGGGATATGCGGCACCGGACGCGAGGAAGACTGGGCGAGCCACTTCATGGAGCACGAGCTGAGTGCCGTGTATGGTGTGACCCATGGTGCAGGCCTCACCGCCATAGTGCCTGCATGGATGACCTGGATGTGCCGCCATAATATAAATAAGGTGGAGCAGTTTGCCCGCCGAGTGATGGGAGTGACGCCAAACGATGTAGAAGGAGCAGCACCCGGAGCAAAGCCCCGACTCGTGGCCCTCGAAGGTGTGCGCCGCCTCGCCCGGTTCTGGCAGTCGATGGACCTGCCGACCAACATCACCCAGCTCGGCATTCCTAAGCCCGACATCGACCTGCTGGTCGATAAGCTACACGAGAACAAAGGTGAGTTTGTGGGCAACTACGTGAAGCTCGACCGCGAGATGACACGCGAAATATATGTGATGGCACGCGACTACTCTATAGATGATTAGTTGCATGCATCGAAATATCTATCAATGAAAAAAGGCTCCCGCAGGAGCCTTTTTTTATACGACTTTTTTATACGACCTTGAGTTTTACGATGTATGTGCAGGTGTAATACTTCGTGCTGCCTGTCGGGCGGTAACGAATGGCCTGACGTATGGTGTAGGTGCGTCCGCGGGTGAGACGTGCAGGATACTGACCCACCGTACACTTGAACGTGGCAGGACGGAACTCGGCAAAGATGCGAGCATTGGTATCGTAGTTGCACACGTTGCCCGATGCGTTGAACCAATGACCGAACACGGTAGACGAGCTGGTGCTGGTGGTTGTGGTTGTGGTTACTGCCGCATTGGTGTTTACTCCCACGAACCCTGGGTTGGCACCCGATGCGCAACGCACTGCCTGCAGTTGGGCGGTTGAGAGTCCGAGCGCACGGCTGGCAGCCTCGATGTCGTATTGCACGACGGTCGATGAGTAGTAGCTTGCATCGTATGCCAGTTCGGCTTCGATGGTGACGGTGGTGTCGCGACGCACGTAGTCGGCCGGGTAAGAGTCGTAGTATCCGTATTTGTTGGTACCTTCGAACTTCACTTCGTAGGGCCATTGCTCGTCGTCGGATGCGTTGTCGTCCCATGCATGGCGCCAGTGTGCGGTAGGTGCTCCTGTCACTACAAACCACATCATCTTGGTGCCTTCGGGCACGGTGAATTCGGCCACACCCTCAGCATCGCTCGCAGGGTCGGCATACACGCGGCTGCCGTCTTCGAGGTAAGCACAGAAGCCGTAGCGCCATCCGGCCCGCGAGAGGTAACTGCGGCGGTAGCCTTTTTCGCCAGCCAGTCCCTTGAAGTGGGCCTTGACGGTTGTGCCTGCATCCACGTTGTTCACACGGATGATGTTGTAGCCGTAGTTCTCGACGCAATGAGCCGAGTCGACACGCCAGAGGTATTTGTCGGTTGCATCTTGGTTGACGTAAGCCGAGTGGGTGTCGATGTGTGATGCACCGCGTTCGCGTATGCCGTCGATATCCCACGAGCAGACGCGCTGTGCGTAGTTGAATATCTCGTCGTTGAACTGACTCTGACTCACACCCGTGATACGCTTGTATGCCTCGACGGGGTCTTCGGGTCGGGTCGATTCACGCCACAGTGTGCCTATGAACTTCATGCCATGCAGCATGCACCAGTAGTCTTGTATGAAGTAGTTGGCATATCGCCAGTCTTCGTGCAGCAGGTTTTTGTTACACTTGTCGAGATACTGGGCGGTATAGTCGTTCGAGAACTGCTGTTCGGGGTATACCTTGTAGGCCTGCCACTGTGCACACGACTCCCACCAGGCACATCCGCCCGATGCGTTGGAGCCGAATCCGTAGCGCCATCCGTGGGTGGTTCCGAGGTCGCACGACACGAGGTACTGGAACGAGTGACCTATCTCATGGCCCACGGTGTGTCCGCCACTTGCCTGCAGGGCCCACGGTGTGCACCACAGTGCACCTATCGTGTCGTCATAGCCCGAACCGGTGGCAAGCCATTCGGTGCTGTAGTTCACGAATATCTCAATCTTGTACTTATCGGTTGAGCGCGAGTTGCCCGGATATACGAACCCGAGGCTGTCGGCATAGAAATGGAAGAGGTTTTCTGCACGCTCGAGCAGTTGGTCGACATCGAGGCGTATGTCGCTCTTCATGGGGTCGAGCCCAAATCCGGGTTCCCAAAACACGATGAAGTGTGTGCTCTCGCGGCTGCGCTGGAAGCACCACCGGCTCGATGTTGAGTTGAAATCCATTGAGCGGAAATCGGAGGGCTTGTAGATGATGCGTCCGGGGTTGTGGAATGTGTAGTAGTTGTACTTCGCAGGATAGGTGCGTGTTATGTACCCCAGTCCGTTGTCGAACTCCGGTTTGTAGTAGAGGTACATAGAGTTTTTGCGGAACTCAATGGAGTCGAACTTGTTCAATTCAATGAAGTCGGACGGTGTGAAACGGTCGGGCACATGAAACCAAAGCGTGTCTTGAGCCAGGCATGCCGTTGAGGTCTGAATGAAAAGAAGCAGCAAAAAAGTCTTTAGTAGTTTCATAATTTATGTTGATTAATTTATTTCAAATACTCATTCCGCAAGTGTAATGTCAGTGCCGGCTTGGGTGGTAAATTGTGAGGATATCCTCGCGAGGTGTTGAGGATATCGTCACATTACGTCACCTACGTAACTACCTGCGGCGGTCCCACAAGAGACCGACTACGGTGTAGCCTATGAGAGCAAGACAGATGACCGATGCATACAGCCAAATCTCGGGGCCTTCTATTGAGCCGCACGCCGAAACAAGGAACACAGCGGCCAAAACAAACGAAAGCAGAGTCTTAATCAGTTTCTTCATCAGAGTTGGAAATGTATTTACGTATATAGTTCTTTAATGCAATTACCACAATAGTGGTGAGAACCGCCGCCGAATAGCATACGAGGTCCATGACATCGTATGTTCCAGTGAATCCCCAGAAGAGCTGTGCCAGCTCAGAGCCAAACGCCACACAGGGGATGATGAAATACCAGATGGCCGACACCTTGTTGAGTCCGTTCCATATAGCATCGACCAACAGCAGGTATGACAGAAGCCAAAGGCCGTCGGGCAGGCTGAAACGCACCCACTGGGGCAAGCTGATGGTATCGCCCCAACTGCGCAACGACTCCACCCACGGGCCTGCATGCTCGTAGAGGCGGAACATGTTAAGCTCCGTCGACCTGAAGGTGAGGTATAGCAGTCCCTCGATGATGAAAAGCAAAAGAGCCATCAAGAGCTCTATTCGCCGTGCTTTACTTTTCAGCAGTTCGCGCATGATTAGGTAATATATATTACTTACGAAAAAGGAGCATATTGCACCCTCTAAGCACTATTTTGGCTGCAAAGTTACAAATAATTATCAATTATCAATTACCAATTATCAATTATTTTGTACCTTTGCACTGAAATTAATCAAATAACAAAAGAAATGGCAACAGAACTTAACGAACAAGAGATACAGCGCAGACAAAATCTGCAAGCTATACGCGACATGGGAATCAACCCCTACCCTGCCGCCGAATACCCCACCGATGCATACTCAACCGACATTATCGACGCCTTCAATGACGACGACGAACCACGCAATGTGTGCATAGCCGGACGTATGATGAGCCGACGCATCATGGGCAAGGCTTCGTTCATAGAGCTGAAAGACTCGAAGGGAAGAATACAGGTCTACGTCACCCGCGACGACATCTGCCCTGGCGAGGACAAGGAGATGTATAACACACTGTTCAAGAAACTGCTCGACCTGGGCGACTTTATCGGCATCCGCGGATTCGTGTTCCGCACACAAACCGGACAGATAAGCGTACACGCCAAGGAACTGACACTGCTGTCGAAAAGCCTGCGACCACTACCTATAGTTAAATATAAAGACGGTGTGGCATACGATGCATTCGAAGACCCCGAACTA
Source organism: Bacteroidaceae bacterium (assembly GCA_017480685.1). Classification (GTDB taxonomy): domain Bacteria; phylum Bacteroidota; class Bacteroidia; order Bacteroidales; family Bacteroidaceae; genus Colivivens. The sequence goes on from JAFUSD010000060.1 coordinate 5,495, forward strand.
CGCTACCGCCAGCGCTACGTAGACCTCGTGGTGAACGAAGGCGTGAAGGAAACATTCGAGAAACGCACCAAGGTGATATCAACCATGCGCCGAGTGCTCGACGATGCAGGATACACCGAAGTGGAAACACCGATACTGCAATCCATACCGGGCGGAGCAAGCGCACGCCCCTTCATGACACACTTCAACGCACTCGACCTGCAGATGTATATGCGCATCGCAACCGAGCTCTACCTCAAACGACTCATCGTAGGCGGATTCGAAGGCGTGTATGAAATAGGCAAAAACTTCCGCAACGAAGGCATGGACCGCACCCACAACCCCGAGTTCACATGCATGGAGCTCTACGTGCAATACAAAGACTACAACTGGATGATGTCGTTCACCGAACACCTGCTCGAAACAATATGCACCGCAGTGAACGGCAAACCCGAGACCGAAGTGGACGGAACAGTGATATCGTTCAAGGCACCATATCGACGCCTGCCAATACTCGATGCCATCAAGGAGAAGACCGGATTCGACTGCGAAGGCAAGAGCGAAGACGAGATACGCCAGTTCTGCCGCTCGAAAGGCATGGATGTAGACGAGACAATGGGCAAGGGAAAACTCATCGACGAACTCTTCGGCGAATTCTGCGAAGGAACATTCATACAACCCACATTCATCATCGACTACCCAGTCGAGATGTCGCCACTCACCAAGATGCACCGCAGCAAGCCAGGACTGACCGAGCGATTCGAACTCATGGTCAACGGCAAGGAACTGGCCAACGCCTACTCCGAGCTCAACGACCCCATCGACCAGGAAGAACGCTTCAAGGAACAGATGCGCCTGGCCGACAAGGGCGACGACGAAGCAATGATCATCGACCAAGACTTCCTGCGCGCACTGCAATACGGCATGCCGCCAACAAGCGGTATCGGTATCGGAATCGACCGCCTCACCATGCTCATGACCGGACAGACTGCAATACAGGAAGTGCTCTTCTTCCCACAGATGAAACCACGCAAAGTGACTCCCGAGGCAAAAGAAGAAACCGAGGAAGAGCCAACAAAAGACTAAAACGACGAAGTACCCAAAAGTAAACAACTATGCAATTCACAAGTTGTGGAAAAGTAGCCATCATAGGCGGAGGCAGCTGGGCGACAGCCATGGCTAAAATCGTCATGCACCACGAGGAACACATAAACTGGTACATGCGCCGCGACGACCGAATCGAAGAGTTTCAGCGATTGGGGCACAACCCATCTTACCTGCAAGGACTGCATTTCGACGTAAGCCGAATCAACTTCTCGTCCGACCTCAACCGCATCGTGCACGATTCAGACACACTCATCTTCGTCACACCATCGCCCTACCTGAAGGGACACCTCAAGAAACTGAAGGAAAGCATACGCGAGAAACTCATTGCAATCGCTATCAAAGGACTCGTCCCCGACGACAACATAACCATATCGCAGTATTTCCATCAGGCATTCAATGTGCCCGAGGACAACATAACCACCATTGGCGGACCATCGCATGCCGAAGAAGTAGCGATGGACCGCCTTTGCTATCTCACCGTGGGATGCCACTCACTGGCAAATGCCGAAGTGGTGGCCGACCTGCTCACCAACCGATACGTGAAAACATCGGCTTGTACCGACATCGAGGGCATCGAATACAGCTCTGTGCTGAAAAACGTATATGCCATAGCAGCCGGAATATGCAACGGGCTGAAGTATGGCGACAACTTCCAGGCAGTGCTCGTGGCAAATGCCGTGCAGGAGATGGACCGCTTCCTCACAAGTGTGGAACGACGCGACGACCGCAAGGTGATCAACACCGCATACCTGGGCGACCTGCTCGTCACGATGTACTCCAACTTCTCGCGCAACCGCACATTCGGCACCATGATAGGCAAGGGATACTCGGTGAAGACCGCACAACTCGAGATGGAAATGATAGCCGAGGGCTACTACGGCACCTACTGCATGAAACAGATAAACCGACGCTATCATGTCAACATGCCGATACTCGATGCGATGTACAACATACTGTACGAGCGAATATCGCCTGCTGTCGAGATAAAACTGCTCAGCGACACATTCAGATAAAAATCGGAGATTTGAAGTTTAGCATCCGCTATATTCATTATTACATTATTAATTACTCATTATTATGCAACTGCACATCAACAACTCAACACAGTTCCTTACAGAAGGAACGATAGAGAAATACGAGCCGCAGGTAAAAGCAGCTCAGCAAGCACTTGAAGACGGCACATGCCTCGGCAACGACTTCCTTGGATGGCTGCACCTGCCTTCGAGCATCACCCCCGACTTCATGGCCGAGATACAAAAAGTGGCAGCCACGCTACGCAGCAAGTGCGATGCAGTGGTAGTGGCCGGTATCGGAGGCAGCTACCTCGGTGCCAAAGCTGTCATCGCAGCACTCGACGACAACTTCTCGTGGCTCAAGCCATCCAACTCACCACGCATACTCTTTGCCGGCAACAACATCAGCGAAGACTACCTCAGCGAACTCATCGACTACCTGCGTGGCGTACGCTTCGGAATCATCAACATAAGCAAGAGCGGCACTACCACCGAGACCGCCATCACATTCCGTCTGCTGAAGAAGATGTGTGAAGACCAACGCGGCAAGGAGGAAGCAAAGGACGTGATCGTAGCAGTGACCGATGCACGTCGCGGCGCAGCACGTCAGTGTGCCGACAAAGAGGGCTACAAGACATTCGTCATCCCCGACAACGTGGGCGGACGCTTCTCAGTTCTCACACCTGTGGGCCTGCTGCCAATAGCATGTGCAGGATATGACATCGCGCAACTCGTGAAGGGAGCTCAAGACATGGAACGCCAGTGCGACATCAACACTCCGTTTGCCGAAAACCCTGCTGCCGTATATGCCGCTACACGCAACGCACTCTATGCATCAGGCAAGAAGATTGAGATACTGGTGAACTACCAACCCAAACTCCACTTCATGTCGGAATGGTGGAAACAACTCTACGGCGAGAGCGAGGGCAAGCAGCATAAGGGCATATTCCCTGCTTCGGTAGACTTCTCAACCGACCTCCACTCCATGGGACAATGGATTCAGGATGGCGAGCGTACCATATTCGAAACGGTTATCTCGGTCGATAAAGCCAACTCGTCGCTCTCTGTACCAACTGACGACGAGAACCTCGACGGGCTCAACTTCCTTGCAGGCAAACACATCGACGAGGTGAACCACAAGGCAGAAGAAGGAACACGCATGGCACACATCGACGGCGGAGTGCCCAACCTGCAAATCACCATCCCATGTCTCGATGCCTACAACCTCGGTCAGCTCATCTACTTCTTCGAAAAGGGATGCGGCATAAGCGGCCTCGTGCTTGGTGTCAACCCGTTCGATCAACCAGGAGTTGAAGCCTACAAGCGCAATATGTTCAAGTTGCTTGGAAAGCCAGGATATTAAGAATGAAGAAATGAAAAAGAATGAAGAAATGAAAGAGCATCCGCTATTCATTATTCATTATTAATTATTCATTATTCTTTATTCATTATAATTATTCATTAAACACCATGCACATCGCCATTGCAGGAAATATAGGTAGCGGGAAGACCACGCTGACCCGGATGCTGTCAAAACACTATGGGTGGACACCTCAGTATGAGTCGGTCATCAACAACCCCTACCTTGAAGACTATTACGCCGACATCCACCGGTGGTCGCTCAATCTGGAAGTGTATTTCCTGAAAGAGCGATTCCGCGACATGCTCGCCCTGGCCAAGAGCGACAAGACCATCATCCAAGACCGCACCATCTACGAGGGTGTGTATGTCTTCGTGGCCAACAACAAGGCTCAGGGCAACATGAGCGAGACCGACTTCCAGACGTATATGGACCTCTTCAACCTCATGATGTCGTTCATCACCCTGCCCGACCTCATGATCTACCTCCGCGCCAGTGTGCCCCACCTCGTGTCGCACATCCAGATGCGCGGTCGCGACTATGAGCAATCCATATCGCTCGACTACCTGCAAGGGCTCAACCAGCGCTACGACGACTTCATCTTCAACAAATATGGCGGACGTGTGCTCAACATCGATGTCGACCCGCTCGACTTCCAGCACCGTCCTGCCGACTTCGAGTTCATAACCAACAAAATCGACAGCCTGCTGTTTGGATTGTTCTAAGAGAATGAAAGAATAAATGACATAGCATCTGCAGGACGTAGCATCCTCTATTCATTATTCATTATTAATTATTCATTAAAAAAAAGCACCATGCACATAGCAATAGCCGGAAACATAGGATGCGGCAAGACCACCCTCACCCGCATGCTTGCCAAACGATATGGGTGGACACCCAAGTATGAGTCGGTAGACTTCAACCCCTATCTCGAAGACTTCTATGCCGACATGAAGCGCTGGTCGTTCAACCTGCAGATTTACTTCCTCAACACCCGCTTCAAGGATGTGGTCGAGATTTCGCGCAGCAAGGAAACCATCGTGCAAGACCGCACCATCTATGAGGATGCATGCATCTTTGCGCCCAACATCCATGCTATGGGCAATATGTCGGACCGCGACTTCCAGACTTATCAAGACCTGTTTGCCCTGATGATGTCGCTCGTGCGCCATCCCAACCTCATGATTTACTTGCGCAGTTCCATTCCGCACCTCATTGCCAAGATTCAGAAGCGTGGTAGGCAGTATGAGCAGTCGATACAGATTGACTACCTCAAAGGTCTCAACGACCGCTACGAGCAGTGGATATCGGGCTACGATGGCAAGCTACTCATCATCGATGCCGACAATATCGACTTCGAGAACTCGCCCAAGGACTTCCAAACCATCACCGACCAAATCGATGCACGCCTCTTCGGCCTCTTCCCCGACGAAGGATGGAGTAGATAGACGATGAGATTATAATGCACGCAAAAAAAATGAGGATATCCTCGCAGGACTGTGAGGTTATCCTCATTTTTTTTTGCACACATATATGAAATCCGCATCGTTGCACATACCAGACCGACATGTCAAAGACATGTGTATATCGTCAAGTCCACACAACAGAACACAACTCTGTAGGCGCACACAGCAAAATAGAAATGAAAAAACATTAAAAAAATAACCAAAAAATTTGGTCAATTAAAAATAAAGAGCTACATTTGCAGTCCTCACCGAAACCAGGGATGGACACATACGGCAAATTGGTTAGACAACAAGAACAGCCGTCCCGCCTGGCCGGCGAGTTAAAAGCAATAGGAACATACCTATATTTTTATTAAATTAGGTGTATTGCTTTTATAATAATAAACACTACAACGTGAGCAGATGAGATGCGGTATATCTTCGCATGAGAAATGTAGGGACACCGACGCACACCTACCAGGTCTTCTCATCCTGACGAATGAAAAGCCTGGGTGCCACCGCTCACATCAGTAGTTTTGTCGTGTTTTATTTTGTGTTTGTGTTGTGGCTACTCTTATACGCGAAGTAAAAAGAGTAGCCTTTTTTATTTTTCGGCCCCACTTCCGCAACCCAAGCCGATAAATAAAAACATTAATAAATTCACTTTTTTTAAAACAGCCTTAAACCTTTTTAAGTTTACGAGGTCATAAAAACGTAAACAAAAAAAAAGAATAACATACAATGAAAAGAATTCTATCTTTCGCCTTGATGGCATTATTCGTAAGCCTTGCCATCACAGCCCAAACAGCTCGTACGGCCACAACGTCGTCAACCAAGAAAACAAAAGCAAACGTCACAGGATTCATCAAAGACTCGGAAACAGCCGATGTCCTTGTGCGCGCCGCAGTTCAGATTATGACTGAAGACACCACGAAGATGGTGGCTGGCGGAGTTTCGAATACCCTCGGTGGATACACCATCAAGAGCGTTGAAGAAGGAACATACATAGTAAAGATAACATACCTGGGATACCATAACTTCTATCGTAAAATCACCATAAAAAACGGCGAGACCATACACAACGTAGGTACAGTGCTGCTCACCCCAAACACAATACAATTGGGATTGGCAGTAGTTGAAGGAACCGTACCACAGATGGAAGTGAAAGAAGACACCATCATCTTCAATGCCGACGCATTCAAGGTGCCTGAAGGCTCTGTGCTCGAAGACCTCGTGAAGAAACTGCCTGGAGCCGAAGTGGACAGCGAAGGCAACATCACCATAAACGGAAAGACCATAAAAAAAATACTTGTAAACGGCAAGGAATTCTTCTCAAACGACCGTAGCATGGCCATGAAGAACATTCCAACC
>JAFUSD010000061.1 GCA_017480685.1 Bacteroidaceae bacterium
AAAGATAGGGAAAAATATAATAACGGCGAAGCAAAACAGTGAAAAGTTGATGACGGGAAAGCAAAAACGGGTGTTTGCATGTCGCAATTCTTTGTTCGTTTTTCATTTTTTTATTATTCCTTCGTCGTTTCGTGCAAAACTCGTATCTTTGCATGGAAAATTAGATAAGTATATGACACAGACAGAACAACTATACGCGCTGTTCGTGGCGCATCCGGTGGTTACGACCGACAGTCGCGACTGCCCCGAAGGGTCGATATTCTTCGCACTGAAAGGCGAGACATTCGATGGAAACCAGTATGCACGGGCTGCACTCGAGGCTGGTTGCAGCTTTGCCGTTGTAGATAATCCTGAGTATGCCGAGGAAGGCAATCCGCGCATAGTGTTGGTGGACGACTGCCTCACTGCCTTGCAGGACCTGGCTCGCTACCATCGCCGCAAACTCGGAATACCGGTTATAGGCATCACTGGCACTAACGGAAAGACCACAACCAAGGAACTGACGGCTGCCGTGCTGGCAAAGAAATATAATGTGCTCTACACTCAGGGCAACTTCAACAACCACATCGGAGTGCCTAAGACTCTGCTCCGACTCACCCACCAGCACCAGGTTGCGGTGATTGAGATGGGTGCCAACCATCCGGGCGAGATAAAGACGCTGGTGAACATCGTGGAACCCGACTACGGACTCATCACCACTGTGGGTACTGCCCACCTGCAGGGGTTCGGCTCGTTCGAGGGGGTGCTACATACCAAGGGCGAACTCTACGACTACCTGCGTCTGCACGATGGCCATGCGTTTGTGGATGAGACCAACGAACACCTCATGAGTATTGCACCGGGACTCCAGATGATTCCATACGGCAACGAGGGAACTGTCGAGTCGTGCGACCCATACATGAACATCAACTACGAAGGACGAACCATCCACACTCAGCTCATAGGCGACTACAACAAGATAAACGTATTGGCAGCACTGGCCGTGGGTCAGCATTTCGGTGTGGAGCTCGACGACATGATCGATGCACTCGAGGCCTATACCCCGTCGATGGGACGTTCGCAACTGAAGCAGACGGAACATAACACCCTCATTGTCGATGCCTACAATGCCAACCCCACAAGTATGAAGGCCGCGCTCGACAACTTCCGCCACCTCGACCTGCCTAACAAGATGGTGATACTGGGCGATATGGGCGAACTGGGCGAAGAGAGCCGCAAACTGCACAGCAAGGTGTTGCAGAAGGTTTATGAATGTGCGTTCCCTATGGCATGGCTCGTAGGCAAGGAGTTTCGCGAAGCTGCCAAGGACCTGCCCGACTATTCGGCCAACATCCTCTTCTTTGCCGATGTTGACGAAGTGAAGGCGGCACTCGCAGCCAGCCCTATTGAAGGTCGCACAATCCTCATCAAGGCATCAAACTCGATGAAGCTGCACACGTTGCCAGAAGTGCTATAAGGCCCTTTTAATTCACGTAACGCGCCTTTTTTTCAAATTTATTATTCATTATGCATTGTGCATTATGAATTATTTTGTAACTTTGCAGCGTCAAACTAATGATAACATAATGCGCTTGTGGTGGAATTGGTAGACACGCTAGACTTAGGATCTAGTGCTTTACAGCGTGTAGGTTCGAGTCCTATCAGGCGTACAAAAGAAGTCCCAAAACTTTGAAACAGAGCTTTGGGACTTCCTTTTGTTTTTATTATAGCTTTGGGACTTTCTTTTTATTACTTGTTTGCCTGGTCTTCAGCAGGTATCTGCAAGTCGAGGTTTTGCCTGTGGGCAAAGATGTGCGGCGACATGATTTCCACTCCTGCCGTATGGAACGAGTCGAGGATGTTCTGGTGCAGGGCGGAGTAGATGTCAGACAGAGCGTCGGCTTTGCGTGTAAATGCGTTTATCTCATATTCCACATAGAAGTCGTCGAGTGCAGTGATACGCACGTATGGCTCCGGTTTCTTCTGTAGCCCAGGTGTCTTGTCGGCAGCCTCGATGAGCAGTGCACGTATGTCGGCCCACTTCATGTCGTAGCCTATTGTGACCTTGGTGTGAACAATCACGCCGTAGTTCTTGGCAGCAAATGAGAAGTTCGACGTCTGCGAGCTCATGAGGTTGGAGTTGGGTATGGTGATAACTTCGTTTTTGCGTGTACGGATACGTGTCACAAGTACCGTCTTCTCAATCACAAATCCCTCTGTGTCGCCATAGCGGATGAAGTCGCCGATGCGGAAGGGCCGCATGTAAGTCATCACCATGCCGGCAATGATGTTGCCTATGATTGACGATGAGCCGAGCGATATGATGAGTCCGATAAAAACTGATACACCCTGGAATACCTGTGAGTCAGACCCTGGCAGCAGCGGCCATATCATGACCAGCATGAACGAATAGCATAGCAGGCGTATGATGTAGAACGTGGGTTGTGCCCAGTCGGTATAGAATCCAGATATCTTCAAGCGGCCCGATGCAATCTCGCCCGTGAGGTATCGCAGTGCCTTGACAAGATAGCGGAAGCAGATGATGATGATGACAATCTTGAACAGGTTGGGCACGAAGCTGATGATAGACGTCAGTATGTCTCGCAATGGATTCCAGATGTAGCCAAACAGCGTGTAGGTGAGCGATTTGGTTTCGGGGAATACCGAGAAGAGCAACGGGATGCTGATGAGCAGTTGGGTGATGATGATGGCGAGCCTCAGTATCCTGAACAACGCGAGGAACACCAGTCCCTGACGGTGGGGCGGCAGTATTTCGTAGTTCTTGATGCTAAGTGGCCGCGTGGTGCTGAGCAACACTTTCACCAGTCGCAGGCGCCAGCGTCGGTAGAGCCAATTGGTGAACCAGATGAGCAACACCTGCACCACGATGATGATAGCCACAAGCAGCACTCCCTTCAACTTCTGCTTCAATCCATACTCATTGTGCAGTTCCACCACCTTGTCGTGTATGATGCCTTTGTATTGCTCGGCCAGTTCTTGTCGCGTAGTGTTTTGCCACAAGGCATCGATATCGGTGACGCTCATGATGACGTTGCTGCCTGCCATCACGTCGGTGGTATATTCGCTGTCGAAGGTGTAGATGGAGTCGATGAACATCGTGATGCGTTTGCCGAGGCTGGTCACCTCGTTGGCCACCATGTGTGCCCGCTGTTCGGGCAGCATGCCTCCCTTGCGCGCGTATATATAGAATAAGGTGTCGCGTTCCACCACGATGGGTGCACCCGGGGTGATGAGGCGGAGTGAGTCGACTCGTGCCTTACGCTCGGCTTTGAGCAGCGAGTCTTGTTGCGAGCTCCTGCCCGTCAGCTCCAGTTGTTCTTGCATCATGATGCTTTGCAGTTGCAGTTCCTGCACCTGATTCTGTAATGCCTTGACCAGCGAGTCTTGCAGGTTGGTCAGCGAGTCGGCCGTTGCGTCCGTCTGTGCGTATGCCCCACATGTGAGCAGCATACACATAATCATGATACAATATCTCATCTTTCTCTTATGTGTCTTTTATTTATTGAGTCGTTATCTTGCAATCGGCCGGTGCTTTTATGTTCTGGTCGATTATAATTTCGCCTATGCTGCCGGCTTGTATGCTTCCGGTGCGTGGGTTCTTCACGCTGGTGATGTGTCCCTTCACGTCGGCTCTCACCTCGCTGTACTCGAATGCGAGGTCGGCATCGGGACCGAAAGTGCAGTTTTCGAGCACCAGGTTGTGGGCATAGCACAGCGGTTGTGTGCCTTCGATATGACAATTCACGAGTCGCAGGTTGTGGCTGTGCCATCCCAGGTACTCTCCGCTGATGGTCGAGTCATATACGGTCACATTCTCTGTGTTCCAGAAGGCATCCTTGGTGTTGAGTGTCGAGTTGCGTATGACGATGTTCTTTGCATACTGGAACGAATAGTTTCCGTTCAGCTTGAAGTGGTCTATCTCGATGTCCTGGCAGTGCATGAATATGTAGTCGGCATGGTCGGCCTCCACGTTTTCGAGGCGTATGCCCTTGCAGTGCCACAGGGTTTCGGCGGCGTTGGGCAGACTTACGTTGGTGAGGCTCAGGTCTTCCATGTCGCGGAACATCTTCGGGGCCTCGACCAGCGTGTCGCGCATGTCGAGATGTTTCGAGTACCACAGCGCAGCCCTTGCTCCTTCGGTGAATTTGCAGTCTTTCACCGTAAAGCCATCTACGTGCCAGAACGGGTATTTACCTTCGAACTGGCACTCGACGGCATCGATGTCGCTACACTCTTTCAGGGCCGATTCGCCAGCATGTATCGTCACCTGCTCCAGACGCAGGTGGTGTGAGGCGAAGAGCGGGCGCTCGCCTCCGAATTCAGTTTGTCTTATTATTGTCTTGTTTGTTTCCATTTCTTAGTTTATAAATTAGTCTTATCAGCATCACGACTCCGCGCACACACAGTTCGATTGCCATTGCTATCCACACACCCTTCAGTCCCATGGTACCTGCCAGGGCGGCTGCAAGCGGTATGCGCACGAGCCAGATGCTTCCCAGTTGTATGAAGCTTGGGTTGAGTGTCTTGCCCATACCCACGAATATGCTGTAGCACACAATCGATGTGGCGAAGAGCGGTTCGGCCCATGCCTCGATGCGCAGCACGTCGGTTGTGAGCTGGCGCACTCCGAGGTCGGGGGTCATGAGTGTCATGAGGTTTGGTGCGAATATATACATCACAACGGCCAAGAGCGACATGGCACCCACTCCGAGTGCCAGGGCTATGACCGAGAAGCGGCGTATGAGGTCGGGCCGCTGTGCTCCGATACTTTGTCCCACGAGTGTGGTGGCAGCATCGCCGATACCGTATCCAGGCATGTAGCACAGGCTTTCGATAGTGATTCCGAATGCGTTGGCAGCGATGGCCACGGTGCCGAGCGGTGCCACAATCATGGTCGATGTGATTTGTGCGGCACACGAAATGACACGCTCCATACCTATAGGCGAGCCTATCTTCCATGCTTTCTTCAGCATACGGCGTTCGGGCCGGCAGCGTCCGTGGAAGCTGAGTCGCAACTCCTTTGAGCGGAAGCTTATGTAATAGAGCAGTATGAGTGTGCCGGTGAGCCATGCCAGCAGTGTGCCCCATGCAGCGCCCAGTACCCCTAGCCCCATGCCGGGACATGTGAAGGCAAGGCTTCCGATGCCTACCTGACGTGTGGGGAAGATGAGGAAGAAGTTGAACACCACATCGAGTATGCACACCAGGATATACACCATGCTCGGGAACTTCATGTTGCCGCTGCATCGCAACATGCTCGACATGAGGAACGTGATGATATGTATTGGCAGTGCAACGGCGAAGAGCTGGAAATATCGGCGCGAGTCGTCGATGATGTCTTCACCGCCTCCGAGCCATATAGGCAACTTCGCACTGATGGAGAGTGCAACGGCTCCGATGACGAGTCCGATGACGAGTGCCGCGATGAAAGCCTGCCTCACCACATCGTTTGCCTTCTCCTTGTCGCCTGCGCCAAACAAGTGAGCCACCTGGACCGAGAAGCCCGACGCGATGGCGGCACACAATCCACCGAAAAGCCACATGGAGGTCGAGACGAGTCCGATGGATGCCGACGCATGTGCTCCGAGGCTGCCCACCATCGATGCGTCGATATAGCTCATGACTATATCGACCAGATTCGACATGATGGCCGGCAGGCTGAGCAGGAACACCAGCTTCACCTGTTCGCTCAGCCGCATGGGGCCGGTGCCGTGGATGGCTTGCTCGAGGCGTTCTTGTGTCGTCACTTCGCAGCTATGGCTTCAATCTCGATATTGGCACCCTTTGGCAGTGCAGCCACGGCAAATGCCGAGCGGGCAGGATAAGGAGCTTCGAAAAACTCTGCATACACCTCGTTCACTGCGGCAAAGTTCTTGATGTCGGCCAAGAGAACCGTCACCTTCACCACATTCTGCATCCCGAGTCCGGCCTCGGCCAAGATGTTGCGGATGTTGGTCAGGCTCTGACGGGCCTCGGCCTGGATGCCACCCTCGGCAAACTCGCCTGTCGAGGGGTCGATGGGCAGCTGGCCGCTTACATATACAAATCCGCCTGCCTCGATGCCCTGACTGTAAGGACCGATGGCGGCTGGTGCTTTCGTTGTTGATAATGCTTTCATTCCTTGATTACTTAATGCTTACATGATTTTCAGGCTACAAAGTTACGAATTTCACCCGATACTACAAAGAATAACACGAAAAGATTTGGCCGATTCGACTAAACATCGTATATTTGCATGGTAAAAAGAAGTATAATCGCTTAATCAAAAAAACAAGAATTATGAAAAGATTTTTGATTCTCATGTTGATGGCAGCCACTGTTGTAGCTGCATCGGCACAGACAAAGAAGGTATCAGTACTCGGCGACTCCTATTCCACATTCCAAGGCGTAGGTCCTGCACACTATGCACCTTTCTACCCCAACAACCAAAACGATGTGAAGCAGGTGGAGCAGACATGGTGGAGCCTCTACATCAAGGCCAACGGCTACCAACTCGAGAAAAACGACTCGTGGGGCGGCACCACCATCTGCGGCACAGGCTACGGACGTATGGACTCCTCGCGCAACAACTTCATATCGCGTGTCGATAGCCTCGGCAACCCCGACATCATCTTCGTATTCGGTGGCACCAACGATGCATGGGCCGGCTCACCAGTAGGCGAATACCAGTACTCCGACTGGACCAAAGACGACTGCAAAAACTTCCGTCCGGCCCTCGCCTGCCTCCTCGACATGCTGCAGAAGCGCTATCCCAATGCCAAGATCTGCTCGCTCCTCAACTCCGAACTGCGCGAACCCATCAACGAATCCATGCGCGAAATATGTAGCCACTACAAAGTCCAGCTCATCGAGCTTCACGACATCGAGAAACAAAACGGCCACCCATCAATCAACGGCATGAAAAGTATCTGCGAACAAATCATCGAAACAGGGCTGTAAGGAGAATTCTGAACCAACTCATTCCATTCTAAGGAACAAATAGCGTGAACTTCAAATGGAAAAAGATAACAATGCCTCGCCAATTCTGCGAAGGCAACCCAACTGGGAAGACCTCTACTTCTATCAGAAAGCAGTTGTGCTTTATCAGTTGACTTTTGTTTTCACCAAGCGATTTCTTACAAAAGGCGACCGCACCATCGACCAAATGGTGCAGGCCGCCCGTTCGGGTAAGCAAAATATAGTTGAAGGCTCGGCAGATGGTGTCACCTCGACCGAGATGGAATTAAAACTCCTTAATGTGGCACGTAGTAGTATCAAGGAACTGAAAGAAGATTATGAGGACTATATTACGTCACGGCATCTTCAACGTTGGAACCCAGGCCATGAACGTTACGACGGTATGCTCCGCTTTTGCCGTCATAATAATCGTTTGGAGCAATATCAGACTTACTTCGAGCGCTGGACTGATGAAGAGATGGCCAACATAGCTCTCACCCTCTGCCACATGGTAGACCGTATGATGACTACCTACCAAAAACAACTGGAAGAAACTTTTGTCAAGGAGGGAGGAATCAAGGAGCGCATGACCGCTGCCCGCCTGGGCTACCGCACCAACCAACGCGAAGAGATAGAACGGCTGAAGCATGAGCTCGAAGCCGCCAACCAACGCATTGCTTACCTCGAAGCCAAGCTTAGGCAGCAAGGCCAAAACTATTGATGTTGGATGGGCTGGCGCAGATGGCTTAACTAGTTTATCTAGCCCATCTAGTCTATCTAGCCCATCTAGCCCATCTAGTCTATCTAGTCCATCTAGCCTATCTAGCCCATCTAGTCTATCTAGCTCATCTAGTCTATCTAGCCCCTCCATCCTCCCCCAATAACTAATAATAAACGTTAAATATCGCCCTTTTGCAAAAAAAATATGCGCTTTTGTTTGTGCTTACTAAATTATTAGTTTTATCTTTGCAGCGACAAATGATTAAAGCTAAAACAAAAACGCATGAAGTACACAACACTGACGCGAGCAGAAATGCAGGTGATGAGCATCCTGTGGGATAGCGGACGCATGTGCGATGTACACGATGTGGTGGCTAAATACAACGAGCCGCGCCCCGCATACACCACCGTCGCCACTTTCCTGAAGATACTCACAACCAAAGGTTTCGTAGCTTTCAAGAAAGGGGACGGCAAGCAATATCTGTATTACCCACTCATTTCAAAGGCGGAATACACCGCGCGTGTGATGAACGACGTGAAGGACAGCCTGTTCGACGGCAGTGCCTCGTCGCTCGTCAGCTTCTTCGTTGAGAAGGAACAGCTGACACGCGAAGAGATTGAAGACCTGATAAGGTTGATGAGAGCAGACGTTAACAATAATCAATGACGCGATGATTATGGGAGAACTGACACTCTATGCCTTGAAGTCGGCCATTTGTCTGGCGATGCTCTACCTGCCATACATGCTGTTGATGAAGCGCGACACGTTTCATCATCTCAATCGTATGCTGCTAATCTTCATTGCAGTGGCATCGATGGCCATTCCGCTCATCAACATATCGCTCTTCGACTTCAGTCAAGTCACACGTCTGTTTGCTGCCCCCGAGCGTGCCATCGTGGAAGTAGGCTTGCCGATGGTGGTGACCGACGCACCAATCGTGCACGATGATGCAGAAGTTGCATCTGCTTCTGCTGCGGGATTCTCGTGGGTGGCATTGTTGGTATATATTTACATAATAGGTGTGGCAGTGTGCCTGATTGTTCGCATCATTGGCATCATCCGCCTCTACCGCTACATCCACCGCGGAGTGTTATGGACCGACCGCATCGACGGCATCAATATCTACTGCCATTCAGGCAATGGGGGATCCATGAGTTGGATGAACATGATAGTGATATCGGAATCCGACTACACCTCAAACCCTATAGTGATGCACCACGAACGTGCTCACATACACCTCCATCACTCGTGGGACCTCCTGCTGCTCCTGCCCGTCGAGGCATTGCAGTGGTTCAATCCATGTGTGTGGATGCTCGAAACATCGTTGCGCGAAGTGCATGAATACGAAGCCGACGCATCGGTGATGCAGAGCGGAGTGACGATTCATGACTATCAGGCACTCTTGATACAGAAGGCAATAAGTTTGAACTCATATACTTTTGCTAATGGATTTAATCAGTGTTTACTAAAAAAACGTTTCATTATGATGAAGAAAAAACAATCAAATGCGTGGAGCCGTATGAAGGTATTGTATTTGCTCCCCGTGGCTGCTGTGGCCATTGCTGCAACAGCTACACCAAAACTGATGGACGACACGACGCTTGCAGGCGTAAGTGCTGAATCATCCGACTCGCTCCAGACGCTTATCGACCGACTGCCAGGCATGACTACCGATGCCGATGGAAACCTCATGATTGAGGGTAAGAAGGTTGAACGCATCAGTATCAACGACAGCAAGGTGTACGACGACAATACGAAAGTCTATACCCGCGACGGCCGCAAGGTGACTTACATCCTCGACGGACAGCGTGTGACCAAAGCTGTGTATGAAGCTGCCGACAAAGAGAACGAAGTAGTGACACAAATCACAGAACTCGGAGTCAACATCACCGTATATAATGCACACACGAAGCGCATGGTACAAACCACTGACGACGAAGAACAAGCGGCGACCGACGACGAAGTGGTGCAGGTGTGTGAGGTGATGCCAGAATTCCCTGGTGGCCAAAAAGCACTGTTAGATTATATGGCTCAAAACATTCATTACCCAGTGTATGCACAAAAGTTGGGAGTGCAGGGACTCGTCATCATCTCGTTCGTAGTTGATAAAGAAGGACAAATCAGTAAAACCGAAGTGATAAAGCATCTCCAATCTGCCAATTCCCGATTTGCCAAGGACCAGACGACAGCCGATGTGGCTCCACAGGCACAGGGCGAAGAAGGTATTGACATAGAGGAGCAGGTAGCACTGGCATGTGCCACTATGGAAGAAGAAGCCATGCGAGTGATAAACGACATGCCACGGTGGAAACCCGGTACACACCACGGCAAACCCGTGAACGTGAGTTACACCATTCCCATCAACTTCCGATTGAAGTAAGAAAGAATCACTCCTGACACCTATAGATACAATCTATAAAACCAAGAGCATTCACAATTCATACGGAAAGTGATACCCGCCCCATGCGGTTGTCACTTTTTTAGTATGATATAATATTATTTATTTTTGTTTGTCTGCTTGTTTGATGAGAAAAGTGATAGAATGACGGATAATAGGGCCCTGTAAACATGGACGTATTGAAAAATGAAGAGATGAAGAGATGTAAGGCCATG
>JAFUSD010000062.1 GCA_017480685.1 Bacteroidaceae bacterium
AATGAATAATGTATAATGAACAGGCGCGGGGCTTGTTGGGGGTTGGGCTAATAATGTCTCCGCTTTGGGGTTGATGGTTGTATTGTGGTTTCTCACATATTGATTTCGACTGGACTTAGTTGCCACGAGGGGATGTAGGCGGTGGAGAAGAGGCCGATGTTGGGGAGGGACACGACGAGGCATGACTGGCGTGAGATGCGTGCTATGCGTCCGATCACTCCTTTGAGGGGACCTGCAATGACTTGCACTATCTGGTTGTTCTTGAAACGGCATTGGCCGGGTTGCACGAGCCGCAGGTGCTCATCGTGGTTGTAGGTGGCGCGGATGAAGTTTTCCATCTGGCGGTTGGGTATGATGAGTGGGGGGTTGCGGTAGTCGATGCCTACCTGGAAGTGGTCGTAATAGTATGTGATGTAGGGGTGTGACGGTGTGTCGTGTACGTATTCTTCTGCTTTGTGTGGTGTGGTGTAGGCGAAGAGTATGCTTGGCATGAGCGACTCGAGGTGTTGGCGGGGTTGTCCGTGCCGGTCGGCTACCCATGTGTATCGACGTGCTACGTAGTTGTAGGTTCCGTCGGCTGTGAGGTGTTGTGACACGGTGTCTTCGCGTCCGAATGTTGCGCGTAGCACGTACCAGCGTTTGTCGGCCGACGGGACATAGTCTACCGTCTCCCCAGTCAGTAGGTTTTCTGCTTTGGGGAAGGTGCATGGGGTGATGCCTGCACTGGAAGATGTTGCTTCCTCTTCGTGGAATGGCTCATTTATCAACGTGCTCATATCGGGACCCGTAGGTGTGTGTGCGGGTTTCGATGCGAGACACAAAAAAGCGTGAGACCGACGTTGTCTGTCCCACCACTTGAGGCTCTCGCATTGCCTATTACTGCCAGTCCAGACAACTTAAGAGCCCACGCCGATATGTATATAGTTCTCCCCTTTCGGTTGTGGCACACCAGGGCTTTGCCCTTGTAAAGGAGGGCATGCCGTGGCATGTTGAAAGGGGATGCGTATAGACACATCCCGAGGACATCTACAGTTGCTTTGTCCGAGACAGTAATGTTTGCGAATTTGCGAGATTCCAAATGGTCTTGAACAGAGCGTCATTGTAAACGCCTTTTTATGTCTTGAGGCGGCATCTGGCTGGTATATATTATATATAATAAGGTGTATTTATATAATACTGCCATTATATATGGTGCCGTCTGCCTATACTCGCCGACCCACCCTTCCGCCTGCCGGTTTCTGCACATGTTTTGGTTTGTGTTTCTTCCGGGCTTGGCATGGCGCGAGCGTTGCTTTCTTTCACTTGGACGTGTGTGGAGTCCGTATGTTGGCGGCCGACTCATCTGCCGCCGAAAGACTATGCGAGTTATCGGCGGCAAAGTTACGTTTTTTTTTGCATTCGATTGCAAATAATCTGTGGAAAGTTTATAAATACGTTTGTTTTCTTGTTTTTTTTGTGCATTTTGTCGTGTAGAATGACTGTCGGCGCTGTGTTTGATTCGCGGCTGCTGAATGAAGGGGGATGGCTTTTTTGCATGGGACGGCGGGTGTGGATGGGCAGCTGCTTGTGAGGCTTTGTTCTGGGTTGTTTAGGGGGGGGGCGTTTTGTGAGGATATCGTCAACAGGCTGTGAGGATATCGTCAACAGGTTGTGAGGATATCGTCAACAGGCTGTGAGGATATCGTCAACAGGCTGCGAGGATATCGTCATTTTGGACTGACGATATTGGCATTTGTGAGCTGACAAATCGTGTATAAAATAAAGGTGTATGGAAAAAATAGCGGCAGATGGTGCTTTTTCTTGTATTTTAAGTTATTTGTATTACTTTTTTTTCGTACCTTTGCCACATAATATATACTTTTACATCAAGTTATGAAAAGATTTTTGATTACAGCTGTAGCTTTTACGCTTGCTGCAGCGTCGTATGCACAGACGGCCGCCGAAGTGAAGGGCATGATAGAGAAGGTGAACGACTCGTGGCAGGCACGCCACAAGGCTCAGTGTCGCGGTTTTTGGGATAATGCCGCATACTTCACGGGCAACCAGGCAGTGTATGAACTGACGGGTAAACAACAATATCTCGACTATGCAGTGGCATGGGCTGAGTATAACAACTGGAAGGGTGCTACACAGGCCGACAAGTCGAAGTGGGAGTACCTGACCTATGGCGAAGACATGAACCACGTGCTCTTTGCCGACTGGCAGATTTGCTTCCAGGTGTATATCGACCTGTATAAGCTGGAACATCGCGCTGAGCGACTGCAGCGCACACTCGAGGTGATGATGTATCAGGCCAAGACCGACAAGGCCGACTACTGGTGGTGGTCGGATGCGCTGTATATGGGTATGCCCATATTCTCGAAGCTATACACCGTGACCCACAACGAGCGGTTGCTCGACAAGCAATACGAGTGTTACCGGTGGACCGACAGCCTGCTGTTCGACAAGGACGACCACCTCTACTATCGCGACGGCAAGTATGTATATCCCAAGGTGAAGACCAAGTGTGGCGACGGCAAGAGCTTCTGGGCACGTGGC
Source organism: Bacteroidaceae bacterium (assembly GCA_017480685.1). GTDB lineage: Bacteria > Bacteroidota > Bacteroidia > Bacteroidales > Bacteroidaceae > Colivivens. The sequence goes on from JAFUSD010000062.1 coordinate 2,539, forward strand.
GACGGATGGGTGCTGGCCGGATTGGCCAAGGTGTTGCAAGACCTGCCGAAAGACCACAAATACCGTCCATTCTATGTGCAACGTTTCCAGCAGCTGGCAAAGGCCGTGGCCAAATGTCAGCAACCTGAAGGCTACTGGACACGCTCGATGCTATGCCCCGACGATGCGCCCGGATATGAAACCAGCGGCACGGCATTCTTCACCTACGGCATGCTGTGGGGAGTGAACAACGGTCTGCTGAAGGAAGCTGAATTCAAGACCACCATCGACCGCGCATGGGAATACCTCACAACTAAAGCCCTGCAGCCCGATGGCTCCATCGGCTACGTACAACCCATAGGCGAAAAGCCCGACCCCACCCGCATTGCCGATGCTCGCTCCGAGCACCCCTTCGGCACCGGTGCCTGGCTCCTCGCTGCCTGCGAGCAATACAAACGCCTGAGCAAATAGCGGCACGGCTCCCCCGCCCGCCAGCGTCAGTGTCGTGCGGTTCGGCCGCACGAAAAAAAACCGTAAACCAACAAAAAAACAAATAACAATGAAAGACTTTTTAAAGTACACACTTGCGACAATAACTGGTATTGTCCTTTTCTCTCTCGTCATCGGCATCTTTTCACTCCTCACACTGGCCGGAATGGCATCGATGGGGACGGTGCCCGAATCGATTGACGACAACTCAGTGATGGTGATAAAGCTCAATGGCGAACTCACCGACCGTGCATCCGAAGCCAGCCCCATAGCCATGCTCTCTGGCCAGGGCGACGAGACCCTCGGACTCAAAGAGATGCTTGCTGCTATAAAGAACGCTAAGGAAAACGACAAAATCAAAGGTATATACATCGAAACAGGCAACTTCGCAGGAGCTACCCCCGCACTGCTGACAGAACTGCGCGATGCACTGCTCGACTTCAAGCAGTCGGACAAATTCATCCTGGCATACGGCGACAACTACTCGCAGGGTGAATACTACCTGAGTTCGGTGGCCGACTCCATCGTCATCAACCCCGAAGGTATGGTGGAATGGGCTGGTATGGCCGTACAAACCATGTACTACAAGAAAATACTCGAGAAGGTAGGCGTGAAGATGCAAGTGGTGAAGGTCGGCACATATAAGTCGGCGGTAGAACCATTCATGCTCGACGACATCAGCGACGCCAACCGCGAACAAATCGAGACCTTCAGCGGCGAGATATGGGGTAAGATGCTGGCCGACGTGGCTGCATCGCGAGGCATAACTGTCGAGAAACTCAACGCACTGACCGACAGCGGAATCATGATACAACCAGCCAAATATCTGATGGATGCCAAACTGCTCGACAAGGTGGCTTACTACGACGAAATACCTCAGATCATTGCCAACATGATGGGTGTGGACAAGGACGACTATCACACCACTACCATACAAAACGTAGCAGCAAATGCCACCAACACTCCAAAGAGCATGAGCGGCGACAAGATTGCCGTATACTATGCTGAGGGAGAGATTGTGCAGTCGCCGTCGCAGTACTCGTTCATGAACGAAGAAGGAATCGTAGGCGAACAAGTGATGCGCGACCTCAAGAAACTGGCCGACGACGATGACGTGAAAGCCGTCGTGATGCGTGTCAACTCGCCTGGTGGCTCTGCCTACGCTTCAGAACAAATATGGCATCAGGTGATGAACATCAAGGCCAAGAAGCCCATCGTGGTATCAATGGGCGGATATGCTGCCAGCGGTGGATACTACATCTCATGTGCAGCCAACTGGATTGTTGCCCAGCCAACCACGCTGACTGGTTCAATCGGTATCTTCGGCACATTCCCCGATGTGAGCAACCTCGTGACCGACAAGCTGGGAGTCAACGTGGCCACAGTCAAGACCAACGAACTGTCAGACTTCGGAACTCCGTTCAGACCATTCTCGGCAAAAGAGCAAGACCTCTTGCAGCAATACATCAACCGCGGCTACGACCTCTTCACACGTCGCTGTGCCGACGGACGCGGACTGGCTCAAGACTCAATCAAGGTGATTGGTGAAGGCCGTGTGTGGACCGGCGTGCATGCCCTGCAGCTCGGACTTGTAGACCAACTCGGAAGCCTCGACGATGCTATAGCCAAGGCAAAGGAACTGGCAGGCATCGAAGAATGCACTATCGCAGATTATCCTGCACAGAAGACATTCCTGGAGCAACTGATGGAACAGACCACCAACAAGTCAACTTATGCTGACGAGCAGATGCGTCTCATGCTTGGCGAATACTACAACGACGTGAAGGCAATACGCAACGCCATGAGTCAGGACAACATGCAAGCTGCTATGCCTTACATCATCAAGTTCAACCTGTAAGACAGCCACACGCCATCAGCTGCAACACGTAAGGAGATGATATACCCACTGCTGCCCTTCGCATTCCTGTATGATGCGGTGACTGCCATACGCAACTTCATGTACGACTGTGGCATTCTCAGTTCGCGGTCGTATGACCTGCCGGTGATATGCGTGGGCAACCTGGCGGTGGGAGGTACGGGCAAGACTCCACACACCGAATACCTCATACGCCTGTTGCAAGACAAGGGCTATAAGGTTGCAGTGCTGAGCAGGGGATATAAGCGCAAGACCCGTGGATATGTGGTGGCGACAGCAGAGTCGACGGCTGCCGATGTGGGCGACGAACCACTGCAGATGAAACGCAAGTTCCCGTCGCTCATGGTGGCTGTGGATGAAGACCGGTGCGACGGAATAGACCGACTGATGGCCGACGCAGACACTTGCGATGTAGATGTCATACTGCTCGACGATGCATTCCAGCACCGAAGGGTGTCTCCCGGATTAACTCTGTTGCTGACCGACAGTCACCTCACGTATGCCGACGATTATCTCATGCCCGCCGGACGACTGAGGGAGAACCGGCGCGGAAGCAAAAGGGCAGACATCGTGGTAGTGACGAAACTGGCCGATGATGTTGACGACAACACGGCAATGAGGTATGCAGGCAAGCTGGGAATCGGCGAGAGGCAGACCCTCTACTTCACCCGATACAAGTATGGCGACCTATACAACTCGGCTGGCACCATACCGCTCAGCGAAGTGGGCAACTACAACATGTTGGTGGTGACCGGCATTGCATCGCCCGAAACGATGGAACGCGAGCTTAGCAGGCATGCCGACATAAGCGTGATACGCTTTGGCGACCACCACGACTTCACACATCGCGACTACATGACGATACATGACGCGTATGTCTCGATGCCCGACGACAAGCCACGTATCGTGGTATCAACCGAGAAAGACATGACACGCCTGCACCTCGACAGCTTCTTGCCGCACGGCACTCTGTATGCACTGCCAATTGAGGTGGAGGTCGTTCACAACAGTAAGGACATGTTTAACCAACAAATAATTGATTATGTACGAGAAAATTCAAGAAACAGCACAGTTTCTCAAGCCCCTGATGACAGGCAAGCCTGAGACTGCAATCATCCTGGGCTCAGGCCTCGGACGACTGGTAGACGAGATAGACATAGAGAAGGAGATTCCATACAGCGAGATTCCAAACATGCCGATATCGACCGTGGAAGGGCATAGCGGCAAGCTGCTCTTCGGAAAGTTGGGCGGAAAGGACATCATCGCTATGGAAGGACGATTCCACTACTACGAGGGATACTCGATGAAGGAAGTGACCTTCCCAGTCAGGGTTATGTATGAACTAGGCATCAAGAACCTCTTCGTGAGCAATGCGGCAGGAGGCATGAACCCCGAATTCCATGTGGGCGACTTGCTTGTACTGACCGACCACATAAACATGTTCCCCGAGAATCCGCTGCGCGGCAAGAACTTCCCCACCGGTCCGCGATTCCCGAGCATGCACCAGGCATACGACCCCGAATTCATCAAGATAGTGGAGGATGCAGCCAAGAGACTCGACATCAAGATATTCAAGGGTGTGTACCTCGGTACACCTGGCCCTACATTCGAGACCCCGGCCGAATACCGTATGTTCCGCGGATTAGGTGCCGATGCAGTGGGCATGTCGACTGTGCCAGAGGTGATTGTGGCAGTACACTGCGGCATCCGCGTGTTCGGAATATCTGTCATAACCGACCTCGGTGGATTTGCCGAAGCCGTGAAGGTGAGTCATGAGGAGGTGCAGGTTGCTGCCAACGCTGCTCAACCGCGTATGACTGCACTGATGAAGGAACTGATAAAGAGAGTATAATAGTAAAACAGCGGTGGCACCGACAGATGACGTGGGTGCCTCTGTTTTGACAAAACAGATAAGCATGAAGATAGAAGAGCTGGGTGAGTTTGGACTCATCCGCCATGTGACTGAGGCGATTGAACTGAAAAACCAATCGTCGGTGAAAGGTGTGGGCGACGATTGCGCCGTATTGCGCTACGATGCCGACCGCGAAGTGTTGGTAACTACCGACTTACTGCTCGAAGGTGTACACTTCGACTTGACGTATGTGCCGCTGAAACACCTGGGGTATAAGTCGGCTGTGGTGAACTTCAGCGACGTGTATGCCATGGGTGGCGAGCCACGACAGATAACGGTGAGTCTGGGACTGAGCCAGCGGTTCTCGGTCGAAGATATCGAAGAACTGTATGCAGGTCTGCGCCTGGCTTGTGAGAAATATGGCGTGGATATCGTGGGTGGCGACACATCGAGCTCGATGACGGGCTTGACCATCAGCATCACATGCATAGGCGATGTGGAGCGTGGCAAGGCCGTGTACAGAAACGGGGCACGACCCACCGACATAGTGTGTGTGAGTGGCAACCTGGGTGCTGCATATATGGGCCTGCAGTTGCTTGAACGCGAGAAGATCGTGTACTACCAGCAGCTGGAGGAAAACCACGGACATGAGACTCTGGAGGCTGCGCAGCCCGACTTTGCAGGCAAGGAATACCTGCTGGAGAGGCAGCTGAAGCCCGAAGCACGGCGCGATGTCATCGTGCAACTGCGCAAACTGGGCATACAGCCCACCGCCATGATGGATATATCCGACGGCCTTTCGAGCGAGTTGATGCATATATGTGAGCAGAGCGGTTGCGGATGCCGAATTTATGAGGAGCACCTGCCGCTCGACTACGAGACGGCATCGCAGGCGGAGGAATTCAACATGAACGTGACTACATGTGCGCTCAACGGCGGCGAGGATTATGAGTTGCTGTTCACGGTGCCGCTTGTCGATAAGGATAAGATAGAACAGGTGGAGGACGTGAGGATGATTGGCTATATCACTAAGGCAGAAGACGGTAAGGTGCTGATTACTCGCGATGGTTCACAGTTTGACTTGAAGGCTCAAGGGTGGAATCCGCTGAAGTGAGCGGCAAACCCTTGCAGCCAAACTGCAAGGCACAAACGGCGCGAGGCACAAAAAACGCGAGGCAGAAACAGCACGAGGCACAAACGGCGCAAGGAAGAAAAAAACGCGAGACAGGAACGGCGCAAGATAGGAACGAAGCGAGACAGGAACGAAGCAAGATAGGAACGAAGCGAGACAGGAACGAAGCGAGGCAGGAACGGCGCGAAGAAAAAAAAGGCTGGCGATGCTTAGTAGGAATAGAGATGATGGGTCTTGATGTATCGGCGTACATCGGGACTTATCATTTTTTGTTTCTTGTGGTTGCGTATGTCGGTGCTGCTTACGTCGTAGAGTGGTGTATCGACGATATGTGCGGTGGGTGGTAGCGACTGGGGCTCGATGTTGTATCCGGGTCGGCGATAGATGAGCAGGTGGTAGCGGCTGATGATTTCGTCGGCATGATACCATTGTGGGAATCGCTGCCAGTTGTCGGCTCCGATGATGAGTGTGAATTGGTGTTGCGGATAGGTGGTGCTCAGTGTGTTGAGTGTTGTTATGGTGTAGGATGGCAGGGGCAGGTTGCGCTCGAAGTCGCTCACACGGATGTGTGGCATGCCTTGTGTTGCCAGGTTGGCCATGTTGATGCGGTGTTGGTAGTCGTCGGCCGATGGTTGCTTCATGGGGTTTTGCGGTGAAACCATAAGCCACACTTCGTCGACCAGACGCTGCTCGATGAGCGACTGTGCCAGCGAGGTGTGGCCTATGTGTATGGGGTTGAATGTGCCGCCGTAGATGCCTATTCGCATATAAATTGTTTCACGATGGTGAGTACTTCCTGCTTGGCACGGTCCAGGTCGTCGTTCACTACGATGCGGTCGAAGTTGCGAGCCTGACTTATCTCGTATTCAGCGCGTTGGATGCGTTGTTCTATCACTTCGGGTGCGTCGGTGGCGCGGTGGACGAGTCGGTTGCGCAGTTCGTCGATGCTTGGTGGCATGATGAATATGCTGAGTGCCTGGTCGCTATACTGTCGTTTGATGTTCATGCCGCCGTTTACGTCGACATCGAACACCACGTTTTGTCCGGCTTCGAGCCTGGATTCCACTTCGCTTTTCAGTGTGCCATAGAAGCGGCCGGTATACACTTCCTCAAACTCCACGAAGTCGCCTCGGCGTATGTGTTCGTTGAATTCATCGATGCTCACGAAGTAGTATTCCTTGCCGTGTTGTTCGGTGCCTCGCGGAGCGCGTGTTGTGGTCGAAATGGAGAAATGTGTGTTCAATCCTTGCGACATCACATACTGCACTAATGTGGATTTGCCGGCACCCGAAGGCGCAGCAAAAATAAGAAGCCTTCCCCTTTTCATAATACGTTGAGTACTTGTTCCTTAATTTGTTCCAGCTCGTCTTTCATCTTGACCACGATGTTTTGCATCTCGGCTTGGTTTGATTTGCTGCCGGTGGTGTTGATTTCGCGTCCCATCTCCTGGGCGATGAATCCGAGTTTTTTGCCTTGGCCGTGACCGTCGCGCATGGTGTCGACGAAGTATTTCAGGTGGTTGCGCAGGCGTTGTTTTTCTTCTGATATGTCGAGTTTCTCGATGTAGTAAATCATCTCTTGCTCAAGGCGGTTGCGGTCGTATTCCACTTCGGGTATTGAGCTGAGGCCTGCCGTGATGCGCTGGCGTATGCGCTCCACGCGTTCTTTCTCGTAGGGTTCGATGCTGTCGAGCAGGGATGATATGTTGGTTATCTTCTCGTCGAACTTCTTGGCCAGTGCTTCGCCCTCTTGTCGGCGGAAGTCAACCAATTGGTCTACAGCCTTGTTCACTGTGTTAAGTACCACGTTCCACTCTTCGTCGCCGAGTTCTTCGACCTCGCTGCGCACCATCACGCCGGGCAGTCGCAGCAGCACCTTCATCCATTCGTGTGCCGATTGCAAGCCCGAGGTGTCGAGTCCCAGCTCCCGACTCACGTTGCGTATCTGGTTGTAGTATTCGCCCACCAGGGCGGTGTTGATAGGTGTAGCAGTGAGAGTCTCATCTTTTTCCACCCAGAGCGTGAAGTCCACCTTGCCGCGTTCCAAGCGTGTGCTGAGCAGGGTGCGCAGCTCCATCTCCTTCTCGCGGTAGACGTGAGCGATGCGCGTAGAGAGGTCCATTGACTTTGAGTTGAGCGATTTCACTTCGGCATGTATCTTCTTTCCGCCGAATTCGGCAGTGCTCCTGCCATATCCTGTCATCGAATGTATCATGAGGCAAATTCTGTTTTGTCGGTTTTCGAATTGCAAATATAGTAATAAAAGTTGAAACATCATGCGTTTTGTGCGAAAAAAATGCACCTCCCACACCGAATTCTCGCCACCGCGTGCAAAAACGATGCAGAGCCATGCCAGCAGCAAGTGAGAGTGGGCACGCCGTGCGAGGATATCGTCAACGCCTTGTGAGGATATCGTCAACGCCTTGCGAGGATATCGTCAACGCCTTGCGAGGATATCCTCAACACCCTGCGAGGATATCGTCGTTTTCCGACACACACGTCGTCCCTAAACACGGGAACCGCAAACAGCCAGGCGAGCATGCCGCCGCAGCAACCCTTCCCGTAGCCATCGAAACGAGATGAAAAATGCACCGTCATAAGAGCAAAAAGTGATGTTTTAGCACAAAAAACTCAAAATATTTATATTTTTTAAGAAAAATTGTGCTTGCTTCAAGATTTTTTATTACCTTTGCACCGTTTTATCGCGCGCAAATAAAGGTATGTGCCAGCCATCGGAGTACAAAACCTCGCAGTACAGCCCCACGTTGCAGCCCAAGACACAAGAGACAGAAAGATACAAAAACAAACAAAACATAAACTTTTAAATCATCAACTAAATGAAAAAACTATTAGCATTTGTTTTCGTATTTGCCACAGTTGTGGTAGCTACGAACGTTCTCAGTTCTTGTAAGGACTATGACGAGGACAACTACGATGACCTGCAACTTCAGCTGGCTCGTAATGACAAAAGTTTGAGAGACCTCATCGGTGACAACTATGAGGAATTGTGCTCTCTTTACAACGAAGTGAAAGAGGCTCAAGAGACATGTGCAAGAAACTGCTCAATCAAGCATGCCCAACTTGACACAGCAATTGGCGAACTGACCGAAGCCGTTGCAGGCAAGGCCGACACCGCTACAGTCAACGCCATTCAGCGTGAGATTACAGTCATCAACAACCAAATCACAACGTTGGAAACCAACTACAACCTGTTGGACAGCACAGTTAACGTGATTCAGAACTCAATCACCAACATCTTCAATCACATCAACCGCCTCTCTGAACAGGTATCAACCGACAGCACAAACATCCAAGACCTCCTAGGCCGCGTTCAAGTGAACGAAGGCAATATCGATGAACTGTTCCAGACAGTTCACGCCATGGACAGCGTAATCGGAGTGATTCAGAGCGACATCACAATCATCAACAACCGTTTCGACAACTACTACACAAAACAAGAAGTAGACTCACTCGACAGCATTCTCAATGCAAAGGTTGACACTCTTCAGGCACATGTAGAAAATCGTTTCGTGATAATAGAGTCAACACTCAACGATGTAGCATCGAAAGCACAGGATGCCTACAACCGCGCATTCAACGACTCCATTTGGATTGAAGCACTGAAGCAGAATCTGCAAGAGACAGCTGACGCACTGAATGGCAGAATAGACAGTCTCCTCGGCATCATCGACAGCCTGAAGCAACTGCCACACGGCGGCACCAGCGGCGACACCTACGTTTATGGCGACACCATCATCAACAACTACTATGGCGACACCATCACATTCGACTCGCTCAACTATGTGCTCAAGTCAGTGTACGACGCATACGTTGACTCTACCGACCAGAAGATAGCCGACCTCCAGGCAGCTGACAAACGTCTGGAAGGACTCATCAAGACAGCAGACAGCCTCCGCTATGTTGGTGACGACCTCCTCCAGAAGCAAATCAACGCAATCGTGCTTGCACTTGGTGGTAAAGCAAACGTTGACGACTTGTCAGACATTCCAGTTCTTGACCTCAGCGGCATACGCGACAGCCTTGCCAATATCTGGGACATCAAGCTGCCTACACTCGAACAAGCATTCAAAGATGCCGATGCTCTTCTGCAAGGCCAAATCAATGACATCAACGATGCAATCGATGACATCAACGACCGTCTCGACGATATCGAAGATGCAATCGACGCCCTCACTGACCGCGTAAGCGACCTCGAGAAGAAGATGGAGCAAATCACAGGCATCATCCCACAAGCAACCGTCAACCCAGTATTCGGCTCATTCGCTGCACCTCTCGGCATCAACTCTAAGGTTCTCGTCACATTCTACGGAGAACTCGAGAACGCCGTAGAATTCCCAACGAAGGAAACAGGAAGCTACGTGAAATTCTCACAGAAGTTCACGGACAAAGACTGGGAATCAATCAGTAGTGCTACTACAATGTACCGAGCAGGACTCATTTACGTTGCTGATCCTGATGACAGCCAAAAAGCCAACGCCGGTACACTCTACGTGACAGTAAACCCAAGCGAAGTAAACTTCGAAGGCGCACAACTCACACTCGTCAACAGTAAGGACGACCCATCGAAGGTACAGCTCAGCCCACTCGAGAAGGAGAACGACTACATCATCAACTTCGGCTACACACGTGCAGCAACCGACAACGGACTCTACCGTGCAAAGTCTACACTCAGCACGGCCGACATCGACGCTGTGAAGGTAGACATCGAGCCAGGACTCAAGTCTGCAGCCACCGCAGCAGTGAAGCAGCACAGTATGCCAGCACTGGCCAACCTCGGCATGCAACTCTACGACCAGTTCAACGGCATACTGCCAGCACAAGCACTCAAGGCACAGTGGACAACAACCCTCGCCGACGGTTCAACCTACACCCGCACATTCCGCTCCGACTACGGACTTGCAGCAGCAGCAGTCAAGCCTCTTGGATACGGAGCATTAGACGAACTCAACGTAGTAACCGTTCCTGGATACGAGCAGGTATGCGACCTCGTTGACCGCCTTGCAAACGAAGTAGAGAAAGAACTCAAGAAGCAAGCCGACAAGTACATCGACAAGGCAAAAGACAAGTTTGCCGACCTCGTACCCGATATGAAGAGACTGGCAGTAGCCAAGATCGACAACATGGCAGGAGAAGTTACATACGACGTAATCTTCGCTACAACATTCACCGACTCTAAGGGCAACACCTACCGCTTCGCCAACGACGCAACCACAACCGGTACCGTACTCAAACTCTACGATGCAACAACAGGCGAAGCACTCTACAGCCTCGAAGACACTGGCTTCACACTTGAAGCCGACGGCGTACACGTAGCAGTAACCGACAAGCTGCTCTACAACTACCTCGCATCAAGCATCATGGAAGTGAACCAGCTCGTATCAGCCATCCAAGACGCTGTTGATGGCGTGAACGACCTCATCGCAAGCGTAGACAGCAAGTCAGACAGCATGATTGAAAAGGCAAGCGACAAGGTTTCAAGCAAAATCTACTCATACATCGACAAGATTAACAACAAACTTGCAAAACTCATCAACACAT
>JAFUSD010000063.1 GCA_017480685.1 Bacteroidaceae bacterium
GTAAGTCGTGAGGTTGCACTCAGTGCCTCCCTCGTCGGGATGGGTCTTGATATAGTTCATCACAAATTCATACTCATCCTGCGACACCATCTCGCCGCGGTCGGTAGTCGACGGAGCATTGTCGAAATACTGGTAAAGCACAGGATACGTCGACTGCATCCACCCGCTCTTGCCGCCACCGAAGTCCATAATCTTGAAGTAATTCACATTCACCGAAACACGTGTGCCTGCACCGGCAAACGTGCTTCCGATAGTTGTTCCACCCGAATAGACCTTGAAGTCGGGAGTCTTAACCGGTGAGAGAGTAAACGAAACGGCCAACTGCTCGTCGTCGCTCGAACAAGAACATACCATGCCGGCTGCCATTGCAGCCAACAACATCATCACAGATTTTTGTAAGAGAGTCTTCATCTGATTAATGTGTTTTTTATACTGATAAACGATAAAATAAAATTGTTGTTCTTTTGTAAAAGCCGACAGTTCTGTCGTCTTATGTTTGTGTTGTGTCTACGCCAATCTTCTATTTTCAATCTTCAATTTGAAGTTGTGATGTCGTTTTGTCATCTATTATCCCCGTTTGGGATACAATTTGCAATGATCTTGCCTTAAATTCGCCTGCAAAGTTACGACATTATTTCATACCAGCAAAGAAAAAAAGCAAAAAAATAACGCTTTCCCATATAATTTTATCAAAAAGTGTGTCCGCACACAAGATTTCGCATATCATTACGTGCTAATTTTCGTTCAACCCCATGCTTACAATATCAATCTCCTGCATTCGCGACCATAAAGCAAGAAGACCACTCCCCCAAGTAGGCATTCCCCCTTACGCATACATATATATATTATTGCACAGACATAGAAGTTTTGCCACAAAGATATAAGAAAACTTAAATTTACGTCGAAAATTAAAGAATTACTATATACGCGCAGCAAAATACTTCAGCAAGTTCAGCAAAACTTTCCTACAAGCGCAGCAATACTTTCCTACAAGCTTAGCAATACTTTCATGTATGTTCAGTAAAAACTTTCATGCATGATGCATGATGCATACTACACATTGTATATATTTATATACACATGCAACGCTGCATCTGCACAGGCATTTAAAGCTGAAAACAGCGAAGGAGACACCATCATGTATAACATCCTGAGCGATACCGAAGTGGAAGTAACTGATGGCGTTGAATACTCTGGCAACATCATCATCCCATTATCTCCCTCTATCTCCTTTAATTGTCAATTCTCAATTGTCAATTAATTCTTAAAGTATACTCCCCCCCCACCTCGAGTATTGCCATTGCACGGCCGTCGTAAAGGCGAGGTGCCGACGAACGGAAGGATTCCATATCGGTGGGGTTGGCATTTCCTGCTGCTATGATGCGAGCGTCGCCTTTTACCTGGAACGTCACTTTGCGCTCATACTCGTGTACCACCCTGCCCTCGCGGTCGACGAGTTCGGCGGTCACGTAGTGCAAGCGGCTGTATTTCTCAACCTTAGTGCGTATGCCCACGGGCTTGCCTGCCGTATGCAACTCAAACGAAGCGCCTTCGTTGACTCCATCGAACTCTACTGCGCGCAACGTGCCTGGCTCATAGTCCACCACAAAACCGGCATGATAGGTGTCGCCCGTCGATTTCGTGTCGATGAGTCGGCCGTTGAGATACAGCCTCACCTGCTTCGAACGCGAATATACATTCACGTTCAGCTGCTTGTTGCTTACGTCTGCCGGCTTGATGCTCAGCGGTTTCATCGCTCCGTCGAACAGGATGTTGGGCAGGTTGTGCTGCGTGAAAAACACTTTCGGGTCTTCCCATGCATTCACTTCGGGCTGCCATCCCCAACTGCTGATCTCGCGATGATAGCCGGCAGGACATGGCAACTCGACTGCCATCGTTATGGGCGAACGCCTCCACACCACATCGCGATAGTAGCTTTGAGGCTTCTTCTCACCGATGAGGTCGATGTCGCCACACCACCCGTTGTAGTAAGGATAAGGCATGAAGAACGGGCTCCGCTCGCCTTCCTTCACGAAGAGTCCGTGACCGATGCCTGCCTCGCCAAGGTAGTCCATGGCTGTCCACACGAAGTCGCCCACGATTTTTGTCTCTCGCTCCACGCGGTCCCAGTTTTGCGAAGCCTCTTTCGGATAGGTCTCGGTGCCGCAGATGAGCCACTGATGTGTCTGAACATCACGGTCGTAGTCGCGCCACATGTAGTTGTAGCCCACGATGTCGAGCGATGCGGTGGTCTTCAACGCATAGTCGCCGCGCCAGTCGATATTCACATCGTCCCATGTACAGAGGGCTGCAGTCACCGGGCGCTCATCACCCCCGAGACGGTTGATGAGGTCGCGCATATTGCGTGCGGCCCACATGGCATTCTCCTTCGAACGACCTGGTATCTCGTTTCCTATCGACCACATGATGACAGATGGGTGGTTGCGGTCGCGTCGCAACATGGTTTCGAGGTCGGAGAGGTAGTGCTGTGGGAAATAGTTGTGGTAGTCGTCAGCATTCTTCTGCACGAACCACTGGTCGAAACACTCGTCGATGACATACATGCCGAGCGAATCGCACGCACGAAGCATGGCCTCAGAAGGCAGGTTAGGGCTGCAACGCACGGCATTAAACCCGTTTTGCTTCAGCAGTTTTATCTTCCGAACCTCGGCATCATCCCACGAAGCGGCACCAAGAAGTCCGTGGTCGTGGTGCACACATCCGCCTCGCAGCAGCACCGACTTGCCGTTCACACAGAGTCCTTCGGTGGTGGAAAAACTCACACTGCGTATTCCGAACGGCACTTCATATTCGTCGATTCCTTCTATGCGCACGCGCGCTATATATAAATAAGGTGTATCGGCCGTCCAAAGTTTGGGTTCCTTCACTGTTGTCGACATGATTGCAGCGGTTGCACTACCAACCACTCCAGGCAAAACGGCCTCCGTGCCGACAATCTTGTTGTGATTAGCATCGAGGATATCGAGGTAAACATTGACATCGCTTGGCGATTTCAGCATCGAAGTGACCGATGTATGCACGGTGACACGGCCGGTTGCGGGGTCGGTCGTGATGCTTGTGTCCCAGTCGTTGATGTGAAGAAACGGTCGACATTCGAGCCATACATGACGGAATATGCCCGAACCCGAGTACCAACGTGTGTTCAGTCCCTTGTTCTCACACTTCACCACCAGTTCGTTTTCGCCGTTGAAGCGCAGCAAATCGTGCGGCAACACTGCGCGGAACGACTGATAGCCATAGTGGTTGAAATAAACCTGAGTGCCGTTAAAATATATCGTAGCATGGTTGTAAGCTCCTTCGAAATAGATGCTGAACTCACTTCCAACTTTTTTGCCATCGAGATGGAACGTGCGTCGATACCATGCTTCACCACCCATCATGAAGCCTTTCTGATAGTCGCCGTCAGTGATAAACGGCCCTACATGACTGCCATGTTCGGTTGCAGCATCGGTTTCCACACTCCAGTCGTGCGGTAAATCGAGCGTGCGTGCTCCCTGCCATGCAGCGGCCGAAGGCATGCCTTGCTGTTCGCCATAGATGAATTGCCACCCGCTGTCGAGCAGTTGTTTTCTGTTTGTTGCTGTTGTAGGAAGTATTATGAGAATGCTGATGATTAAGGATAATAAGCGATTCATAATTGTTGTATTATGCAAAGTTGTTTATATAATTTGATTTATACACAAAGGAGCAGGTTAACCTGCTCCCTTATGCGGTTTTGTATGAAGATTATTTAACAGGAGTAATGACGAATGTGAACGAACGGTTCTGACATGGCATCTGGTATTCTGTGCGTGGCCATGCTCCCCATGAGTTGACACATCCCATACCCATCTGTCGTTGTGCGATGTGTACTGATGTAAACGGACGTGGAACGAGGTCGCCCGAGTGCCATTGTGCTTTGTTTTCTGATGGGTCGAGGTCATCGTAGAGGTATGGTATCGACTGACATTCCATTGGTTCTACACCTTGGAAGAGGAGTCCGCGTCCTTGTTGGTCGGTGACCTTCCAGTAGCGCACTTGTGTTTTGTTGCCCGATTCTTGTGGACGTACATATCCCCAGTATTGGTCGTCTACTGTCTGATGATATACTCCGATGTTGGCGAAGTTGTTACGGTCTATGTAGTTTTCTTGTGGTCCCTTGCCGTAGAACTCTATCTGGTTGAATGATTGTGGCATTTCGAGTTCTATACCGAATCTGAGCAGTTGTGGCAGGCGGTCGGCTCCTTCGCCCACAGTCATTTCTTCAGTCACGATGATTTGTCCGGCAGGTGTTATGATGTAGGTCATGGTGAACTTTGGTGCTTCGGGTTGCTGTGGCTGTGTTTGTTCGCCTTGTCCCTGTCGGCGGAAGTTCTGCTGGTTTGCGGTTATTGGCACAGAGTACTCAGCTCTTACCATGTAGTTGTTGCCTTGTTGCTCTTTGGTGAACGATGTGAGTCTGAGGTTCGGGTTGCGCCATCCGCGCAGGTTGCGTTGCATGCCTGCACCATGGTCGTTGTCGGTAGGTGCACGCCAGAAGTCGGGTTTGAGTTCGAATCCGGTCTCGAGCATCGGGCTATGGTCTACATCGAGGTGAGATATGCGTCCGTTGTGTTTGTTGAAGATGATATCTACGTTGCCTGCTGTGAACCATAAGTAGACTTCGTGTTCTTCGAGTTTCACTGGTGTGCCTTCGGCTGCTGCCAGTGCGGCGGTGTCTACGTATTTATAGTCTGAGAGTAAGAATTGCTCGTGTGCTATGATTTCGCCGGCTTCCATCAGCATGGCTGGTGTCACAAGTCGATATTCTATGTTGCATACCACTTCCTTGCCTTCGAGGCTCTTGTCTTTCATGACCTTTGCTATGTCGGAGATGGTGATGGTCTTGCGGCTTTGTGGCTTGATGCCAAGCTTGGTCACGTCTACGTATCCACTTGATATCTTGGTTCCTTCGGCTTCGATTGTGTAGTTGAGCACTACGTTTTGTATTGGTGTGAAGAAGTTTTCGTTGTATACTTCCACTTTGCCGCTCTTCTTGTCAACAAGTGTGGTCCAGATGTTCTGATAGTAGTATTGCACTTCGTATGCATGAGGATTTGGCTCGCGGTCGGGGTTGATGACTCCGTTGCAGTTGAAGTTGTTGTCGCTTGCAGGATAGCGTCCGTAGTCGCCGCCGTAGGTCCATATCTGCTTGCCGGTTATCTTGCTCTTGCCGCGCAGACCCTGGTCGATGAAGTCCCAGATGTATCCGCCTTGGTAGGATGGATACTTACGCACGAGGTCCCAATACTCTTTGAATCCACCGATGGAGTTACCCATAGCGTGTGCGTATTCACACTGGATGAGTGGGCGTGGGTTGTCGTTCTGTGAGTAGCGTTCGCATGAGTTGTAGTCGTAGTACATAGGGCAGTAGATATCAGTTTTTCCGTTTTGTCCTGCCTGTTCATACTGGCATGGGCGTGAGGGGTCGTACTGCTTCACCCAGTCGTATGCATCTTCGAAGTTTTTGCCGTATCCTGCTTCGTTGCCGAGTGACCATACGATGATTGATGGGTGGTTTTTGAACGACATCATATTGTGATGCTGACGCTCGATGTGTGCATCGTGGTAGTCTTCGCGTTTGGCGAGTGTTGCATTTCCATAACCCATGCCGTGGCTCTCGATGTTGGTTTCGGCTGTGACGTAGATTCCGTATTCGTCGCACAGGTCATACCAGCGTGGGTCGTCGGGATAGTGGCATGTGCGCACTGCATTTACGTTGAGTTGCTTCATGACTTTGATGTCTTGCAGCATACGTTCGTAGCTCACCACATATCCGCCGTCTGGGTCAAGTTCATGACGGTCAACTCCTTTGATGAGCACTGGCTTGCCGTTGACGAGCAGTTGCTTGTTTTTGATTTCCACTTTGCGGAATCCCACCCGCTGCGGTATCACCTCCACCACTTCGTTTCCGTTTTTCAGGGTTGTATATAGTGTATAGAGGTATGGCGACTCTGCGCTCCACGACTGGCAGTCGGCCAGTGCCATGTTGCATTCCACGTCTTTGATTGATGCTGTTGCAGTGGCTTCCTTCACGGTGCGCCCGTCTTTGTCTTTCAGTGTAAACACAAGGCTGAGGCCTGGTGCAGCGTTTTCGATGTCGGCACGTATGTTGAGCATTCCGTCACGATAGTCGGGGGTGAGGTCGGGGGTGATGAATATGTCGTGGACATGAGCTTGTGGTCGCACATATATATAATTCTCGCGCGCGATACCACACAGGCGCCAGAAGTCTTGGTCTTCGAGGTATGAGCCGTCACACCAACGCATGATTTGCATGGCTATGAGGTTCTTCTCGCCTGGTGTCACGTATGGGGTGATGTCGAATTCAGCAGCCACTTTCGAGTCTTCGCTGTAGCCTACGTATTTGCCGTTTACATACATGAAGAGGTTGCTGGTGGCCGAGCCTATGTGTATATATATTTTCTGACCTTTCCATGCAGCAGGTATGTCGAACCAACGGCGATAGCTGCCCACGTGGTTTTCGAGGTCTTGCACGTAGGGCGGATTGGTGCGCCAGTCGTTACGCCAGGCATACTGGTTGTTCAC
>JAFUSD010000064.1 GCA_017480685.1 Bacteroidaceae bacterium
AGAGAAGTTATCGCTCGCTTTGTTCGCTCAGGAAGTTAAAAGGACGAATGATACTACTGGTAGGTATCGTCCCTTTAACTCCCCTTAAACTCCCCTTTAACTCCTCTGTAACTTCTTATAACTGACATGCGAAACTTGTATTACCATGAATTAACCATAAATTAACCATGAATATTATTATGGTCATTCGTTTTTTATAAAACAAGTTCCCTGTGGGAACGATTGAGCAGACTTGTGCACTGCGTGCAAATTGAAAATTGAAGATTGAAAATTGAAGATTAGCCATGCGGAGAGTTTGATAGGAGAGTTTGATAATTGAAGGTAATGATTTATGTTTTCAGTTGATTAGTAAATTATTGCTGACGTTTATTTTTGATAACGTCAGCATTATTCAATGCCTAACAGCCTGATTTCACGTGTGTTTGCAAGAAATAATGACGTTATGACGTAAAAAAAGGGGCCGGAAAGGGTGTGCGTATATACATGAAGGGGTGTGCATATATACGCGCAAGCCTTTATGAACGTACGCGCAGACGTCTGCAAACGTACGCTCAGAGAGCAATTCAAGGTCATACAAATCAAAAGCGAGAGGCGAACAATGATGTGTTGTTCGCCCCTCTTTTCTATAGGATTGATGCTTTATTTTATCCTTACCTTCAGTATATTCACCGAATAGGCTGGCACTTGGAAGAGGACCTGGGTTGGGGTTTCAGCCTTGATGCGTCCTTCGCCCGGGTATATCTTGCGTGGCTCTTGTATGGTGTTCTCGTCGGTACCGTTCTCTGAGAAGAGTCGGATGAGGCGTAGTGCATCGTCGCGGCTGGTATCTACGGAGCAGTTGCGTAGGTTGAGGGTTCCGTCGGCATATCCTTCTCCTACGTTCACAACCTTCACGTACATCATCTTTTCCTTGTCGTCGATGGTGGTTGATGCAAATACACCTTCCATCGCACCGCCCTTCTGCGCCTTGCAAGCGAAGTCGAGTCGGCCGTCGATATAGCAGTGGATGCTGTCGCCTTCGACATCGACTTGCAGGTCGTACCAGCGTCCGGTCTCTACCTGGAAGCGACGGTCGCGGCCCAGTTGTATGCGGCTGCCACCGATGGCTTGCTCCACGTTGTTTTGTGCGTTCGACCATCCACCGATGTTATACCACTGATAGTTGCGTGCATCGCGATATCCGAACATGACGAGGAAGCCTTCTGTACCGCTGTTTTTCTTTGCCTGTACCTTGAAGGTATATTTCTTGCCGGCCTCGATGGTGGCTGGTGCTACTATCATGGCTGGTTCTTGGCCGCTGGTTTGGCTTATTTCCGTCTGGCTGGTTGTCCACTGTCCGGCGCCTTTCTGCCACTTCGAGTAGTCGCTTATATCTACCGTCTTACCATCGACGGTGAGTGTTGCATTACGGTATGTAGCGTTTGTGCCCCATGTTGCAAGTCCCACCTGCACGGGGCGTGCAGCTTCTTCGTCGGCAGCCTGCGGCTGTGTGAGCTTCCATGTCCAGTCGGTCTTGAGCACCTGTGTGCCTATGTTGTTGGGGAAGAGTTGCTGAACATAGTATGACGGGGTTCCCATCACCTGCGACGAGTTGAAGCGAATCATGTCGGGACGCCAGCGTGCATCGTTTTCGTTGACGAATATAGGTGCGTAGGAGTTCATGACCACCACGTCGCTGTTGTTTTCCATTCCCATCATATAGACAGCCTCGCCAAGTGCGGCATTGAGGTTTCCTATCTCGCCGAAGTTGCTTGTCACGGCATATTCGCCTACATATACCTTATATTTCGAGCGGTCGTAGGAGTCGTATTTGTTGAATCGGTCGGCAAACCACTTAGGATTGCGGTAGTAGTGCTCATCGACCATCTCGACAGGATAGTCGTTGCGCCACGACGGGTAGTCGGTCGACCATGACTCGACGTTTCCGATGCAGTGCACGTATGGGTATTTCTCTTTGATGGCGCGATAGAACTGAATGTAGCGCTCGGGGTAGTGGTCGCTTTGGTCGGAGTTGTTTTGCATGTTGAAGTTGTAGTTCTCGTTGCCTATCTCGATGTATTCCAGGTGGAACGGTTCGGGATGCCCGTTGTCGGCACGCATCTTGCCATACTTGGTCGATACGTCGCCGTTAGCATATTCGAGTGCATCGAGACACTCTTCGATCCATTCGCCAATCTGGTCGTAAGGTGTGCAGCCACCGTGCCAGATGCCTACGTTGACCACGAAGAGCGGTTTGGCACCGAGGTCTTCGGAGAGTTGCAGGAACTCGTGGAATCCGATTCCGTCGCTTGTGCGGTAGCCCCAGTTCACGTTGGCATGGCCTTCACGTTGTTCGATAGGTCCGATGGTGCGTTTCCAACGGAATGCGTTGTCGGGACTTTGCTGACCCTCGACGAAGCATCCGCCAGGGAATCGCATGAAGCGCGGGTGCATATCGAGGAGCATCTGTGCCAGGTCGGGACGCATACCGTTCTCCCTGTCCTTGAATGTAGGTGGGAAAAGGCTTACGACATCCAGCTGGAACTCACCGGCTTTGGTCAGCACCATCACGAACTGAGCCTTCGGGTCGTCGCCATCGGCTGTCAGTTCGGCTGTATATTTCTTCCACTCCTTGCCAATCTTCAGCTTCATGCTGGTAGTGGCCAGGGTCTGATTGTTCTCTTTAGCGAGTTGGAAAGTCACGTCGCTCGAGTAGCCCGCATCGCTCTTTGCCCAGAACGACAACTTATATTTGCGACCCTTCACGGCGTTGATGCCCCAGAATCCCTCGTTGCTCACCCATCCGCCGTTTGGCTCCACCTTCACGTTCAGCGCATTATGCTGCACGTCGTTGAGCAGGTTCTGCTGAGTAAGACTAAGGGTGATGTCGCCGTTAGAGTGCCATCCGGTGATGCGCGTCTGCTGCGGAGCGGGCAGGTTCTGTCCGTCCTGAGTGCGTCGGCGCGCCATTCCGCGACCCGAGAACATCGTGTCGTCCTCGAACGAGCGGTTGCGAATCAACTCGGCATACAATCCACCGTCGGCTGCGTGGTTGATGTCTTCATAGAAAATTCCATAATGAGTGGGACTGATCATAGGTCCACGTTGGTTGGCATCCACATTGACGACAACCTGTGCGTTCACGGCACCGCAGCCAGCTATCATAGCCGCTGCAACAATCATACGTAGGTTCATTTCTGTTTTCATTGTCGATTTGTTACTTGTATTCGGATATTTACTGAATTATGTATTTCTGCTACAAAAGTACACATTATAAATGAAACAACAAAACAAATGTCAGAAAAACAGTTTTGGAAGCACACAATTTAACACACAAAGCAGGATTATTAATTGCGAGGATATACTCTGGGCACATTGCGAGGATATCCTCAACACGCCGCGAGGATATCCTCAACACACTGCGAGGATATCCTCAACACGCTGCGAGGATATCCTCAAAAAATCAGGTACACGTCCGGTTACATCAACAAAGATTTCGAATGTCTGTTGCCGGTAGTGAGAGGAAAGATTGAGGAATGTTGAATTATTTGAAAAGAAAATACAATAATTACATCACATCATGATGTATAAATCGGAATTATTACGTAAATTTGCAACCGTGACAGGACATATACACTTAAAGAAGAAAGACAACATGAAAACTTCGACCAACAACCAACGCACCGCCGGCACAATGCTCACGTTGTGCACATTGTGTCTCATAGCATTGCCGCAAACCACAATGGCTCAGAGCAAGAAAGAACTGGAAAGGCAGTATGAGGCCGACGTGGCACGCCTCGTCGAGCTATCAAACAACATCAAACCTATCAGCCCGATACTTCAGAACGACCAGCAGACCTACGACTACTGCGACAACATACTGTCGACAGGCGAGGAGCAATATGCTGCCGACACGGCCGCCATCAATGCTCAGGTGGCCGAATTGAAGTGGGTTATAGGCCACGAATACCGCTTCGAAGACCCCAAGGCCCTGAAGAAGATGCAAAAGAAGCATCCGAAACTCGACATTCCACTGCTCTATGCCTACTACGACTGGGCAGAACAACAACTGCGAAACATAAATCCGCGCTACGTCATGATGCGCACATACTGCAACAAAGTGTTTCAAGAATACCGCGAAGCACAAAGCCGCACCATGCCCACAGGTCACATCGTAAGCCTAAGATACGAAGAATATGGCTCGTCGCGCCCCCAGTCGGTGGTCTACACACTGACCCGCGACAGTGTAGCAACGACCTATACCCTCACCGCCACCGACTACGAACTGCGCGAGCCACACACCATCAGCGTGGGCAGCGAGGTGGAAACGAAAGTGCGACAACTGATAGAACAACACAAAATCTATCAGGAAATGCGTCGCTACACCACCCCACCCTCACTTCCCGATGCCCCCACACCACTCGGCGGAGCTGCTGCGTGGGAGTTTGTGTGCAAAATGGAAGGCGGCAACATAGTGAGCAGCAGCGACGGTGGGACCCTCATGTCGAGAGGTTGCATCGAAGTGATGGACTACCTGAGAAGTGTAGTCACTGCGAAAATAGACAGCGAAAAACAATAAAAACACAAAAAACATGGTTTGCGAAGCACAACTATACTGTATTTTTTCGTATCTTTGCAGGCAGATACATTAGTTAAACCATAAAACCAATTGTTAAACATTAAAGCAAAAAAAGAGACTATGAAGAAAATGTTTGTTATTGTAATGGCTGTAGCAGCCGTTGCATTCACCGCTTGCACAGGCGGCAACAAGGAAGCCGAAGCTACCGACGAGACCGAAGTAGCAGCAGTTGACCAGGAACTGACCGACAACATCGACGAACTCGATGCTGCCCTCGAAGCCGAAGATGGCGACGCAGTACAGCAATCGATCGAGGCTTTCAAGGCCAAGATTGCTGAACTGATTGCTCAGGGTAAGACCGAACTTGCTCAGCAGTGGAGCGAGAAACTGCAGCAGTTTGTAGAAGAGAACAAAGCAAAGATTGAAGCACTGAGCCCAGAACTCGCCACAGTGGCACAGAGTGCAGTGAGCGAAGTGGTGAGCAAGGTAGCAGCACTGCCAGCAGCAGCCGTAGAGACAGCCAACGAAGCAGCAGACGCTGCTAAGGGCGCAGCAGCCGATGCTGTAGATGCAGCCAACCAAGCAGTCGAAAACACCAAGGCAGCAGCCGAAGAAGCAGCTACACAAGCTGTCGACGATGCTAAGCAAAAGGCTAACGACGCAATCGACCAGGGTGTGAGCGACGTGAAAGGCAAGCTCGGACTTTAAATAAAGAACCATGGTTCATGCACAATGAAAAATGCATGTAACCGATACCACACAAATAAAGGCCTGCTTCGACATGAAGCAGGCCTTTATTCATATGGTATACGCCAAGTGGATTTCATTCATCTGTCTTATTCCGCTTTGCATCGCGCCGGCGATCGAGTTTACGAAGTATAAAGTTGAAAGCCTCAAGTCCGAGCAGTACCAAAAGAGTTGACGAGACGGCAAGCAGATACATGCCAGCCCCACAAGCAAGTCCGATGGCAGCCGTAACCCAAATGCTGGCAGCCGTAGTGAGTCCACGCACCGTGTTCTTCTGCAACATGATGGCACCAGCTCCGATGAATCCGATACCGCTAACCACCTGTGCTGCTATGCGCGACACGTCGAGGCGATGTTCCGGCGAGACAAGACCATCAGCAAAGCCATGAGCAGAAAGCACCATGAAAAGCGCAGAACCCATAGACACAAGGAAAAGAGTGCGGAAACCTGCGGCCTTGTCGCGATAATCGCGTTCCAAGCCGATGGCTCCACCCATCAAGGCTGCAACAAAAATGCGCAGCATGTATTCAAGTGTTTCGCTGTCAATGTTCATGGTTTGTATATCAAGACTGTGGCGTAGGCACTGATGCCTTCTTCGCGTCCGGTAAAGCCAAGATGCTCTGTGGTTGTAGCTTTTATAGACACAGCATCTATATCGATGCCCATACACTCTGCCAACACGGCTTGCATCTGAGGTATGTGTGGATTGATTTTCGGACGTTCGGCACAGATGGTAGAGTCGATATTGCCTACCTGGTAGCCTTTAGTTGCAATAAGTTCAACAGTGCGACGCAGGAGTATCTTGGAGTCGACGTTCTCGTATTCGTTGCCAGGAATAGGTGGAAAATGATAACCTATATCGCGCATATTGGCTGCACCGAGCAAAGCATCGCAGATGGCGTGGATGAGCACATCAGCATCACTGTGACCGAGAAGCCCGAGCGTGTGTTCTATCTTTATGCCGCCCAACCAAAGGGCGCGGCCCTGAACCAACTGGTGGACATCAAATCCAAAACCTACACGAAACATCTTGTTGTATTTACGATTTACTATTTACTATTTACTATTTCCATCCGGAAGGCTTGTGATTTACGATTTAACTTCGTTCGAATAAATTCAGACGTTTTCTCGCCATGGCAGAGCAAGCAAGCTTTCTCTGCTCATCTGGCTTAACGAAAACGTTAGCTTTTGTCACGACTCGGCATAGTTGAAGTAAGACTTCGCTCTGCACTCGCTGTTCCAAAAGGTTCCTATTTACTATTTCCATCCGGAAGGCTTGTTGTATTTACTATTTACCATTTCCATCCGGATGGCCTTTCTCCCCATAAAGGGGGAGATGCCCAAATGGCAGAGAGGGTCTTTCCCTTCAATTGCCTGGTTCTACCTCCTCTTCTTGCCCAGTATGTCGCCTATTCCGTCCATATCGAACGACAGAGATATACGCAGTGTCTGGTCAAGCGGGTTGCTCTGAGCTGCAGAGATGATATAGCCTGCATCTACCGAGAAGATATTCATCTTGAAACCGGCACCCAAGGTGTAATACTTACGGTTTCCCTTGTTGGGATGCTCATAGTGATAACCGGCACGGAGGAAAAACTTGTTGTCGTAGGCATATTCAAGTCCGAGACTCCACTGCACTTCCTGCAACTCCTCCTTGCCACCACCGGGTGCATCGTGGAACGACTTGAAGATGCCCGATATAGGCGAAATGTTGTAATAGCCCTGATCCATGAGCCACGACACATAACCCGAAAAGTTCTGCTCGTCGGTGGAGCCGGTCTCTTCAAGATACTGAGCCATGGTTGGACGAGTGGGTACGAGCAACTTATTAGCATCGGCACTGATGGCAAATGTGTTGTACTCATCGATTGGCATAAGCAGAGATGCACCTATACGCAAGTTGGTTGGTATAAACTCGCTTGTATTGCCGTCATCGAACGATATCTTGCTACCGATATTGCTCACGTTGACACCCCATCCGAGCTGACACTCACGGTTGCCGAGGTTCAGATAACCATTATGATACATTGCTATATTGGCTGCAAAAGCAGAGCCCGGCGTAGTCTCGTCGTCCTGGCGGAATCCCAAATCAGAATATATATACCTCAACGCCACGCCTGCCGAGAACGTTTCGGAGAGCATACGAGAGTAGGCCACATCAATTGCCATTTCGTATGGCTTGATTATGTCTTCCTCGTTGTAGTTCACGATTACCTCGCCAAGCGAGAAGTAGCGCAACGAACCACTGATGGCATCATAGTTTCCAATGCGATAGTATCCGGATACATTTGCAAGGTCTATATCGCTGGTTATCTGCCTAAGCCATGGTGTATAGTTGACAGACACACCACTACGGCTGATAGTGAACGGATACTTGGCTGGATTCCAATATTGCGAGTTGACATCAGGATCGGTGGCAACTCCGACATCGCCCATACCTCCGGCACGTGCATCGGGCGCTATGGCAAGTGAATTCACTCCGTAATACACGGGATTAAGTTGGTCTTTCACATCTTGAGCACTGACTGCAAGGCTGAATGCTGCAAGACTTATTGAGATGATGAATTTGTTCATATTTATGAAAAGTCTGTTTATGTATAGAAACGCTGTCGGGCTTTATTTATTGTGCCACCACCAAGAACTTTTTCTCCTCGGTGGCCTGTGCCCCTCCGCTGGCCGATTGTATGCTGGCACGACAAATATACACACCAGGCGGCAGATGCCCCGAGGTCTCGTTCAGATTTACCGAATAGGTATAGTAGTTTGACGGACTGATGCCGATCTCTGTTGCTTTCCACAACTGGCGTCCTGTCATGTCGAAGATAGATATCTGCATTGAGAGTGCCGACTGCGGACGGTCGTTTTCGATGACGACAGTCAGTTCATCGCGTACAGGGCCTTTTATCTTCAGACTCAGTATATTCGGTTGTAATCCGTCGACCACCTCAAACTCCACTTCCATTGCCGATGGGTTGTTGAGCATATCCCATGCACGGAACAACAACGTATGTGTGCCGGTGCTGAGTGTTGGTATGGAATAGCCCACAGCGCCCTGAGTCCATGAGCCATCAATGTATTGCAAATAGTTATTAAGGTTGTAGGTCATGTTGGGGTCGTTGTCGATTATCAGCATGATATCGTGTCCCACCCCACTACCCATAACATTGATACCGTTCTCGTCTTCTATGGTTCCGATGAAGAACGGAGTCTCGTGCAGAGTAGTCTGTGCCTTGACACGTGCCACCCCATCCTCGTCAACCGAATCGGATGTATACGTAACCCCATTGAGAGTTACGGTGAGGCGCGGCCCGACGGTATTTGACGCAATATCTGGCGATGTGCCACCAAGGCAGAAACCGGCAAACGAGCCATTGGCCTCGACAGTCTTCAAGGAATCGATGGCATAGAAACTAATCAGACCGCTTTCGTTAGAGTAGTTAATGTCAAGAGGCACTGGGAATGTGAAAGAGAATTGTCCACCCGTCACACTCTGATTTCCTGAATAGAGTGTCTTCGTACGCGCGTAATATATATAAGGTGTGACATCTTCGTTTGCATTGTTCTTACATACAATCTGCTCAAGGTTGTCGTAGACCACAGGCGACAAGACTCCATTGAATCCAGACGCTCTATTGCCGTCTTCGTCGACTATATGCCCACTCACACTGACAATGGCACCAGCACCTATAGTGTCGGGCTCGGCATCAGTCACCGCATGTTGGTTGAACTCGTCAATCACCACATTGTAGGTAGGAACAGTAAGCGATATGGCAGGGTCGCCAATAAGCACGAAGTGGCATTTGTTGAGCGAATCGCGCTCAGTCATGCGTGTAGCAATTATGTCGGCTTTTGCTAAAGACAAAGCCTCGCCAATAGTATACTTCCGTCCACCGGAATCATACTCAAACGCATGGGTCATGAAATTTACGTTAATTATCCTGTTTTGCGTTGAATACACGGTGCGTGTAGTTGTGATGCTACCCATTGCCGCGCCCTGTGGATTGAGCAATGCGGTTTCACCAATAGTTTCCTCATTCATATCGAAAGGTGTGACGTCGCAAGCCGCATGGAACCACAATGGAAGTCGCGGCGAGTTCCATGTCTCGAAATCAGTGCGGCGCAACACCTGCTCATGCGAGAGGATGTAAGCAGAGCCATGACCTGTGTAGTTCATGACGAGAGCTCCGTCAGACATGCGTTTGTTTATGTCACGATAAGCACCGACGTATGAATGTCCCGCTCCGGTCTCCTCACGTGCATACGAATCCCAATATATCTTGTGGATGTTGTAATCAGGATAGAGTTCCGACATGCGGACCGACACAGAATCAGCGTCCTTCATGTGGATATTGCTATTTCCATCGTCTGCCATCATGCAAATAACATTCTTCCACGAACCTGCTTCCTCGTTGTTGATGTAGGTTATCAGCTTATCAACCACAGCACGTGCCTGCGCAGCTGTAGTTGTCGGGATACGTCCTACTCCGCAGTCTGGTGACTCTTTGAGAGGACTCACCCCCTTACCATCTGCCAAGAGAGTAAAATACTCTTCGAGCACATAACTACGTGTATGGCTCAACGAATTATCCGACTCATAGCACAGGAGGTAATTGTCGGGATTCTTATTCGATTTGAGGTTGGTAGTCACAGCACGGTTGTCCCAAAGTCCGTCGCCAAACAGACAGATGTTTTTCGGGCGGTCAGCAGGAGTCGAAGCCCTGTCATACAGCATCTTGGCAAAACGCCTGTATGCCGTAGCATCAGGAGTACCAGACGAGAATTCATTATATACATGGTCTGCACGAACCACTACACAACGCATGCCTTCCTTTGCTGTGTGTGCATCTGCCAAACGCTGGGCCTGAGCTGTGAGATAATCGTTAGCCGGTACAATGATTATGAGGTCGATATTACTTATGCTATGCAAATCCTGATTCTCAATTGCACCGATAATTTTCGGTTCAGGGAATGTTGCATCCACATTTATAGCCACATACTCATCCAGAGCAGCTGCGGGGACGGCTGCAATAAGCGTGCCATCTGCCTGCAATTCCGACTCTACCTCACATGTGGTTTCCACCGAGCCGACACGGAACACATGAGTATTTGCAGTTGCTCCGCTCAAACGTATATTCGCCGCTTGAGTACGCACCAGATGGAATGGAAGAAATGACTTCGACTGCATGTCAAGACTACGTATATAAGTAGCGAGTATATAGTCGAGATGACCGTCAGTGCCTGACCCTCTATTATGTGTAAGTGTTATCGTAGACTGAGGGGTGAGTGGCTTGTTGAACGTCGCCATTTTTGTTCCCGCCACTCCATACTCGTATTCAGCAAGTGCCCTGATAGTGAGATTGCTGAATGTAGTGTCATCGGCCGTTACTGTGAGTGTTGAGTTGGATGCGCCCGAAGCCACAAATTGCACAGAGAGAGAAACACGAGGCTGAGCTATGTCGGGAGTAGGGAGCGTATAACTGCGTTTATTGGTGCCACCATAGTTATATGCTTCATAGAAACAACGTCCTGAATTCAAGAGGCTTATCTCGTCCTTCTCGATGATTGAATGCTCATAGAATGTTGTGATTGGGTCGCTGACCGCTGCTTCATAGGTTTCCTTCGGCATCTCTGCAGGATTGCCATCAGTCTTTTCTGTAAGGAAATAGTAGATGTAGTTGGTATACGGGTTATTGATTCGTGAGTAATCGTTAGAGAATCGAGAGCGCAATTGCCACTTCACCAATCCCACAGAATAGAAGAGCATAGTGCCGTCGCCCTTGCGCCAAACAGGAATCTCAGTCATATCGTCGGGGATACTCTCAATCTTCGTCTCTGGCAATATCGGCATGTTGTATCCATACAGACAGACCTTTTCAGGGTTGTTGAAACCCATGCTTTGCAACTTGCTGCGAGTTATTTGGTACACTCCTGCTTCGCTCACACCAATCTTCACCCACTTGCCCTGACTGAGCAGTGAATGGGCTGCATATCGGTCTGCGCTACTGGTTTGTGCCTGGATGCATATTGATATGATGGCAACCACGGCAAATGTCATTATTCGCTTTATCATATCGTGTCTTTATTATCTCGTTTTATTGTCCTACTTGATTCGAACATGTGGGCATCTCTACCCTACTTGATTCGAACATGTGGGCATCTCTACCCTACTTGATTCGAACATGTAAGTATCTCTACCCTACTTGATTCGAACGTCGAGCACCTTACGGTCTTCGATGAATCCTTCAAGATGTTGTCCTTCGCTCACAGGTCCCACACCCATTGGAGTTCCGGTATAGATGAGGTCGCCGGTCTTGAGAGTGAAGAACTGGCTGACGTATGAGACGATGTGATCGATGCTGTGAATCATGTCGGCAGTGTGTCCCTGCTGAACAGTCTTTCCATCTATATCGAGATGGAAGCGGATGTCGGTCACAGGTGGTAGCTGAGCTTTGTCGACAAACTCGCCCACAGCTGCCGATCCGTCAAATCCCTTGCAGATGTCCCATGGCAGTCCTTCCTGCTGCAGTCGCTTCTGCAAATCGCGTGCAGTGAAGTCGATTCCCACGGTCAGTTCGTCGTAGTAACGATGTGCAAACCGCTCGGAAATGCACCGACCCACATGATTGATACGCACCACGACCTCGGTCTCGTAGTCGAACCGTGTGTCGAAATCGGGCACGAAGAACGGCATGTGAGGTCGTATGACTGCCGTCTCGGGCTTCGAAAAGATGACCGGTTCTTTTATTACTAACGTATGACCGAGCTCTTTATTGTGTGCGGCATAGTTCATGCCTACTGCAAGTATCTTCATAATCCGAGCAGTCGTGTGATGTCATTCCAAGTGGCAAATATGAGCAGAAGGATGAGGATAGTGAATCCCACATACTGTGCGCGCTCAAGCACTTTGTCGCTTGGTTTACGGCGTGTGATGATTTCATAGATTGCAAACACAGCGTGTCCGCCATCGAGTGCAGGAATTGGCAACACGTTCATCACACCGAGTGCGATGGAAAGCAGGGCCGTGAGGTTCCAGAAGCGGAGCCAGTCCCATGTCTCGGGGAATATGTTGGTGATGCCTATCACCCCCGACACGCTCTTGGCGCCCTGCGATGTAAACAGATATTTGAGGTCGTTGACATAGTTGCACAGTTTCTCCCATCCCGATGCTATACCGGCTGGTATGCACTCAAGGAGGCTGTAGCTGACTGTATCGACCTCATACTGCGGACTCTTGTTTTGGAAACCGAGCGTGAATTCGGGCGAGAGTGTGGCTTGCAGTGTGTCGCCTTCGTTCACGATAAGAGTCACTTGACGCATGCGCAAGCTGTCGGCTGCGGTCGAGTTGTCGGTCAGTTCGTCCTTCAGCGATGCCAGGGTGTATATTATGTCGTTGAAGTCGGCAACGGGCACGTCGTTGATAGCAGTAATAACGTCGCCGGTCGAGAGGCCTGCCTGTTCGGCTGGTGAGCCAGGGATGATGCTGTCGATGTTGAGCGGAACGAGCGCATCGGCATAAGGCGGAATGCTCTGTGCCATCTCGAGCATGTTCATATCGTCGGGCATAGTGAGGTCTACCTCCTTGCCATCGCGCAGCACGGTCACTTGATTGGCATTCGATATATCGCGCAACACGTTGATGTTCCATGTCTTCACCTTGTGTCCGTCGGTCTTGATGATGCGGTCGCCGTCGACAAATCCATCGGCCTTTGCGGCAGCACTGAACTTCATGCCGTAGGTCATGTTTTCGGGCTTCACGTAAGCCTCGCCCCATGTGAAAAGTACAGCCATGTAGATGACAAATGCGGTGATGAAATTGACGATGATGCCTCCGAGCATGACGAGCAGTCGTTGCCATGCTGGCTTGGTGCGAAACTCCCATGGCTTTGGTTCTGACGCCAGTTGTTGCTTCGATTCATCAATCATGCCCGATATGTTGACATATCCGCCCAGTGGCAGCCATCCCATGCCGTATTCGGTTGCATAGTTCGGGTCGTTGGATTCAGCTTCGGTCATCTTGTTTATCTCGTTCTCCCACTTGCAGAACGACACCTTGCCGTGGTCGATAAGCACAACAGAGAAGGCATCCATCTTGTAGTCCGACTCCTTTGAGCCTTCGGTCTTGATTTCGGTGATGCGTATGTATCGCAGCAGCGACATCTTGCCTTTCCTGTAGGTGATGAAGGCGAACTGCGGGCGTGGGGTCATGATTGGGAAGTCGAAGAAGAGGTAGAACTTCTCGACGCGTATTTTGAAGAGTTTTGCAAAGAAAAAGTGTCCGCCTTCATGCAAGATGATAAGAAGGCTGAAGGCTGCAACCACTTGTGCAATCTTTATCAGTACTGTTTCCATTTAGATGTGTGTGAGTGTTTTTATCTGTTTGTTCTATGTTTTTGACTTGCTTTATTATTGTCGGCTTTGCTTATATCAGTGTCTGGGCATAGTGGCGCGTAGCCTTGTCGGTCAACAAATATGTGTCGAGCGACGAATCGGTCGAGAAGTCGATGTGTGCCATAGCTTGCTCGATTATCTCGCTTATGCGGTGGAACGAGATGCGGTCGTCGATGAATGCTCGGTTGGCTATCTCGTTGGCTGCGTTCACGATGCAAGGCATGTTTCCGCCACGGCCGAGTGCTTCGTATGCCAGCTGGAGGCATGGGAAGCGGCGGGTGTCGGGTTGTTCGAAGGTGAGGTCTTTCATCTTGAAGAAGTCGACACGGTCGAACGATGCCTTGAGTCGGTGTGGATAAGAGAAAGCATACTGTATGGGCAGTCGCATGTCGGGCACTCCCAGCTGTGCTTTCACCGCTCCGTCTTCAAACTGAACCATAGAGTGG
The DNA here is from genome assembly GCA_017480685.1 of Bacteroidaceae bacterium. Classification (GTDB taxonomy): domain Bacteria; phylum Bacteroidota; class Bacteroidia; order Bacteroidales; family Bacteroidaceae; genus Colivivens. The sequence goes on from JAFUSD010000064.1 coordinate 14,140, forward strand.
ATGACCGACTGCGGATGTACCACCACCTGAATCTGCTCGGGCCTGACGCCGAAGAGCCACTTGGCCTCGATTACCTCGAAGCCTTTGTTCATGAGTGTTGCCGAGTCGATGGTTATCTTGGCTCCCATGTTCCATGTGGGGTGTGCCAATGCATGGTCTTTCGTCACGTGTTGCAGTTCTTCGTCAGAGAACTTGCGGAAGGGTCCGCCACTGCATGTGAGCAGTATCTTCTCTATCTTATTTCCTGGCTCCAGGCACTGGAATATGGCAGAGTGTTCGCTGTCGACCGGTATGATTGGCACTTTGTATTCAGCAGCCAGACGTCCGATGAGTTCGCCTGCCACCACGAGTGTTTCCTTGTTGGCCAATGCTATCATCTTGCCTGCTTGTATGGCGCTGATGGTGGGACGGAGGCCTGCAAAGCCTACCATCGACGCAAGCACGATGTCTACATTTTCGTCTTGCACCACCTGACACAGGGCGTCGGCTCCGGCATACACCTTGATGGGCAGGTCGGCCAAGGCATTGCGCACGGTGTCGTAGTGTGATTCGTTGGCAATGACCACCGTAGCCGGTTGGTACTTGCGTGCCTGGGCAATGAGTTTGTCTACACTGTTATTAGCGGTCAACACGTAGGCTTCGTAGAGGTGGTTTTGTTCTTCAATCACTTCGAGTGCCTGTGTGCCTATTGAGCCTGTCGAGCCAAGAATGGCTATTCGTTTCTTTTCGTTCATAAATCGAGTAAACCTGTTGGCAGGTTCATTTCTATGGTTTTGTTCGTATGGTCGATGTCGGTTATGAATTCGTCGTGGGCAGGGACGAGACATTCGCTGCCGTCGCTACGTTCCACCACGAAGAGCCAGTTGTCGGTATTGTCGTCGATATCGACGATGGTGCCTACCGTTCCGACTTCGGTGTCGATGATGGTGAAACCAATGAAGTAGTTGAGCGACACTTCGTCGCGGTCGGTTTCGGTCACGTATTTCTTCTCGAAATAGACGGTGCTGCCCACTATCTGCCGTGTCTGCTCGAGGGTGTCGATGTCTTCAAACTTGACGAGTGCTGCCGAGTCGTTCTTGAATCGGTATTCCTCGATGAAGAATGGCACGAGTATGCCGTCGACTTCGCAGATGAGGTAGTCGGTGTCGGTATCGTCGAATATGGGGTCGGTGAATGCAAACACCACTTCGCCACGCAGGCCATGTGCCTTCGTGATGCGTCCGATGGGGTATGTATCTTCCTTGAGTATCATGTATGGGGGGCTTCTCTCGTTGTTTGGTGGTTGGGATGTGTGTGTGTCAGTCTTCCCTCATGATGCGTGCGCCGAGTGCGGTGAGTCGTGCCTCTATGTTTTCGTATCCACGGTCGATCTGCTCTATGTTGCTTATGCGGCTCACTCCGTCGGCACTCATGGCTGCTATGAGCAGTGCTATACCTGCGCGAATGTCGGGCGATGTGAGGCGTGCACCACGCAGGTTGAAGCGGTGGTCGTGACCCACGACTACTGCGCGGTGTGGGTCGCAGAGTATGATTTGGGCTCCCATGTCGATGAGTTTGTCGACGAAGAAGAGTCGGCTCTCGAACATCTTCTGGTGTATGAGCACCGAGCCTTTTGCCTGGGTTGCCACCACGAGCAGCACGCTGAGGAGGTCGGGGGTGAGTCCTGGCCATGGTGCATCGGCAAACGACATGATGCTGCCGTCCATGAACGAGCCCACCTCGTAGTGGTCGTGGCTTGGTATGAGGATGTCGTCGCCCTCGCGGTTGATGGTGATACCCATGCGGCGGAAGGTGTCGGGAATGATGCCGAGGTTTTGATACGACACGTTTTTGATGCGCACCTCGCCGCCGGTCATGGCTGCCATGCCGATGAAGGAACCGACCTCAATCATGTCGGGCAGGATGGTGTGGGTGGTGCCGTGCAGTTGGGTCACTCCCTCGATGGTGAGCAGGTTGGATGCTATGCCGCTGATGTGTGCTCCCATCTGGTTGAGCATGCGGCATAGTTGCTGCACGTAGGGTTCGCATGCTGCATTGTAGATTTGTGTGGTGCCCTCGGCCAGCACTGCCGTCATGATGATGTTGGCGGTTCCGGTGACCGAAGCCTCGTCGAGCAGCATGTATTTGCCTTGCAGGTGTGGGGCTTCTATTTCGTATATCTGGCGTTCGTCATTGTAGGTGAAGGTGGCTCCCAGTTCGTTTATTCCGAGGAAGTGTGTGTCGAGCCTGCGCCTGCCTATCTTGTCGCCCCCGGGTTTGGCCACACATGCCTTGCCGTACCTGCCGAGGAGCGGACCGAGGAGCATGACCGACCCCCTGAGCGATGCACTGCGGCGTATGAATTCGTCGCTTTGCAGATAGCTCATGTTGAGCTGGCGTGCCTGGAATGTCCATGTGTGTGGAGACGGAGTCTGCACGTCGACCCCCATCTCGCGCATCAGGGCGATGAGGTTGTTGACGTCGAGAATGTCGGGCACGTTGGCAATGGTCACCGGTTCGTTGGTGAGCAGGGTGGCACATATCACCTCGAGTGCTTCGTTTTTTGCGCCTTGCGGGGTGATGTCGCCATGTAGTGTGTGTCCGCCTTCTATGATGAATGATGCCATGTCGTCACTTCTTTTTCTTCTTCTTACTTGCTCCCTGCTGCCATACGTCGGCCAGTGCTTCGCGGTCGCTTATGAGTTCTATCTCGTTTGGCAGTAGCGATATCTTGCCGTCGGTGTATTCGGCCAGGTCTTCCAGAATCTTCTCGTCGTCGAGCGCATTGCTGTTCCAACTTGCCAGATTGCGTTTCATCTGATTGGCTACGAGGCGTGTGAGGTTGTCGCGTTCTTCGCCGGGCTCCATGTCGTTAAGGCGATGGGTGAGCTGTTCGATGATGGCGCCATAGTGGCGGCGCGATATGTTCTTCTGGGGATAGGGCACACGTTCGCGTTTCTTCTCCTGCTTGTCGATTCGTTGTATCTCTACCGGATAGTCGATATCGAGTTTATAGCTTGATATATATGCCAGGTGGTTCCACAGTTTCTGGTAGAAGTCGTCTTCGTTGCCGCTATAGGCCTGCATGTTGGCCATGAGGTCGATAATGGTGAATGCACAGCGCTGGCGTTCTTTGCGGTCGTCTATGGTCATGGCATATTCTACCATGTCTTGTATGCAACGGCCATACTCGGGGAGCAGCAGCTTGGTGCGTTGGGTGTTGTAGTCCATCGTTTCGGTTTCGGTTTTACTATTTACTATTTACGTTGTTTGTTTATTTTCCATCAAATCAGTTTCTTCGACGGTTTTGCCACAAATTCCTTGAGGTAGAACGGTTCGAAGTATGCCACATCTTCAAACTGGCCACGCGCGTGCGCCTTCTCGGCGAGCGGACTCATCCACTTGGCCTGTGGCACTATGCCTGGCAGGAAGTGGGCATTGGGGTGGGTTATCACCTCGCGACATTTGTCGGCTCCATTGCCGAAGAAGTATATGGGGTGCTGGTCCAGCTGTTCGGCAAACGACGTGCTGTCTATCACCTTTGCCTCGACAGCCGACACGGTGTTGAGCGCACGTGTATAGAGGGCGGTATACACTTCCATGCGCCGTGCATCTATCATGGGGCAGAGGAGCGAGTCGGCAGGCAGGTCGTCATGAGCCAGCAACACCGGCACACACATCACCTCGAGTGTCGGCAGGGCGATGAGGGGCAAACCAAGTGCATAGCATACCCCCTTGGCCATACTGACCCCGATGCGCAAACCGGTGTAACTGCCCGGACCCTTGCTCACAGCCACGGCATCGAAGGGGATGGCATGGCTGTCGGCGAACGAGAGGGCCTCGTCTACCATTCCACCAAGACATTGAGCGGCCGAGCGCCCCTCCATCTCTGTTTGCTGGAAAATCAAGGCTCCGTCCTGGCTCACCGCCACGGAGCATACATCGGTTGCTGTTTCGATATGTAATATACAAGACATAATAATCCAATTTATCATGCAAAGGTAATAATTATTTACGACCCGACAATTCCATATTGACTATTTTTAACATCTTACCTACAAAACACACCTGACAGCCCTCTGTTTTTATGCCAGGAGCGGTATAAAACGCACTAAACGCCAGTGCCCCTGCTGCCATCGGCATGGGCACACGAAAACGAAGATTTTCTCACGAGGCAGCGAGGATATCCTCACGAGGTCGCGAGGATATCCTCAACAGGCTGCGAGGATATCCTCGACAGGTCGTGAGGATATCCTCGCAAAACGGCATCTGTGTCTGTGCCGCCTGAAACAATCAGAGCGATATTTTCATGCCCACGGTCATGGAGCCGAACTCGGGTGCGAAGTCGCCCTTCAACACATGGCAGGGGTTGTATTTGTAGTAGACACCGATGCCATACACCGATATGTCGCACCCCAGACCCACGGTCACACCATTGCGGTGCAGGCCCTTGGCCTTCTCCTTCCGTTTCTCGCCGTCGATGCGGTAGCGGGTTTTGAGCGATGCGTAGGTATTGAAATACAGTTCGGGGCCCAACGAAATGTGGCAGTGACGTCCCAGCGCATAATGCAGTTGCACAGGCATACTGAGGCTGAACGTATGAATGCGGCTGAACTTAGGGTCGGCACCTTCGGGATATGGTCCCACGACCAAATCGCCGTTATCGAGCTTCACGAAGCGGTTGCGGCCGGTCATGCGATAGTTGCGCCAATCAATGCCAAGACCTAAACTCAACCACGTGCGGTTGCCAAGGTGGGAATCGACGCAGAGAATGTTGCGCAGTTCCAGTTCGTACGACTGTCCCATGTCGATATTCACACCGTCGGCCTGCCCCGTACCGGCTATCCAGCCAAGGCCAAACGAGCAATATTTCGGATGCTTGTATTCATCTCCACCAAGCGGGATAACCGATAATTCAATCGAAGAAGTGCCAGACGTAGAACTGGAGGAGGAACCGGCCGAAGCAGCCGACGAGGAACTCGAGCTATGCGTGTTTACAAATGGGATGTTGAAGTCCCAGCCGCCAGGGTTTTCCTCCTGAGCCGTGATGCCACACACACATGCGGCACACATGATTACAGATAGTAAGTGTCGTTTCATAAGTGTATATTTTTATTTGCGTTTGAAATTCTTTTTCAGTTTGTCGAGCGTGAGGTTCTCGCCCTCGAGAAACACCAGCGTGATGTCGTAGAGCGAACGTTGCTCGGGGTTGGTCTTGCACTGATAACACAGATACTGCCGCCATACCCTGAAACTTGTGTCGCCTCCGACGGAAAGTTCGGTGCGACGGGTGCCAAGACGGAATATTGAGTAGTAGATATGGCCGTCTCTCACCTCGCGGTCGACCTCCTCTTCCTTGCGGTCGCGCTCCTCATAATCCTGATTCACAAGCGTCTCTATCTTGACGCGCACACTCTCGGGCACCGTGGTCTTCCAAGTGCGCAACTTGGTCAAGCCGTACTTACGCAGCGTCTCACCCGTCTGAATCGTCTCGCTCGCAATCTTAGCCACCTTACCCTCAAACACTTTGGTGACATGCAGCCCCTCCTGAGCCGACAGCGGCAGCAACGAACACAGACACATTATAATAACAATCCTAAGTCTCATAGTCTTACCTTTATTTACACCGGTCTCCATACACAATCTATTGTATATTACACATTATATATTTTATATAAATCATTCATCTATTTCAAACACTCCGCTCAGTGCACCGTCTTCCTCCGACGCCGTATCGAAAATGTCGCACACAGCATCCTCGGCCAGCGCCAGCACCTGCGAGTGGTCGGTTATCTCTCGTCCGTCGACGTATGCTATAGCCACATCGGCCTGCGACTGATGCGAGCGACTTGAGTTGTAGAGCAAACCAGCCAGCGAAACAACGGCCAGCGATGCAGCAACCGCCCAACCCACATAGCGACGGCGGCGAAGCAAACGACGTTCTGCCACACGTTGCTCATACACTGCCTCGGCACGAGCCATCTCGCCAAGCATCACGGCCACAGTCTGCCAGTGTCGGGGGGCATCGCGACGGCCGACAGCGGCTGACAGCCGGCGCTCCTCGTCGGGAGTGGTAAGGCCGTCGAGATACTTCTCAATCAGCTTTTCTACTTCGTTCGTATTCATATATTCATCAGTTTCTGTAAGTTATCATACACCCATCAGCTTCTGTAAGTTATCAAATACTCATCAGCTTCTGTAAGTTATCAAATACTCATCAGCTTCTGTAAGTTATCAAATACTTTACGTCGGGCTCTCGACACCATGCTCTGCACCGA
>JAFUSD010000065.1 GCA_017480685.1 Bacteroidaceae bacterium
CCAATGATGGTGCCGTCGTCGCTCACGATCACGGCACCCACCATTGGATTGGGCCTGGCATTCTGCCTGCCATTCATGGCAAGCTGAATGCATCGCTGCATATATGTTACTTCACTTCCCAAATGTCGTTGGTTTCGAGCAATTCAGCGAAGTTATGATATTTCTTTTGTGCTTTCACCTCCTCGATTTGTGCTTCCACACACTGGTCGTAGGTGGGTGCCTCCACATCGCGTATGACACCGAGGGCTATTGGCATTCCGTCGCCGTTGCCCATGAGGGCCAGTTTAAGTTGCAGGGTGTTGTCCTCACAGTGTGCATCGTGAACGAGGATGTCGGCCTCGGTCACTCCGTCTTCACCAATCTTCACCACCTTGAGGCCAAAGCCCTGTTGCACAAGACCGTACTCGCGGTTCTCGCCGAAGATGAGCGGCTTGCCATGCTCCACATAGATGGCGTTCTTGGCACGTCCCTCCTTGGTGTAGACGCTGTCGTGGGTACCGTTGTTGAAGATGACGCAGTTTTGCAGTATTTCGCACACACTGGCTCCTTTATGATTGTAGGCAGCCTTCAGAATCTCGACCGTGGCAGGCGCGTCGGTAGCCACGGCACGTGCAAAGAAGTGGCCGCGGGCTCCGAAACAGAGTTCTGCCGGGCGGAAGGGGTCTTCGACGGTGCCGTAAGGGCTCGACTTGCTGACAAATCCGCGAGGGCTTGTAGGGCTGTACTGACCCTTGGTGAGTCCGTAGATGCGGTTGTTGAGCAGTATCATGTTGAGGTCGATGTTGCGACGGTTGGCATGTATGAAGTGGTTGCCGCCGATGGCAAGTCCGTCGCCATCGCCGCTCACCTGCCATACCGCAAGTTTAGGATTAGCCACCTTGCAACCGGTAGCTATGGCAGCAGCACGACCGTGTATGGTGTTCATGCCGTATGTGGCCATATAGTGAGGCAGACGTCTTGAGCATCCTATGCCCGAGATGACGGCGGTGTTCCATGGCTCTACGCCGATTTCGGCCATTGCCTTATGCAGGGAGGCCAGGAAGAAGTGGTCTCCACATCCAGGACACCAACGTGGTTGTCCTTTTTTATAGTCTTGAAGTGTAAACATGATTTACGATTTAACGATTTACGATTTACAATTTATTTACGAATTGACGATTTGCTGTTGAAGTACTTCGTCTTTCGTCTATAGTCCTTCGGCCTTATATAATTTCGTTGAAACTATTTACTAACTCTTCCACCACGAAAGGCTGACCCTTCACCTGGTTGAACTGATACGGAACGAATGCATCGACCTTCATGCGAAGGTATGCAGCCAGCTGACCCATGTTTTGCTCGGCAACTACCACCTTGGGGTACTTCTTCAGCACCTCGGCCGTGTTGGCTGGCAGTGGGCGTATATACTTGAAGTGTGCCATAGCCACCTTCTTGCCTTGGGCGCGCATGGCATCCATAGCGGCATGCAGGTGTCCGAATGTGCCACCAAAACCCACTATGAGCAGGTCGGCATCGTCTTTGTCGCCCAGCACTTCGAGGTCGGGCACCGGTATGCTGTCCACCTTCTGCTGTCGCAGTTGTGTCATGAGGTGGTGGTTTTCAGGGTCGGTCGATATGGCTCCTGTCTTGTTGTCCTTCTCCAATCCGCCGAGTATGTGCTGGAATCCCTCGCGACCCGGCACAGCCCAGTAGCGCACCTTGGTGGCTTCGTCGCGCTGATATGGGGTCCAAGTGCCACGCATCTCTTCGGGCACGTATGGCGGACAGATGGCAGGATAGTCGTTGAGGTTGGGCAGGCGGAATGCTCCCGAGCCGTTGGCAACGAATGCATCGGTGAGTAGCACGACCGGAGTCATGTGTTCGAGTGCTATCTTGGCTGCTTCGTATGCTGCATCGAAACAATCGGTAGGGCTTGTGGCAGCCATCACTGGCATTGGGCTTTCGCCGTTGCGGCCGAAGAGCACTTGCAGCAGGTCGGTCTGCTCGCTCTTGGTGGGAAGTCCGGTGGCTGGTCCGCCGCGCTGCACGTCGAGCACCACGAGTGGCAGCTCCATGATGACGGCCAGGTTCATGGCTTCGCTCTTAAGGCAGATGCCAGGACCTGATGTGGATGTTGCAGCCAGTGCTCCGGCAAACGATGCACCGAGGGCCGATGCACATCCTGCGATTTCGTCCTCACACTGCACGGTGATGACACCCATCGACTTGTGTTTCGACAGTTCGTGCAGGATGTCGGTAGCAGGTGTAATGGGGTATGAGCCGAGGTAGAGCTTGAGTCCGGCTTTCTCAGCAGCGGCCATGAGTCCGTAGGCCGTGGCTTTGTTGCCGGTGATGTCCATGTATCGTCCCGGCACTTTGTGTTTGGTTTCTATTCTGTAGACATTGGCCACCGAGCTGTGTGTGTTGTGACCATAGTCGTATCCTGCTTGTATTACCTTGATATTAGCTTCGGCCAATCCAGGCTTCTTTGCAAACTTCTCCTTAAGGTAGTTGGCCGCCACGTCGAGGTCGCGGTCGAAGAGCCAGCACACGAGTCCCAGTGCAAACATGTTGCGGCATTTGGTCATGGCCTTCATGTCCATGCCCGTGTCGGCCAGGCAGTCTTTCACCATCTGGGTGATAGGACATGCAATGACGCGGTCGGGGTCGATGCCCATCTCGCCGAGGTAGTCGGGGGTCTTGAATGCAGCCTTCTCGAGGTCCTTCGGTCCGAACGAGTCGGTATCGATGATTATAGCCGCCCCTGGCTTGGCATATCGGTATTGGGTCTTGAGTGCTGCGGCATTCATGGCCACGAGCACGTCGCAGAGGTCGCCCGGGGTATAGACCTGTTCTGCTCCGATGTGTACCTGGAAACCAGAAACACCTGTCAGCGAGCCTTGCGGTGCGCGTATGTCGGCAGGATAGTCGGGGAAGGTACTGATGCTGTTACCCACGGTAGCAGAAACGGTCGAGAAGATGTTTCCGGCCAGCTGCATGCCGTCGCCGGAGTCACCAGAGAATCGGACTACTACTTCGTCCAATTCTTTTATTTCCAATTCGTTTGACATAATTAGTGTTGTGTGATACCTTTAGGTTGGTTACGAATAGTGATTAGCTTGTTTGTTTGAATTTTGCTGCAAATTTAGTTAAAGTTGGCGTCGTGACCAAATAAAACGGACTGCATCAGTGTTTAATTGCAATTAAAAGCTGTTTCGACCTCCACTTTGCAACTTTAGAGTATCAGATAATGCTGCTTTTATGTAACAATATACTCTTGATTCATAAAAACAACCGACCCATGCAGCGGTATGCATGAGTCGGTTGTCGGTGTCTGAGTGAGTCGTGCGGCGGTGTCTGAGTGAGTCGTGCGGCGGTGTCTGAGTGAGTCGTGCGGCGGTGTCTAATTCTGTTTTATCGTCCCGAACGTCTTCCAACACCCTGCCTCGACATATTGTTTCATCGCCGATTTGGGCACATACAGTGAGCACTTGCTGGCATCGAAACGATAGAAACCATCGCCCATCTGGGTTTCTGCCACCTCTACAAATGGCGGCATCTCGCTCTTGCAGGTAATACGCTCCAACTTTTCGCATCCGGCAAAGCAGTCGTTGGTGATTTGCTTGATGGTGGAAGGCAGTGTGATTGACTCTATTTGGGTGCATGATGAGAAGGCACAATCGCCTACGATAGCCACGCCCTCCGATAGTTTCACCTCTGTCAGTTGCGAGCAGCCACTGAATGCAAATGGTGCGATATACTTCACCGATGCAGGAACCACCAGTTGCTTTACGTTTGGCAGATTCGACAGTGCATTGACACCGATCCACCGTGTGCCGTCCTTGATGGTGTAATATTCGCGCTCCTTATCAGCCACTTCTACAAGGAAGGTACCAGCATATCGTATTCCGTCGATGGTTTCCAACCCATGACAGCAATAGAATGCCGACGGATTGATGTCCTCGACAGTTTCGGGGATGCCGATGCTTTGCAGTCCCTTACACCACAGAAATGCCATGGCATCAATCTTTTTTACAGAAGTGGGCAAATCGATATGGCGTAGCCCGTAACAGCGGTTGAAGGCTTCGCTGCCGATGCTTTCCACTGTGTTGGGAATCCTGACAGAGGTAATGCTGTCGCAAAATGCAAAGGCACGCTCGCCGATGGATGTCACAGGGTACTGGTTGCCCTCATAAGTGATTTCTGCGGGGATGCTGATGTCTCCATGATATTTGCCCGACGCCATGGAAGTGACCTCTGCCTTGCCGCCCTCGATATTGTAATACAAACCATTAACATACACCCTCGTACCTGCCGATAGTGTCAGAGCCATCATAAATGCAGCAATACTAAGCACAGTAGTAATGAAATGTTTCATACTTTGATGATGATTTGTTTGATTAAGTTTCGCCACAAAGATATGAATAAAAATGCGACCCACAAAAAGAATTTGAGATTATTTGATGACAAAAATGCAAATAATTGCTTATTTTATTTGAAAATGCAATATGTGACGCTGTGATTTGGTGTTCAAAAGCGGATGTTGGTACCGATGCGCAATTCCATATAGTCGGCTTTGAGCAGGTGAGCTTTTACGTTGAAACCTATGTAGGTGCCGTGGTTGAGGAATGTGGGTCGCCACCGCAGGCCTACGGTTTCGTAGTAGGGCTTCTCGTCGGCCTTGCCCATGTAGCCCATCTTGCGGTGGAGGTATGCCCCGACCGACATGGCTATCGACATGCGCTTGTAGAATGCTTCGTGGCGGAGCGAGAGTCCGAGAATGTGGGGGCTGTAGCTGTAGCCATAGGCATGGCGCAGGAGGTCGATTTCGCGCAGGCGGTCGGAATAAGTGGCATAGGTGTAGTCGATTCCGATGCCCGATGCATATTTCATGCTGTATCGCCACATGGGTGACACCGACACTCCCCATGCAGTGCGCAGGGCGAAGTGGTGGGTGCTATAGTCGGGGTGGTCGGGGCTGAGGTAGTAGAAGTTGTAGATCCACTCGTCGAGCAATGCCTTGGCGCCAACCGATGCCGAGAGGTCGAGGTAGAAAAATGATGGAGAGTGGGGAGATGACCCGCCGGATTGTGTCGATGACCCGCCGGATTGTGTCGATGACCCACCGGATTGTGTCGATAATCCGCCGGATTGTGTCGATGACTCGCTATTTAGTGCATGGCTTACCCTGAGCCCTACACCGACGGTGTTGGCTCCTTTGTTGGGGCGGTCGAGTGCTCCGTTGGAGTAGTGTTTGAATTCAAGGCCGAGTCCGATGTCGGTAGTTGGACTGAGATGGTGTGTAAGGTAGGCATCGAGGCCTATATACATCGAGAACCTCGAACCGATGAATTCGTTGTCGGCGTTGTTGTGTGGGTTGTAGGGGCGGGTGCTGATGCCGAGACCCATGGCGAGGGTGTAGCCCATGGCCCAGTGTTGGGTGTTGACGATGTCGCGACGGAATGCGGCATAGGGTGTGACGACGTATCCCATATGCGAATAATAAGGTATGGTGGGGTCGTCGCGCGAGAGCATCACCCGATGAAAGTCGGCCACGATGATTCCGCCCTCGATGTGTGGGTAGGCATAGAGTTTATCCCATTTGCTGCTGTCGGCCGGTTTTGCCTGATAGTCGAAAAAAAGTGAGTAGTAGGTCGTTTGGTGTTTTTTCACCAAACTCACGTCGTAGTCTTTCCTGCCGAGAAGTGATGACATGTTGGCTGCCGCACCTATGCTGTAGTGCGATGTAGGTTGCACCGAGTCGGTTGCCGCGATGTGGGTCAGGGCAATCAATGGCGGCATTATGAGGCATGTCAGCATTGTCATATCCGTCTTCGCTTGTGTCAGTAAACAGGGTCAGAGCCAGCTACTTCTTGTATTTTCGTTTTGGGTTTCGCGGAAACCATCCGCGTTCTACTCTTTTTTCTTGTTCGAAAAGTTCTTTTATGGTCCAAAACGACGAGAACGCGAATACACCGAGCAACGACGAGATGAGGGTGTTGGCGACCATGAGCGACCCGGCGATGCCGCCTATGCCCATGAGCAGGAACACCCACCACAGGCGTGTGCCGGTATAATATTCGGTTTTGATGACCAGTGGGTGGAATAATCCGATAATCAAGAAGGTGGCAATCCCGATAATCAGTCCTTCGCTATTCATTGATTGGCAGTTCTTTCTTTATGCTTTGGTCGAGCGATATGAGTGTCTCGGTCGAGTCAACCCCGGGTATTGCCTGTATGCGGTTGTTGAGTATGTCCATGAGTTGCTCGTTGTCGCGGGCATACATCTTGAGGAACAGCGAATACTGACCGGTGGTGCAGTGACATTCCACCACCTCGGGAATGTCCTTGATGTGTGCCACCACCTCGCGATACATCGAGCCTTTCTCGAGTTTCAATCCCACGAATGTGCAGGTGGAATATCCCAGGCTTTTGGGGTTTACGTTGTAGCCCGAGCCGGTTATGACTCCGAGGTCGATTAGTCGTTGCACGCGTTGGTGTATTGCTGCTCGCGATACTCCACACTCGGCTGCTACGTCCTTGAATGGTATGCGGGCATTTACAGAAATAATTTCGAGTATTTTCCTGTCGAGTTTGTCAATTCGTTCCATTACTTTACAGTTATGTTATCAATTTGTCAGCAAAAGTAGTGATTTTATGTGAATCTACAAAATTATTTGCAGGATATTTTGTCTTTTGCTGTCATTTCGTGGTCAAATGTAGTCGGTTTGCTGAGTTTATGTGTGTTTGTGCTTGCTGTTATGTGTGGTGGGTGTGGTGTGTGGGTGGATTGAACAAAGTCACGCATGGACTCTTGCTTGTCCCTGCGTGACTTTGTTGTGTATTTCTGACATTCACGGCCTTGACGCTACGTGAATGTGTGTTTGTCTTGGCGTATTATTTTTGCTTTATCAGGTATTCGGCTATCTGCACTGCGTTGAGTGCGGCTCCTTTCTTTATCTGGTCTCCGCTGAGCCACAGTGTGATTCCGTTTTCGTTGGCGAGGTCTTTCCTTATCCTGCCGACGTATACGTCGTCTTTTCCTGCTGTGAAAAGCGGCATGGGGTATGTTTGTGTCGACGGGTCGTCGAGCAGTGTGACTCCGGGTGCCTGGCTCAGTGCCTGTTGCACTTGTTCTACGCTGAGTGGCTCGCAGGTTTCTACCCACACGGCCTCGCTGTGGGCGCGCAGTGATGATATGCGCACGCACATGGCGCTGCAACGCACGTCGCTGTGCATTATCTTGCGGGTTTCGTTAAACATCTTCATCTCTTCCTTGGTGTAGCCGTTGTCTTGGAAGACGTCGATTTGTGGAATGACGTTGTAGGCCAGCTGGTAAGGGAATTTCTGCACAGTGGGTTGCTTGCCTTCCACCAGTTCGCGGTATTGTTGTTGCAGTTCGGCCATTGCGGCGGCTCCTGCTCCCGATGCGCTCTGATAGCTTGCCACGTGTATGCGTTCTATGTGTGAGAGTTGCTCTATTGGTTTGAGCACTACCACCATCATTATCGTGGTGCAGTTGGGGTTGGCTATGATGCCTCGAGGGCGGTTGAGTGCGTCGGCGGCATTGCATTCGGGCACTACGAGTGGCACATCGTCGCACATGCGGAATGCGCTCGAGTTGTCAATCATCACGGTTCCGAAACGTGTGATGTCGGCGGCAAACTCTTTCGATGTCCCTGCTCCGGCCGACGTGAATGCTATGTCGATGCCACGGAAGTCGTCGCCATGTTTGAGAAGTTGCACTTCGTATTCCTTGCCGCGGAACATGTATTTACGGCCGGCACTACGGGTTGAACCAAACAGCACGAGTTCGTCGATAGGGAACTGGCGTTCGTCTAATACTCTCAGGAATTCTTGTCCGACGGCACCACTGGCGCCTACAATTGCTACTTTCATCTTTGTCTGTGTTTTATCGGTTTGTTGGTTTGCGGGTGCAAAGATACGAAATTATTGAGGATTGAGGATTGAAAACAAGAAATAATTTGCTGTTGTGTCGATTTATTATCGGCTTTGTGCCCTGGTTGCCAAGCGGCGGTAACAGAGGCGTGGCGACACCCGCCTGCAAGCATCTCTGCCGCGGTGCTCCGGTGAGGATATCCTCGCAGGCTGTTAAGGATATCCTCGCAGGCTGTTGAGGATATCCTCGCAGGGTGTTGAGGATATCCTCGCAGGGTGTTGAGGATATCCTCGCAGGGTGTTGAGGATATGGTCGTGAAACGTAGTGCCTGGATGTGCCGCTACATCTGCCCCGACTCGATGAGCAGGATGCAGCGCTCGGTGAGTCGGTCGTCGGCATCGGGGTCGTATTCTTTCTTCAGGCTTGCGCCGAAGAGAGTGGCAAATGCGTTGTAGAATCCGGCCTTGAAACCGCCCATATAAGTCTTGATGAGCTGATACGACGTCATGTCGCACTGACGGTCTATGAGTTTTATGAGCAACTTGCCTTGTGCAAAGGTGAGTTTCTTCAGTCGCGGGCGGTAGGTCTGCATCAACTCCTTCTCTATGCGTTTCATGTAGGCATCGCGCTCCTGCTTGGTGGGCAGCGAGTCGAGATGTGCCACGCAGCGCTCTATGGTGTGCTGTATCTCAACCGCTATGGGATACACCTTTTTTATATTATTAGCTATCTTATAGTATTTCTTTGCCTCGCGCGCCGACTTGAACACAAGCTTGTCGAAGATGTAGACGTCAGACAGTACAACCCATGGAATCATCTCGCCGTCATACTCAGTAAGTCCGGCATAACCCTGATAGTGGGTGAATATGGGCGAGCCAGTCATCTCGAGGTCGGTCTCAGCATCGGCCGTGACGGTCTGGGCCGGCAACGGCAACCACTGCAGCCAAGCCATGAGAGCTACGATGAGAAATATGTGTCCGAACTGTATCTTCATGCCGCAAAGGTAGGAAATAAATCAGAAACGAGGATTGGCAAACCGCAAATTATGACGAATGAAGTGTCAGATTTAATATATCTTAACTGTATTTTTGCCAAATGTTTCATTTTTATTAGTTATTATTCGATAAAGTGACACTTTATTTCAAAAAAACCTGCTAACTTTGCAGGCGCAACCAAAAATTAATACAACCGCAGCTATGCCTCCTCAAAAGCGAGCACCCCGCTGCACAAACAAGAGAACAGACAGAAAAAAACAACAATGGAACTAACACAAATAACCAGAATGAAAACAAAACTGAGCATGATGCTACTGGCATCTTGCATAAGCACACAGGCATGGAGCCAGCAGACAGCACTGAAGATAAACGAAGTGATGGTGGCCAACATAGACATGATACTCGACCCCTCGTTCAACTACGGCGGCTGGATAGAAATCTACAACCCCGGCACCACAGCCGTCAGCATGTCAAACATGTATGTGAGCGACGATGCTACAAACCTGAAGAAATTCCGGCTACCCACCAACATAGGCTCGGTGCCTGCCGGAGGATTCAAGACCCTGTGGTTCGACCACTACTCCACCGGCAACGAATACAGCACCGAATCGGGCAAACAGATAGACTTCAAGCTCAATGCCGATGGAGGAACAATATACATATCGTCGAGCACAGGCTCACTGCTCACCGCCCAGACATATCCCCCCATGATGTCGCGCGCCAGCTATGCACGCACAACCGACGGCGGCGACGAGTGGCGATTCACCTCGACACCGACACCGGCAGCAACCAACGCCGGCAGCCCCTTTGCCGACCGCCAGCTCGAAACACCAATGGTAGACCACACAGGGACCGTCTACAAGACACCATTCCAAATCCAAGTAAACATACCGCAAGGAGCAACACTGAAATACACCACCGACGGTACGACACCCACACTGACCAACGGCGAGACAAGCACCGACGGAGTGTTCAACATAGACGGCGGAAACTACGTATTCAGATTCCGATTCTTCAAAGACGGATGGCTGGCAAGCCCCGTGGCTACACACACATATATCTATAATGACAAAGACTACTACCTGCCAATAGTATCGGTAGTGACCGACCGCCGCAACCTCTACGACCCACAAATAGGCGCATACGTAGACGGCACAAACGGAATAAACAACAACGGAGGAAACGGATACAAGAACAGCAACAAAAACCGCAGCTGGGAACGACCCGTGAACTTCGAATACATCATCCCCGACAACGCAGCAGAATACAGCGTGGCACTCAACCAGGAAGCCGACTTCGAAGTGAGCGGCGGATGGAGCCGCCACTTCAAACCAAACGCATCGTTCAAACTCAAGACCGCCAAGGTGTATGAAGGCATGAACTACTTCGACTTCCCTATCTTCAGCTCAAAACCATACATCAAGAACAAGGCAGTCATCGTGCGCAACGGAGGCAACGACTGCAACTGCCGAATCATAGACGCAGCCATACACGAAATACTGCGCTCAAGCGGATTCTACATAGACTGCCAGGCATGGCAGCCGGCACACATATTCATCAACGGACAATACCAGTTCATGTTCAACCTCAGAGAGACAAACAACAAGAACTTCGGATACAGCAACTACGGAATCGACAAAGACGAGATGGACCAATTCGAATTCGGCAGCAGCGGTTTCCGCATGATGGTGGGCGACAACGTGGCATACCAGCAACTGAAAAACCTGGCAGGACAGCTGGCATCACAACCCAACAACGAAAACCTCTGGAACCAAATATGCGACTTGCTCGACGTCGACGAATTCTGCAACTACATGGCAGCAGGATGCTATGTGGGATGCAACGACTGGGTGACCAACAACAACAACATAAAAGGATTCCGCGCACGCCCCGACGGCAGATACCACCTCGTGTTCATGGACATGGACCAAGGCTTTGCTGTCGACAACATGCTCAACAGCATGAGAAACAACGGATGGGGATGGAACGTGAACGACATGATAACCCTGTTCGTCAACCTGCTCAACAATGCCGACTTCAAACGCCGGTTCATCGACACCTACTGCATTGTGGCAGGTAGCATCTTCGAACCAGAACGCTCAACAGAAATCATAACACGCATGGCCGACTACATGGCCCCCGCCCTTGCACTCGACGGCAAAGACCCATGGAGAATCGTGGGCAGCAGCGGCTCAAACACATCGTCAAGCGGAACCACCCTTCTCAACGCAATAACCAACCAAAGCCAGCGCAACACACGCATCAACACCCTGCGCAGCTACTTCAGCCTCAACAAAAGCTACGACGTAACCATAAGCAGCAACCTGCCCGAGGCATTCATCATGATCAACGGAGTGAAAATACCCACAGGCAAATTCACCGGAACACTGTTCGGACCAGTAACACTCACAACAGCAGCACCAGCCGGATACAAGTTTAAGGGATGGCAGTCGACAGGCGGAGTGACAAACCTGAAGACATTGGTATCTACATCGGCCACATGGAACTACTACGACAAAGGCTCGCTCGACGGCAAAAACTGGACTGCCCCCGACTACGTAGCAACAGGATGGAGCAACGGAACAGCACCACTGGGCTACGGCAACATAACGGGAGCATCGGGCAGCAACGACATAAAAACCACACTGAACTATGGCACCGACTCAAACAACAAACGACCCACAAACTACTTCAGGCGAACATTCAACCTCGACAACGACCCAACCGACAAGGATATCATAGAACTTGAATACTACGTAGACGACGGATGCATAATCTACGTGAACGGAACCGAGCTGACACGATACCTCATGCCCGAAGGCAATATAACATACAACCAGTATTCGACCACATACGTGGGCAACGTAGCATACAACGACAAAATCACAATCCCAAACTCTATGCTGCATGCAGGGGTCAACACAATCGCAGTTGAAATACACAACAACAGCGACACATCGTCAGACAGCTACTGGACAGCATCAATCACCAAGGGCGAAATAGGCTCACCCGAGGCATCAGACGAATTCAACTTCGACGCACTGGCAGCCAACAACCACTACGACATCATGGCTTGCTATGAACCGATAGAAGACGACTCAATACAGTTTGACGGACAGTCGCTCATCATCACCACCGACGACGCCCCGTTCGCACCAATACGCATCAACGAGGTGAGCGCAGCAAACACCATATACGTCAACGAATACTTCAAGAAGAACGACTGGATAGAACTCTTCAACGCTACCGAAATGCCTATAAACGTGGCAGGACTCTACATAACAGACAATCCGAATAAGTTGCAGAAATACCAGATTCCTGCCGATGTGCCAGGACTCAACACAATAATTCCGGCAGGCGGATATCTCGTAATCTGGGCCGACAACCTGTACCCACTTGAGTCGAGCCTTGCTGCAACCACAAGCTATACCAACCTGACCGACATACACACACTGTTCAAGCTAGGCAATACCGACGGACAAACTGTGATACTCACCTCGTCAGAAGAATTCGTGGCAAACAACCAGCAATACTTCGAAGCACACCCCACATTCGCAGCCGGATTTACCGACCAAATCATCTACGACACACACGAAGGAATACAATCGGTGGGACGATATCCCGACGGAGGCAACGAAATCTACGTCATGAACCGGCCCACAATTGGAAACTCAAACATGCTGCACAGCCTTGACAAATTCCTACGTATCGACGAAGGCATGCGTGGAAGCAACAATCCGGAACTGGCAATCGAGGGCATACGTGGCAACGATACAGGAACGGCAAGCCAGGATGTTGCAGCTGTATACACCACAAGCGGTCTGTTCGTAGCAAAAAAGGCCGACAATCTGGAGCCAGGACTCTATATCGTGAAGTATGCAGATGGCCACAGTCGCAAAGTGATGATAGCAAACAACCGCTAATACAACATGCAATGTATCAAATCTGCAAGAGAATAATTCAAATATAACAATAACTATACAGATTTATTATTAACTTTGCAACCGAATACAATCAGATGGTATTGCAAAGACAAAAGATAGAAACAAACGTAAAAAAAACAGATAAAAACATGTATCTACTCGGTTATGACATCGGAACATCATCGGTGAAAGCATCACTGGTGGATGTGGAGAGCGGACAGTGTGTGGCCTCGGCTTTTTATCCCGAGACCGAAGCTCCGATCATTGCACACCGTGCCGGATGGGCTGAACAAGAGCCCGACGACTGGTGGCACAGCTTGCAGCAGGCTACGAAGGCTCTCGAGGCCGACGGAACCCAACGCCTGCACGAGGTTAAAGCGATAGGAATCAGTTATCAGATGCACGGATTGGTGTGTGTAGACAAAGACGGCAACCCGCTGCGACCAAGCATCATCTGGTGCGACGGACGTGCCGTGCCTTACGGCAATGAGGCGTTCGACGCTATTGGTCATGAGCAGTGCTTGAGCCATCTGCTCAACTCGCCAGGCAACTTCACCGCTGCCAAGTTGGCATGGGTGAAGGCGAACGAGCCGGAGCTGTTTAGCAAGATATACAAGATAATGCTGCCGGGCGACTTCATTGCCATGCGCCTGAGCGGCGGAACAATCAATACAACGATATCGGGACTGTCAGAGGGTATGTTCTGGGACTTCAAGAACGACTGCGTGAGCGCAGACGTGATGCAGCACTACGGGTTCCCCATGAGCATCATCCCCGACATAGTGCCTACTTTCTCGGTGCAGTCGACGGTATGTGAATCGGTGGCAAAACTGCTGGGCGTGCCTGCAGGTACTCCTATTGCCTACCGCGGAGGCGACCAACCCAACAATGCGCTGTCGCTCAACGTGATGAAGCCAGGCGAGATTGCTGCCACAGGTGGCACGTCGGGTGTGGTATACGGTGTGTTGGGCGATGTGAACTACGATCCACAGTCGCGCGTCAACACCTTTGCTCATGTCAACCACCATCAGCCCGACACGCGCTTGGGTGTACTGCTCTGCATCAACGGCACGGGCATCCTCAATGCCTGGATGCGCCGCAATGTGGCTCCCGAGGGAATCAGCTACAGCGATATGAACGTGCTGGCCGACGAGGTGCCCATCGGTTCGGAAGGACTGACCATCATCCCGTTTGGCAACGGAGCCGAGCGTCTGCTCGGTAACAAGGAGGTGGGATGCAGCATACACGGACTGAACTTCAACATTCACAAGAAGCCCCACATGCTGCGCGCTGCACAAGAGGGCATCGTCTTCTCGTTTGCATACGGTATGGAGATAATGCGCCAGATGGGTATGGACATCCAAACCATCAAGGCAGGACATGCCAACATGTTCCTCAACCCGATGTTCCGCCTCACGCTGGCATCGGTCACCAATGCAACCATCGAACTCTACGACACCGACGGTGCTGCCGGAGCTGCCAAGGGTGCGGGCATGGGTGTAGGTATATACAAAGATAGCGACGAGGCATTTGCCACACTGCGCCACCACGCAACCATCGAGCCCGACACCAAGAACCACGACGCATATATCGCGGCGTATGAGCGATGGAAGCAAGTATTGAAGCAAGTAATAGCAACACTTTAATAATAATTAAAATCAAATCAAACTATGGCAAAAGAATTTTTTCCTGAAGTAAAGAAGATTCAATTCGAAGGCAAAGACTCGAAGAATCCAATGGCATTCCACTACTACGATGCCGACAAAGTGATTATGGGTAAGACAATGCACGACTGGCTGCGCTTCGCAATGGCATGGTGGCACACCCTATGTGCTGAAGGCGGCGACCAATTCGGTGGCGGCACCAAGACATTCCCATGGAACCAAGGCGCAAACGCACTCGAGATAGCAAAGAACAAGGCCGATGCAGGTTTCGAAATCATGGAAAAGCTGGGCATCGACTACTTCTGCTTCCACGATGTAGACCTCATCAGCGAGGGTGAATCAGTAGAAGAATACGAGGCTAACATGAAGGCTATCGTGGCTTACCTGAAAGAGAAGATGGAAAAGAGCGGCAAGAAACTCTTGTGGTCTACTGCCAACGTATTCGGCAACAAGCGCTACATGAACGGTGCAAGCACCAACCCCGACTTCGATGTTGTGGCTCGTGCTATCGTCCAAATCAAGAACGCCATCGATGCCGGTATAGCTCTCGGTGCTGAGAACTACGTATTCTGGGGCGGTCGCGAAGGCTACATGTCACTGCTCAACACCGACCAGAAGCGCGAGAAGGAACACATGGCAACCATGCTCGGCATGGCTCGCGACTATGCTCGCTCAAAGGGCTTCAAGGGCACATTCCTCATCGAACCAAAGCCAATGGAACCATCGAAGCACCAGTATGACGTAGATACCGAAACGGTTATCGGATTCCTCAAGGCTCACGGACTCGACAAGGACTTCAAGGTGAACATCGAAGTGAACCACGCTACACTGGCAGGCCACACATTCGAGCACGAACTCGCTTGCGCTGTCGATGCCGGTATGCTCGGAAGCATCGACGCCAACCGTGGCGACTACCAGAACGGATGGGATACCGACCAGTTCCCAATCGACCAGTTTGAACTCGTTCAGGCATTCATGCAAATCATCCGCAACGGCGGACTCGGCACCGGTGGTACCAACTTCGACGCTAAGACTCGTCGTAATTCTACCGACCTCAACGACATCATCATCGCCCACATCTCGGGTATGGATGCCATGGCACGTGCACTCGAAAGCGCTGCTAAGCTGCTCGAAGAGTCACCAATCTGCCAGATGGTTAAGGAGCGCTACGCTTCGTTCGACAGCGGAATGGGTAAGAAGTTCGAGAACGGCGAACTCACATTCGAGCAGGTTTACGAATACGGCAAGACTGTAGGCGAACCCAAGGCTACTTCAGGCAAGCAGGAGCTCTACGAAGCAATCGTTGCAATGTATTGCTAAAAAGAGGCTGCTGACAGCAACGGGGAACATCTTAGCCCCCTCAGACAACAGCTGCAAGGGGAGATTCCCCTGAAAAGCAACGAGGATGTATCAATCATTTCGATACATCCTCGATTTATTATGTAATTGTTATTTCACCGCTCCTACAATATACAGACCATATTTGGTAATGCCCACGTCATAGACATCGATGGTGGTGCCATCGTCAGAGACATCGATGGTGGTGCCATCGTCAGAGACATCGATGGTGGTGCAAACAGAATTGTCATAGAACTCGATGGTGGCATGTGTTTGTATGTTTACTGACCCCCTTGCTCGTGCCCCATGCCCTGCATTATTGCAAAAACAGGGTCGAAAGTGTATTAAGATTGATAGAAAACGATAATTTTCGAACAGTATGTATAGCGAAAGTCGCAAATAATTCGTACCTTTGCAGCGATTTTGGATTAGTATGCACCAAAAGACAGAAGGATGAAGAGATTGTATATCGAGACTTATGGCTGTCAGATGAATGTAGCGGACAGTGAGGTGATTGCCTCTGTGATGAGGATGGCGGGCTATGAGACAACCGAAAACCTTGAAGGTGCCGACGCGGTGTTGCTGAACACTTGCTCGGTGCGTGACGGGGCGGAGCAGAAGATTTTTGGCCGCCTTGACACTCTGCACTCCATGCAGGCGCGATGGAAGTCTCGCTATGGGCATGGAGTGATTGTAGGCGTGGTGGGGTGCATGGCCGAGCGAGTGAAGGACGATCTGATTGAGCATCACCACGTAGATCTGGTTGCAGGTCCCGACTCTTACTTATCGCTGCCCGACCTCTTTGCCGCCGTAGAAGCTGGCGAGAAAGCCATAAACGTGGAACTGTCGACAACAGAAACTTATGCCGACGTGCTGCCCGAACGCGTATGCTCTGGACGTATATCAGGGTTTGTGAGCATAATGCGTGGCTGCAACAACTTCTGCCACTACTGCATAGTGCCCTACACCAGAGGCCGCGAGCGCAGCCGGAGCATCGACAGCATTCTCGCCGAAGTGGCCGACTTGAGCGAGCGTGGATTCAAGGAGGTGACTCTGCTGGGACAAAACGTGAACTCATACCACTATGCTGACACGGGCTTTCCCGAACTGCTGAAACGTGTAGCGCAGTCGGTGCCACACATGCGCATCAGGTTCACCACTTCTCATCCTAAGGACATGAGCGATGCCACGCTCGAAACCATTGCTGCCACTCCCAACATCTGCCGACACATTCACTTGCCGGTGCAGAGCGGCAGCGACCGCATACTGGCTCTGATGAACCGCAAGTACACGCGTCAGTGGTATCTGGAACGCATAGAGGCCATCCGCCGTATAATACCAGATTGCGGAATCACCACCGACCTGTTCTGCGGATATCACTCCGAGACAGAAGAAGACCACCAGCAGACACTCAGCCTGATGAGAGAGTGCCGGTTTGACAGCGCCTTCATGTTCAAATACTCGGAACGCCCTGGCACCTATGCCGCCCGTCACCTGGCCGATAACGTGCCCGAGGAAGTGAAGATACGGCGCCTGAACGAGATGATTGCTCTGCAGAACCAACTGTCGGCCGAAAGCTATGGACGCGATGTAGGCAAGACCTTCGAGGTGTTGGTTGAGGGGGTGAGCAAACGCTCGAGAGACCAGCTCTTCGGTCGCACCAGCCAATACAAGGTGGTGGTGTTCGACCGTGGCACTCACCATATAGGCGACCGCGTGATGGTGAATATCACAGCATCTACATCGGCCACACTCATTGGAAAAATTGACAATTAGCCATCCGGATGGGAATAGATAAATAGCTAAATCGAAAATAAATAGTAAATCGTCAAATTGTAAATAAGACTCTATGAAGCACAACAAAGCTGCAGGACTGCTTAGCACTCAATTTGTGACGGCACTCATCAGCACCACACTGGTGCTGGTGCTACTCGGAACTATCGTCTTGTTTGTATTCACCGCCCGCAATCTGTCGAGCTACGTTAGAGAAAACATAAACGTAAGCGTGTTGCTCAACGACGACATCACAACCGGCGAGACCGAATCGCTGAAACAACTGCTGAGGGAACAACAATACGTGAAGTCGATGAAGTATGTGTCGAAACAGCAGGCACTGCACGACCAATGTATGAGCATGGGCACCGACCCGTCGGAGTTTCTCGGCTACAATCCATTCACCGCATCATTTGAAGTAAAAGTGAAGTCAGAATATGCCAACAACCAAAGCCTGAGCAAGATAACCAAGCAGCTGAAGTCTACCAATCAGGTGATGGACGTAATCTACCAGAAGGAACTGATGGACTCTGTGAACCATAACATACGCAAGTTCAGCGTCATACTGCTCATCATCGCAGCACTGTTCACCTACATCTCGTTCGCACTGATAAACAACACCGTGCGGCTCACTATCTTCTCACGACGTTTCCTCATCAACACCATGAAACTGGTGGGAGCATCGTGGGGGTTCATACGCCGCCCGTTCCTCAATCAGGGATTGCTGCTTGGAATACTCTCGGCCATCATGGCCGACGCAATAATCATAGGTGGAGTGTACTGGGCACGAACCTACGAGCCCGAAATCAATACGGTGATTAATATACAGGTAATACTTATTGTAAGCCTCTCGGTACTGGCATTCGGACTGCTCATCACATTTCTCTGTACTTATTTCTCGCTGTCAAAATATCTGAAGATGAGCAGCAACGAGCTATACCACATCTGATGAATATGCCCCACAAACATCATAACAGACGATAACAGAATAACAGAATATAATAATTATGTCAGAAAGAAACTTAGCATTCGGCCCTATCAACTACATCGTCCTTGGCATTGGGCTGCTGATAGTAGTTGCCGGTTTCATACTCATGGCAGGTGACGGAAGCACCGAATCGGCATTTAACCCAGAGATTTTTAGCGACCTGCGCATCAAGGTAGCACCAGTAACAACATTGTTAGGATTCATAGTAGTCATAGCAGCAATACTCATAAAACCTCACCGACATGAATGAGATACAGGCCCTGTTGATGGGCATATTTCAAGGGCTGACCGAGTATCTGCCGGTGAGCAGTAGCGGGCATCTTGCCATTGCGGGCAAATTGTTTGGAGTGGAAGACCCCGACCAAATCATGCCATTCACCATCCTCGTACACGTTGCCACCGTGATGAGCACACTTGTCATCCTATGGAAAGAGATTGTGTGGCTGCTCATCGGAGCATGCAAACACGGCAAAGACTTCATTCCAAGTCGTTACGGCATACGCAGCCTGAACGACGAGCAAAACTACATTGTCTGCATCATTGTATCGATGATACCGGTAGGCATAGTGTGTCTGTTCTTCAAAGATGCTATTGAGGGATACTTCAATAACCTACTGGTGGTGGGCATTTGTCTGCTCATTACAGCCGCATTGCTCTCGTTCTCTTATTTCGCCAAACCAAGAGAGAAGGAGCACATATCCATCTCAGATGCATTCATTATCGGCATAGCACAAGCCTGTGCCGTGTTGCCAGGACTCTCGCGTTCGGGCAGCACAATAGGGACCGGTCTTATACTGGGCAACAAAAAAGAGAAACTGGCTCAGTTCTCATTCCTCATGGTCATTCCGCCGATACTTGGCGAAGCCCTGCTCGACGGGAAAAAGATGATAGAGACGGGAGTGGAGACCGCCATGGCAGGCATCAGCCCGCAAGCCATGGTCATAGGGTTCATGGCTGCATTCATCACAGGATGTGTGGCATGCAAATGGATGATAGGCCTTGTGCGTCGTGGCAAACTCATTTATTTCGCAGTATATTGTGCCATCGTAGGCCTTGCCACCATCGTCTGGCAGTTGTTATAATAAGCCATGAATCCACAGAAAGGCGAAATACTCTGCTTCAACAAGCCCTATCGCTGGACTTCGTTCGACCTCGTGTATAAAGTGCGAGGTAAACTGAAGCAACGCATACACCAGCCACGACTGAAAGTGGGCCATGCAGGCACACTCGACCCCCTTGCCACCGGAGTGCTCATAGTATGCACAGGCAAGGCAACCAAACAAATAGACCAACTGCAAGCCCACACCAAGGAATACGTGGCCACACTACGCCTGGGAGCCACTACGCCGTCGTTTGATCGTGAAACCAGCGAGGATGCCACCTACCCTACACAACACATAACACGCCAGCTAATCGAAGAAACACTGCCACGGTTTGTGGGCACCATCATGCAGGTGCCGCCAGCCTACTCGGCAGTGAAGATTGACGGCAAACGGGCATACGACCTCGCAAGGAAGGGACGCACCGTTGAGCTGAAAGCTAAACCACTGACTATCGATGAAATAGAGTTAAAAGACTGCAACCTCGACAAACATGAGATAACGATAA
Organism: Bacteroidaceae bacterium; assembly: GCA_017480685.1. Taxonomy (GTDB): domain Bacteria; phylum Bacteroidota; class Bacteroidia; order Bacteroidales; family Bacteroidaceae; genus Colivivens. The sequence goes on from JAFUSD010000065.1 coordinate 20,166, forward strand.
GGGTGGTTTGCAGCAAAGGTACATACATCAGAGCCTTGGCACGCGACATAGGCGAAGCACTCAACACCGGAGCATACCTCACCGACCTGTGCCGCACACGCATAGGCGAATATAAAATAGAGGACTGTCTCGACATACATCAGTTCGACCACTGGCTCGACCAGCAGACATTCGACCAAGAAGAAGAGCAGACAAATACCAATAGTTAATTACACAAAGATGAAACTATCACAATTCAAATTCAAACTACCCGACGAGAACATAGGACTCGAACCTCCGTATCATCGCGACGAGGCACGCCTCATGGTGCTTCACCGCAACACAGGCGAAATAGAACATCGGGAATTTAAAGACATCATAGACTACTTCGACGATGGCGATTCATTCGTCTTCAATGATACACAGGTGTTTCCGGCACGTCTGTATGGCAACAAAGAAAAGACAGGGGCAACTATAGAGGTCTTCCTCCTGCGCGAGCTCAACGAACGCATGCGCCTTTGGGACGTATTGGTAGACCCTGCACGTAAAATCAGAATAGGCAACAAACTCTACTTCGGCGAAGACAACTCTATGGTGGCCGAGGTCATAGACAACACTACCTCGCGCGGACGCACACTCCGATTCCTTTATGACGGTCCGCACGACGAGTTCAAAGCATCACTTTTTGCCCTGGGCGAAGCACCGCTTACCGATGAAATACGCCGTCAACGGAAGGCTGTGCCCGAGGATATGGAGAATTTCCAGACAATATATGCCCGCCACGAAGGCGCAGTGACACCACCGGCCACCGGTCTGCACTTCTCTCGAGAGCTTATGAAACGCATGGAGATACGTGGCATTAACCAAGCATTCATCACACTGCACGTGGGTCTCGGCAACTTCAGACCGATAGACGTGGAAGACCTCACCAAGCACAAGACCGACGGCGAGGAGATGCACGTGGGAAGTGAGGCATGTGCCATTGTAAACAAGTCGAGACGCGAAGGCCACAAGGTGTGTGCTGTAGGTACAACCACGATGCGCGCCCTCGAGACTGCAATGGGTCCAGGAGGCATCATAAAGGAGTTTGACGGATGGACCAACAAGTTTATCTTTCCACCATATGAGTTTGGTGTGGCGCAAGCGTTTGTATCCAACTTCCAGCTGCCACTGTCGCTGATGATGATGATGCAGAGTGCATTCGGCGGCTACGAATACACATTGGAAGCATACAATCAGGCAATAGCTCAAGGCTACAAGTTTGGTGCCTATGGCGATGCGCTCCTCATCATCTGATGTACACACCAGTCATCGCCTGATGACACCCTTCCCCCTCATGGAATAAACAATAACAAACGTAAAAAAGAAGTATGGGATACTTATTTACATCCGAATCAGTGAGCGAAGGCCACCCCGACAAGGTGGCTGATCAGATATCCGACGCAGTACTTGATGCGTTTTTGGCATTCGATCAGGACTCAAAGGTAGCATGCGAGACTCTGGTTACCACTGGTCTTGTGGTCATTGCCGGCGAGGTCAAGTCGAAGGCATACGTCGATTTGCAAGAGGTGGCACGCAGCGTCATTGCTAATATAGGCTACACGAAAGCCGAATACCGCTTCGATGCTGCCAGCTGCGGAGTGCTGTCGGCCATTCACGAACAGAGCCCCGACATCAATCAGGGAGTGGTGCGCCAACGAGCCGAAGATCAGGGTGCGGGCGACCAAGGCATTATGTTTGGCTATGCAACAAACGAGACCGACACATACATGCCATTGGCTTTGGAGCTGAGCCATCATATACTTAAGACTCTCTCAAAGATAAGGAAAGAGGGTCGCGAGATGACCTACCTGCGTCCAGACAGTAAGAGTCAGGTGACCATAGAGTATGATGACAATGGCAAGCCTGCTCGCATCGACACCATAGTGGTTTCTACACAGCACGATGAATTTATGGATGACGACGCGGCTATGCTCAGCAAGATACAGCATGACGTGAAGCACATTCTCATACCACGTGTGGTGAGCGAGATTGCCGACGAGGGTATACGCCGTCTCTTCGACTCAGACATCAAGTATTTTGTCAACCCCACGGGTAAGTTTGTCATAGGTGGTCCGCATGGTGACACAGGCCTGACCGGCCGCAAAATCATTGTCGACACCTATGGCGGCAAGGGTGCGCATGGAGGTGGCGCTTTCTCGGGCAAGGACCCGAGCAAGGTAGACCGCTCGGCTGCATACGCTGCCCGTCATATTGCGAAGAACATGGTTGCGGCAGGTGTGGCCGACGAGATGCTTGTACAGCTCAGCTACGCTATCGGTGTGGCCGAACCCGTGAGCATATATGTCAACACATATGGCAAGAGCCATGTGGAAGCTACCGACGGCGAGATTGCCACCAAGATACAGGAGATGTTCGACCTCAGGCCGTATGCCATAGAGCGCGACCTCAAGCTGAGGCAGCCTATATACACTGAAACGGCTGCATATGGGCACATGGGACGACAGACGCGTACCGTGATGAAGCATTTCTTCAGCCCGTATGCCTCGGGTGGAACACGTGATGTTGAAGTGGAGCTCTTCACATGGGAAAAGCTCGACCTCGTGGATAAAATCCGCGAAGCATTCAATATCTGACAACTTCAGAGGTCCGTTTTCCGCCTTTCAGCTACAAGCCCACCACTGCCATTGCAGGATGGCAGGTGGGCTTTCGTTTAATCTGATTATTTGTTACATCATTTAAGCCCCATTCCCCGTTTGTTGAATAATGAATGCTCTCAGGTCATATCTCATGTCGACCGATGATGTCGTTATCGTGAGTGCTATCATGCTGTTCATACTTTTCACGTTTGTGCTCTATCGCAGCCGGATGGTGCTCATTTACAAAATCCGCACATTCTTCTCGTCAAGACAGGTATATGCAGCCAACGAGATTAGCACCAGCAAGGAAGAGCTGGTCGACATCTTGTTGCTTATTCTCATCGGGTGCCTGTCGGCAAGTGCCATTTTCCATCAAGACTCGTTCAAGAACCATGACGGCGAGCCAGCCTACGGCCTGCTCATGCTTGTGTTTGCCATAGTTGTCGCGCTCATTGTGTTCAAGGCGTCGGTCTATTCGTTGGTGAGTTGGATATTTTTTCCGTTCAACCGCGAGCGAGGATGGCTTTCTGCATTCTTCTTTTCGATTGCCATCGTGTCGGCGCTCGCTTTCCCGCTGGCGCTTTTTTCTATTTTCTCACAGACATCCTTTATTAATGTCATGCATTGCTTTGTAGGAATTGTAATTGTGCAGAAAATACTGTTACTTTTCAAGCTGTTTGTTAACTTTCGACCCAAAAGATATGGCAGTTTGCTATTTTTTTTGTACTTTTGCAGCGTCGAAATACTGCCAACACTCATTGTGTGGCATTTTTTGAGAGATTTAGAATAATTAGAGGATGAAAGTATTAGTATCACAGCCTCGGCCTCAAACCGAGAAATCACCATACTTTGATGTGGCAAACAAGTATGGAGTGGACGTAGTGTTCCGACCGTTTATCAGAGTCGATGCTATGCCTGCAAAAGATTTTCGTCAGCAGAAAGTATCGATACTCGACCATACAGCAGTTGTTTTTACTTCGCGTCATGGCATTGACCATTTCTTCGCCTTGTGCAAAGAGATGCGTGTGGCAATCCCTGAGACTATGAAGTATTTCTGCAAGTCGGAAATCGTTGCACTGTATCTGCAGAAATACATTCAGTATCGCAAGCGTAAGGTGTTCTTCCCGCTGAGCGGAAAGATGGACGACCTCATTCCAATCATGGTGAAACATAAGGCTGAGAAGTATTTCGTGCCCCAGTCGTCGGTTCATGACGATGAGTTGAAGCTGAAACTCGACAAGGCTAAACTTACACACAACGAGGCGGTGATGTACTACACCGTGGCCAACGACTTTGAGCCGGGCGAGACGCTTGACTACGACATGGTTGTGTTGTTCAGCCCCGAGGGAATCCACTCGCTGCTGAAGAACTTCCCCGACTTCAATCAGGGCAACATATCGTTGGCATGTATCGGGCTTAAGACCATTGAGGAAGCTGAAAAGATGAACCTCAGGGTTGACTATCAGCTCACTGCCGAGTTGAGGTCGGTGCCTGCAATTATCGAAGCATTTGTGAAAGATAATGAGTCGAAAAAGCAGTGACACACTCAGCAAGGCAGAGCGAATTACAAGCAGGATTGCAATAGACAAGTTGTTTGCCGGCACAAGCAGTTCTGTCACGGCCTATCCGTTCAGGGTGGTCTACATGCGGCAGGAACAGACTAAGGCACCGGTATCTGTCATTATAAGTGTGCCAAAGAAGCGATTCCGCAACGCTGTAGACCGCAACAGGATGAAGCGCCTTGTAAGAGAGGCATACCGGAGGCAGAAACACCACTTGAGCAATGCGGTCGGAATGCAGCAGGAAGGTGGGTTGCTGATTGCGTTCATCTGTATCACATCCCACATGTGTACATACCAGACCGTCTACTCCAGCATAGGCAAGGCTCTTGATAAAATCGATGGAAACTTGTTTCGTGACTACAACAATATAGAATCATGAACAGCATTATGGAATACATAGGCAAAGGATTAGGAATGATACTGCTCGTTCCTATTTTCTTTTATCAGCGGTGCATCTCGCCCATGTTTCCCCCTACATGCCGGTTCACCCCCACTTGTTCACAATATGCAGTAGAAGCCATCAGGAAGCATGGACCGTTTCGTGGACTATATCTTGCCCTGCGCCGTCTGCTGCGATGCCATCCCTGGGGCGGCTCAGGATACGACCCCGTGCCGTGACACCGGCCGTTCAGACAGGTTGGCAGCATGTCTTGCAATGTGCAGGTGGATGATGCCGTCACTACATATTTGCAAGGACGTCCTTGCAGGGTGTTGAGGATATCCTCAACGCCATGCGAGGATATCCTCAAAGGGTCGTGAGGATATCCTCATTTTTTTTACATAACTGGCATGCCGCTGACATCACATTGTCTCACCATATTTGCAACATATAGAAATGTCTGTTCCGTTCATCAACATTCATTGCCATAAAATTGGCGAAAAGCCCGATGAAATCGCCACTTTACGCCCCGAAGGCGCCGAAACTGACGGCGGCCCGTACAGGTCGTGGCATGCGGGCAGGGAGGTGATGGCGGTTGTCAACTGCAATTTCGACGAGCCGTTGCAGCCGCTTTCATCGGTTGGCGTACATCCGTGGCGGTCGGCAGAAGCTGGCATTTCTCCCCTTTTCATCGAGAAAAGTGTGGCACTAACGGCACAAAAAAGCACCGACCCTCGTGTCGTGGCCATTGGCGAGGCAGGACTTGACCGCCTGCGCGGAGCCGGCCCCGACCAGCAGCGGCAGTTGTTTGAGATGCAAGTAGAGATATCAGAGCAAGTGGGTAAGCCTATGATTATTCATATAGTCAGATTTGCCGATGAAATCGCGCAAATTCGTAAAAAGATGCGTCCGCGGCAGGCATGGATAATACATGGATTCAGGGGTAAGCCAGCCTTGGCCAGCCAGCTCATGAGTCATGGTTTCGACCTCTCGTTCGGTCCCTTATTCAACCCGCAGTCATTGCACGAGGCATTCGGGCAGAACCGCCTGTGGCTCGAAACCGACGAAGCAAACATAGACATCATAAACCATTACACGGCAGTGGGCCACACGCTGGGTGTCGACATCGAGACACTGAAGGCTAAGATATACGAGCGAGCAACTCAGCTATCGTCAGCTTTTCACCTGGAATGACAAGTGCCGGCGCAATCTGCGCAAGCGGTTGCAAAACAAACCGGCGGCTGGTCATGCGCGGATGAGGTATGGTGAGGCGGCGGGTGTGCATTGTTTCGGAGTCATAGAGCAAAATGTCTATGTCGATCGTGCGGTCGTGGTAGATGCCATCCACCGATTTCTGCAAACGACCCAGCTGCCGCTCTATATGCTGAGTGGCATCGAGCAAGGCAGGCGCATCGAGCTCCGTTTCCACACACACTGCCATGTTGAGAAACTTGTTGCAACTCTCAAAACCCTCGGGCTCGGTTGCGATGACATCAGATTGGGAACACACGTTTCCAATCTTTTTTTCTATCTCAGCAATTGCTGCAACCAAGTTTGCACCCCTGTCGCCAAGGTTTGAACCAAGTGCAAGATATACCGTATGACTCATCTCTTTCTCTTTTTCTTTATGCAAAGATAGAAAATAATGATGAGATAAAAGCATGTGGCTGGCTAAAAAGTGTGCCAAACTGTCATAAAACCGTCGCCGGTGTCATGAATTTTGTCGTATGGCATGGTTTTTGCACAATGACGTATGGAACAACCAAGCAAATAACAATAACAAAAAAACAAATCAGATTATGAACATCAAACCATTGGCTGACAGGGTAGTCATTCTCCCTGCACCAGCAGAGACCAAGACTGTGGGCGGAATCATCATCCCCGACACAGCAAAAGAGAAACCGCTGCAAGGCGAAGTAGTGGCAGCCGGAAACGGCACCAAGGACGAAGAAATGGTGCTCAAAGTGGGCGACAAAGTACTCTACGGCAAATATGCCGGCACCGAACTCGAGTATGAAGGCGAGAAATACCTCATCATGCGACAGAGCGACGTGTTGGCAATACTGTAAACCCCACTGCTGAGGTAGTTGACAATTGATAATTGACAATTGACAATTTGCCATCCGGAGGGGATGCACCAGCAACACATTATTTATTATACATTATTCATTATCATTATTCATTAATCAATTAAACTATGAGCAAAGAACTAAAATTCAACATAGACGCCCGCGAGCAGGTGAAGCTGGGCGTAGACACACTGGCAAATGCAGTGAAGGTGACACTTGGTCCTAAAGGCCGTAACGTGATTATCGAAAAGAAGTTTGGCGCACCACAGATAACAAAGGACGGTGTGACCGTAGCCAAGGAAATAGAACTGGAAGACGCATTCCAGAACACTGGTGCACAGCTCGTAAAGAGTGTGGCATCGAAGACCGGCGACGATGCAGGCGACGGAACAACTACCGCTACAGTATTGGCACAAGCCATCTGCACTGCCGGATTGAAGAACGTGGCTGCCGGTGCCAACCCAATGGACCTCAAGCGCGGTATCGACAAGGCCGTGGCTAAGGTGGTGGAACACATCAAGAGCCAGAGCGAACAGGTGGGCGACAACTATGAGAAGATAGAACAAGTGGCTACCGTCAGTGCCAACAACGACAGCGAGATAGGTAAACTCATTGCCGACGCAATGAAGAAAGTGTCGAAAGACGGCGTAATCACCATCGAGGAAGCCAAGAGCCGCGACACAACCATCGGAGTGGTAGAGGGTATGCAGTTCGACCGCGGTTACCTCTCACCATACTTCGTGACCGACACCGAGAAGATGGAATGCCAGATGGACAACCCACTCATCCTCATCTACGACAAGAAGATATCCAACCTGAAGGAGTTCCTCCCAATCCTCGAACCAGCCGTGCAGACAGGACGTCCACTGCTCGTCATTGCAGAAGACATCGACAGCGAGGCACTCACCACACTGGTAGTGAACCGCCTGCGCAGCCAACTCAAGATATGCGCCGTGAAGGCACCTGGATTCGGCGACCGCAGGAAGGCAATGCTCGAAGACATCGCAATCCTCACCGGTGGCGTAGTTATCAGCGAAGAGAAAGGCCTGAAACTTGAGCAAGCTACAGTCGACATGCTGGGAAGCGCCGAGAAGGTGACTATCTCGAAAGACAACACAACCATCGTGGGCGGTAAGGGCGACAAGCAGCTCATACAAGACCGCGTGAACCAGATTAAGGCCGAAATCAAGGCAACCACCAGCGACTACGACAAGGAGAAGCTGCAGGAGCGCCTGGCCAAGCTGAGCGGCGGTGTGGCAGTGCTCTACGTAGGTGCTGCAAGCGAAGTCGAGATGAAGGAAAAGAAAGACCGTGTTGACGATGCACTCTGCGCAACTCGTGCCGCAATCGAAGAAGGTACCGTAGTAGGTGGTGGTGTGGCACTCATCCGCTCCATCGAAGCCCTCGACGGACTTAAAGGCGAGAATGCCGATGAGCAGACAGGCATACAGATCATACGCCGTGCAATCGAGGAGCCACTCCGCCAGATTGTGGAGAATGCAGGCCTCGAAGGCAGCGTAGTGGTAGAGAAGGTGCGCAACGGAAAGGGCGACTTCGGCTACAACGCACGCAAGGATGCATACGAGAACCTGCGCGAAAGCGGAATCCTCGACCCTGCCAAGGTGACACGTGTGGCACTTGAAAACGCTGCCAGCATTGCAGGCATGTTGCTCACTACCGAGTGTGTCATCTGCGACAAGAAGGAAGACAAGCCTGAGATGCCAATGGGCGGAGGCGGCATGGGTGGCATGATGTAATTCATACGCACACCGCATGTAATTCAAACAAAAACCGCATCATTCAACTTGTAAGAAATAAAAAGCGGGTTGCCAAAAATATGGCGACCCGCTTTTTGTTGTTTGTTTTCTGATTAATACCAACTGGTGTCTGAATCTATTTTGAAGCGATAGATTCGTGCCAGCTGTACGTCGAAAATCAGGGTTGAGTATGGTGGAATGGTTGCTTCGGTATACTTCGACTCAGCGTATGCAAGCTGCTGTGGCACGTAAACGAGCCATCGGTCGCCTTCGTGCATGTGCATCAGTGCCGTTGCAAAACCCTTGGTGAGGCTTGACATGCCAAATTTTGTGGGCACATCGGTCTGCTCGTTCAGTGTGGAGGTGCTGTAGCTCTTGCCGAAACAGTAGCCTGCCGGGTGCTGGGCGGTGGGTATGAGCCTGCCGCTGTAGTGCACTCGAACGGTGTCGTTGTAGTAGGGCGAGGTGGTTCCGGTGCCGGTTTTCAGCTTCTTCACATAGACGAAACATTCCACACGGCCTTCATACACCGATTCGTCGTCGCCCAGGTTGAATGCCTTGATGCGTTGCCATGTGCCGTCTGCATTCACTTCGGCCACATGGGCTATGGAGTCGATGTAGTGTTGGTTGCGTTCTGTCCAGTTGTCATATTCTCCTTCTGCCTCGTGTTCGCTGCATGCACATAGTGTCAGCAGTGTCATGACGGGCAGTAGCATTGTCAGTTTTCTCATAGTTCAAGTGTTTGCGCCCGCAGTTTTTTGGTGCGGGTTGGGTGTGTATGCTTAGTCGGTAGGCAGTTTTTTCAGCAGGCTGGTGATGGTCACGTTGTCTTCGATGATGCCTTGCAGGGCTGATATAGCTACACGCTCTTGTTCCATGGTGTCGCGGAAGCGGATGGTGACGGTGTTGTCTTCGAGGCTTTGGTGGTCTACGGTCACGCAGTATGGTGTTCCGATTGCGTCCTGACGGCGATAGCGCTTGCCGATTGAGTCTTTCTCGTCGTACTGGCAGTTGAAGTGGAACTTGAGGTTGTCGATTATCTCGCGGGCCTTTTCGGGCAGTCCGTCTTTCTTCACGAGGGGCATGACAGCCAGTTTCACCGGTGCCAAAGCGGCAGGCAGGCGGAGCACTACGCGTGTTTCGCCGTTCTCGAGTTTCTCTTCCTGATAGCTGTGACACATGACTGAGAGGAACATGCGGTCGACTCCGATACTGGTTTCGATGACGTATGGAGTGTATGACTCGTTGAGTTCGGGGTCGAAGTATTTTATCTGCTTGCCCGAGAACTTCTCGTGCTGGCTGAGGTCGAAGTTGGTGCGGCTGTGGATTCCTTCCACTTCCTTGAATCCGAACGGCATGCGGAACTCGATGTCGGTGGCTGCGTTGGCATAGTGTGCCAGCTTCTCGTGGTCGTGGAATCGGTAGTTCTCAGCTCCGAATCCCAGGTTCTGATGCCATGCCATACGTGTCTGCTTCCATTTTGCAAACCAGTCGAGCTCGGTGCCTGGCTTGATGAAGAACTGCATCTCCATCTGTTCAAACTCGCGCATACGGAATATGAACTGGCGTGCCACGATTTCGTTGCGGAATGCCTTGCCTATCTGTGCTATGCCGAACGGTATCTTCATGCGGCCCGTCTTCTGCACGTTGAGATAGTTCACGAATATGCCCTGAGCTGTCTCGGGACGTAGGTATATGGTCGAAGCGCCGTCGGCTGTGCTTCCCATCTCGGTCTTGAACATGAGGTTGAACTGTCGCACCTCGGTCCAGTTACGTGTGCCGCTGATTGGGCATACTATTTCTTCGTCGAGGATGATCTGGCGCAGTTCGTCGAGGTCCATGGCGTTCATAGCCTTCGAGTAGCGCTCGTGCAGTGCATCGCGCTTTGCCTGCTCTTCGGCCACACGTGGGCTGGTCTCGCGATACTTCTGCTCGTCGAACGAGTCGCCGAAGCGTTTGCGTGCTTTTGCCACTTCTTTCTCTATCTTGTCCTCATACTTGGCAATCTGCTCTTCAATCAGCACATCGGCTCTGTAGCGCTTCTTCGAGTCGCGGTTGTCGATGAGCGGGTCGTTGAAGGCATCCACATGTCCCGATGCCTTCCAGATGGTGGGGTGCATGAAGATGGCAGAGTCGATGCCCACGATGTTCTCATGCATCAGCACCATCGACTGCCACCAGTATTGTTTGATGTTGTTTTTCAGTTCTACTCCGTTTTGTCCGTAGTCGTAAACTGCCCCAAGGCCGTCGTAGATATCGCTCGAGGGGAACACAAAGCCATATTCCTTGCAATGGCTGACTACTTTCTTGAATACATCTTCTTGTGCCATTTTGTTTGTTGTTTCGGTTTGTTGCGTCGGCAAAGTTACACATTTTTTTTGTTCCATACGCTACAAAACACAAAGTTTGCATATCATACCCCATACTTTAAGTCTAAAAACACCGCGGTTTATACCATCCAAGTTACATTTCACACCTTTATTTACGCGTAAGGCGCAGGTGCGAGAGGCCGTGCACTGTGTGGAATGATGGCGAAAAAGTATTGTTGTTTCCCGATGTGTCGCTGTCAGAAAAAAGTTGCGCAGACGTCGTAATTTACCTGCGCCTATATAGAAGTTTTGTCGCGAGGATATCTGAAAACTTAAATTTACGTCACAAATTTAATAATTTTCGGCGGAAAATTTAATAATTTACGTTGAGAATTTAATAATTTACGTCGTAAATTTAAGTTTTCAGATATCTTCGCAACAAAATACAGACGCATGCGAGATAAAACTTCGCTATTGTCGTGACAAAATATATGCGGCGGCGCATCATCCGTCCTCCGTGTTTTTACCGATGAAATCGAGGTTTGTCAGCCTCCTTCCACCGCCCGAAACGCCGCTATGCTCAGCAGTGTTTCACCGCCGCTTTATGGTGGAAAAATATCGGTAAAACCGCGATAATCGCAGTTCTGTATCATTTTTGACAACAATTGTTTCGCGCGCGCAATTCCTTTATATAATAAACGCGTAAATTTGCAGCGTTTTTAAATACTTATCAAACCGCCACATATACACAAACAAGCAATGTCAGTCCGTGTGGAGCTACAACGCCCACGGAATGCACAGGCAAAGAAAAAACCAATTATATTAACCCAAACTTAACCAAAAACCAAAATCACATGAAGAAACTATTACTCTTTGGTGCTTCGTTGCTGCTCAGCTTAGCAATGCAGGCACAACCGACAATCGACACGTCGGACTGGAAAGAGGGTGATGACATCTCCGATGCAGTAGGTTTCGGCAACCGCAGCTTCGAGAGCGACCCTCTGGATTATTGGCAGGAGACCCACGTGGGCGGCAACCCCACCTATAAAGGTGGCCTTGCAGAGGTCTACGACGGTCATGACTGCGACCTCTGGCAGGTGATTTATCTGCCGGCAGGTATCTACACACTTGAGTGTCAGGGATACTACCGCAACGGTACGTCGTGGGACGAAGACCCTAACACATGGAGCAACGGCAGCTGGGTGAACCGTGCCAAGCTATATGCTGAAACCGGAGAATACGACATCGACTCCGAGGAATTCGTCAGCTCGGGCTCTCCGTTCGAGGGTTGGCTCATGCCACGTCTGTTTGAGGGCGTGATGGAGCAACTGTTTGAAGACACCGACTACACACTGAACGACGACGGTACGAAAAGATTTGCTGCTGGTTGGGATATGTCGGACGGACAGTACAACCAGGCAGGCGGACGTTGGGGCCCATGCTCCATTCCTGGTTCACTCGTGTGGTTCGAATTGGGCAAATATCAGCCCTACGACGACGGCGACGAGGTTCAGTACAACACCGTGACCTTCTTCGTGGCCGAAGACTCATGGGTGAAGGTGGGTGTGAAGAAGACCGAAAGCAAGAGCGCCGACTCGTTCATGGCCACCAACTTCCGCCTCATCTACGTGGGCGATACAAGCGAACAGATGCAGATAAAACTGGCCTTGAAGTCGCTCTATGCAGCCCAGGAGAAAGCCGACATGCTGGCCGAGAGCATCATGGAAGAAATACCAGCCCTGGGCGTGCTCTGCCAAGACATTGTCATGACCTACGAGTATGACGAAACCAACCTGGAAAGCATCCAGGCAGCCACCGTAGGCTACCGCAACATGCTCAAGCAGTTCCAGACAGCACTGCGCGATGCAAACGCACTGCGTTCACTCATCACATCGGCCGAAGGCCTTGCCGAGTCGACCGACTATAAGGGCAAGCCCGACTTCCTCTCAGCCATCGAAGCCGCAAAGGTAGTAGCATTCGACGGTGAAAACGGATCAGAACCATCAGTAGTGAACAGCCTCGACGCATACGCTACAGCCAAAGCCGCACTGGCCGATGCACAAGTGGCATACATACTGACACAGGAAGTGAAGAACGGATACAGCGACTACTCATACGTAATCAGCAAACCATTCTTCGTAGACGAAGTGTACAACCCGACATGGGACGAAGAAAGCCAGTGCTACAAGTTCAGCGATGAAATCGAAGCTACTTGGATGACAATCCAGGAACAAGACTACACCGGCGCCATGAACGAGCACTCCGACTGGATACCACTGCTCGACGAATTCCCCGTGACCAACAACGAAAACGCTGAGAACTGCTGGGTAATCCATCAGACCACATGGCACGGCGGCGGCCTGGGCGACGTAACCATGCAGCACGGATACCCCGCAATAGGCGGATGGACAGCCGAGCCATCGGGCAACCCCGAACTCATCTACCAGACCATCACCGGCCTGCCCGACGGATTCTACTCTATGTCAGCCCTCATGTGTAACGCCGGTGCCGACATCAGCCCACTCATGTATGTCTACATAGAAAACTCTGAAGGCGCACGCGAAACAGCACCACTCACACAGAAAGGCAGCCCATGGTGGGGCGGCAACCGCGACCAGTGGCGCCAGACAGTATGGGAGAAACTGACAACCGGAATGGTACAGGTGAAGGACGGACGAGTAACCATCGGTGCAAGTTCCGACTTCTTCTACGCAGTGACCGGCTTCCAGCTCTACTACTACGGCGAGAACCCCGACTTCTCTGAGATGATACAGCAGAAGAAAGCAACCGTGCAAGCCAACGCAATGAACAACCTCACATTCCCTGGCGACATAGCCAAGGTAAACAAACTGCTCGACGGCGTAGTGCTGCCAGTTGAAGGATTCGACGCATACGATGCAGCCAACAAGGCACTCAACGAGGCCGACGAATACATAACCGAAGCCTACAACTACCTCAACGGCTGGACACTCATCGACCAAATCCTCAACGACCAACTCAACTACGACGACAATGCACCCGAATACACCATACTCGACAACTACGCTATGGAGTATGTGATGTACATCGGAACCGGCGACGACGACACGTACCTCAAAGCCAAAGAAGCATCTGCAACCTACGACGCACTGAAGAGCTACTTCAACTACCGTCCACAAGTAGAAGCCGTGGCAGACTACAACACCGAGATTCCTGCAATCATCGAGCGCCACAACACCACACTCAAGGCCGAGACCCTCACACAGGAACTCATCGAAACACTGCGCAGCGAACTCGACGCAGCCTACAGCAAGGCAATGACCAGCAAGAATTCAGCACTCTTCGCTGAACTCGGCGCTGACAAGGCTACCCCAGAAAACCCAGTCGACATCACAGCACTCCTCGTCAACCCAAGCTTCGACAACGGTTCGAACGGATGGACAGGAAGCATAACAGTCGACAACAACCTGCACAATGCCGAACGATTCAACACCACATTCGACTTCTACCAGACACTCAACACCCTGCCACGCGGACAATACGTAGCTAAAGTACAGTCGTTCTACCGCGATGGTGGTGTAGGCAACGTAGACGGTGGCGGATACTACAACTGGTGGATTGCAGCAGCAGGCTTCATCGACCTGTGGGAAAACAACAACGTAGAGTTCTATGCCAAGGCTGGCGAGAGAGAAGAAGTGTCTTACATCACCTCAATCTGCAGCGAACAGTTCACAGAACGCTCGATGGAACGCATCTTCGACAGCGTCGATCCTAACTCAGGAGAGCCACTCATGGACGACGATGGCAACTACATCCGTGACGAGAACGGACAGGAGATATGGATTAACCTCGATACACTCTGGCTCCGCTACGACGACGAAAACCCATCATGGCAGTTCGACGTAGCTGTTACCGAAGAAGTAGAACCCGATGAATTCGTAACATACTACTACACCAACTCGATGAGAGGTACTGCAGCCCGATTCGAGAAGAGCCCTGAAGCTTACTGGAACGAAGTTTCAATCGTAGTTGAAGAAGGCGAAAACCTCACTATCGGTATGCGCAAGAGCACAGGTATAGACAACGACTGGTGTATGTTCGACAACTTCCGCCTCTACTACCTCGGCACCGAAGGCCTGCCACCAATGGGCATCGAGTCAGTGACCGGAACCGCAGTGGCAAAGAAGGGAATCTTCAACATCAACGGACAGCAGCTCACCACACCACAACGTGGACTCAACATCATCAACGGACAGAAAGTACTTGTCAAGTAACAGAATATAAAGCCTGACAATGACTAACAGAGTTTGACAAAGCTAAGCAGAAGTCTGAAAGGACTCAGCAGAAGTCTGAAAGAACTAAGCAGAAGTCTGAAAGGACTCAACAATGTCAGACAAAAATCAAGAAAAGGGATGTGTCAACCAAGGCACATCCCTTTTTAGATTATCAATCAATATAAAGGCATCGTACGCTGAGCAGTGCAGCATCAGCAGGACGAAGAAGTCAAAGCCTTACTTTACCCACTGCTCAGGGTTGAGGCGTGCACTCTCTTTGCGAAGCTGGAACTGCAGCGTATAGTGTCCGTCGGCATCAGTTCCCACCTTTCCGAGCGCTTGTCCCTGGGTCACCTTGTTGCCTTTTGCCACAGCAACAGACGAAAGACCCGAGTAGACAGATATGTAGCTGCCGTGGCGCACCATGACGATGTATGTGGTGCCATACTGGAACACCGACGATACTTCGCCCTCGAACACCGAGCGAGCCTGACAGCCTGCCGCACCTCTGATGTCGATGCCTTTATTCTCGAGTGTCACGTTTTTCAATCCGGGAACGGTGTAAGTGCCGTAGTGGCCCACCACAGTATATGAGCCGGTTATTGGCATCGGCAGTTTTCCCTTGTTGCTTGCAAATGCAGAGGTGAGCTGAGCTGCTGTGTTTGCTGTAGGCTGGTATGCAGTCACAGCGGTCTGAGGTCTTGTCCGAGCCTCTTCCTGTTCTGCCTTTACTGCCTGCTTCACCTCGCGTTCGGCTGCTCGCGTCTCTTGTTCGGCGGCTTTCACGTTGGCCGAAGCGCGGTCAGCTTCGGCTCTGGCTGCTGCTTTTGCTGCGTCTGTAGTTGCTGCGCGTCGTGCTGCCTCGGCTTCTTCTTTTTCTTTGCGTGCACGTTCTTCGGCAGCACGTGCCTCGGCCAGTTTACGTTCTTTCTCTATGCGCAGTTGTTCGGCGCGCCGTGCTTCGGCCTCTTGGCGTGCTTTCTCCTCGGCTGCTTTACGACGTGCCTCTTCTATCTCTTGCTGTATGAGGCGGTCGATCTGTGCGTTGAGGGTGGCCTCACGTTGTTGCAATTGTTTTATTTGGTTCTGCACATTGCTCAGGTTTTTGTTCAGGTAGGCCACTTTGTCCTGACAATTACGCTTATTGGCCTCGAGTGCTTGCTCTTTGCGCCGCATGGCTTCGAGGTTTGCTTCCATGCGTGCACGTATTGCAAGCAGTTCCTCTTGCTTTTGCTTCATCTCTGCCTGCTTCTGCTTTATCATTTCGCCTTGAGCTTTTTGGTATGCAGAGTATTCTTTGACATATCGCATGCGGCGGATTATTTGGCTGAGGTTGTCGGCAGAGAAGATGAACATGAGCTTTTCTTGCACTGTCTTGTGTCGTTGCATGTAGACCATTGCGTTGGCGTAGCGGCGTTTCTTTTCGAGCAGTTCACGTTTCAGACGGTCTATTTGTGCATTGAGGGTGTCTATCCTGATGTTCATAGCCTTTACTTCGCGGTTGAGGCTGTCTATCTGGAATTGCTGGTAGCTGATTCGGTTGTCGAGTATGAGCACGCTGTCGAGGTTGGCGCGTATGTTCTTGTTTATTACTTGTATCTGTTGCTGCGACTGTTGCCGCTGGCGTTGTGCTGCTGCCTGTTCGGTCTTTAGTTGTGTCTTCTTGTCTACGGGTTGGGCCGTGGTCTTCTTCTGCGTGGTGG
>JAFUSD010000066.1 GCA_017480685.1 Bacteroidaceae bacterium
GTCATCCCCCTGCGGGGGACTGAGGGGGGGACAAATCGGTTCTTCTCCCCCTCGCACTCCCCCAGGCGAGAGGGGGAGGGAGTGCCATCCGGGGAGAAGACCCCCTCCCCCTGCGGGTACTCCCCCTTTCAGGTGGGAGAGTCCATCCGGA
This sequence comes from Bacteroidaceae bacterium, assembly GCA_017480685.1. Lineage (GTDB taxonomy): Bacteria > Bacteroidota > Bacteroidia > Bacteroidales > Bacteroidaceae > Colivivens. Next base: position 152 of record JAFUSD010000066.1, read on the forward strand.
AGGCTAATTATATATTATAGATTCAATATTATATATTAAGACTGAGGGGGACTCCATCCGGAAGGCTAATTATATATTATAGATTAAATATTATATATTAAAAACATGACGGCCCTCGAGTTTAAGCAACGATTCCTGCCCCACCACCGCCTGCTCTACCGCGTGGCATACCGCCTCACGGTCAATCAGCAGGATGCCGAAGACCTCGTGCAGGACTTCTTCCTGAAGCTGTGGCAGCGACGCGACACCCTATCGGCCGAAGCACAAACCGAGGCTTACCTCATCACCATGCTGCGCAACCTCTATCGCGACCAGCAGCGGCAGAAGCACATCGCGACCGTCCCATTAGATGCTGCGGTCGATGACCCTCCCGATGAGTCGCAGGCATCGTATGAGACACGCGACGAGGCCATGCAGATGACTGAACTCATAGGCCGATTGCCGCAGAAGCAACGCACCATAATGCAAATGCATCTGGAGCAAGAAAGCCCATACGACGAGATAAGTCAGGCCACCGGCCTCTCGCCCGGCAACCTGCGAGTCATCGTATCGAGAGCCAAACAGACACTTAAAGAACAATTCAAACAACTGACACACACATGGAAGAACTGAACATACACGAGCTCGAACGCATCCCGATTCCCGACGGATTGGAAGCCCGACTCAGTGCCAAAATCGACGAATGGGCACGTGAGGAAACCACCCTCAAGCGTCGCCGAATGGCAAACAAGCGCATTGCCGTCGCCATGGCTGCGTCAGTGCTCTTGGTGGCAGGCGTTGCGTTCATGCTCTACACATCCCGACCCAAACCCTCCGACACCTACACCGACCCGCAGATGGCATACGCCACAGCCGAGAAGGCACTACTGCTCCTGCAGCAGAATATAGAGAAAGGCATGGCACAGTATGACGCGATGAACGAGAAGGGAGTGCGTGCAAACCAGATATTAACCCAACAACTAAGTAAATACGAATGACTATGAGACTTCATCATCAATCATACATCATGAATTATGCATTATGCATTAAACCAAAGCATCTGCTATTCATTATTCATTGTTCATTATTCATTAATAACATACGCCGGCTGCTCCTTGCGCTCTTCATCAGCATGACCGCCCTGACGGCAAGCGCCCAGGTGGAAGCATTTGAGAAATACTCCGAAGAAAAAGACGTGACCTACGTCTATATCTCGCGCGCCATGCTACAGCTGGCAGGCAAAATAGCCGCGCCCACCGTGCCAGGCATGAACATCGGTGCAGTGCTCAACAAGCTCGACGCCATACAAATCGTTACATCGGAGAACAAAACGATGCGCACCAAACTGAAGACCGACGTGGCACAACAAGTGAAACACGACAAATACGAACTGCTCATGCAGATGGACGAGGACGGCGAACGAGTGCGCATCTACCACCGTGGCGGCAAGAAACAATCGGTCATCATCATGTCAACCGACGAAGAAAGCGAGACCTCAATCATTATTTTCTCGGGAAAATTCACACTCGATGACGTACAGATGAAAAAAAAGCCGTAACTTTGCAGTCGATATGACAGCATTAGAGAAAGGACTTTTCAATCGCACCGAGCTGCTGCTCGGCAGCGATACCATGGAGCACATCGCCCGCCTCCGCGTCATCATCCTCGGAGTGGGTGGCGTAGGGTCGTGGTGTGCCGAGGGTCTCGTGCGCAGTGGGGTGTCACACCTCACCATAGTCGATAGCGACCGCGTCTGCATCACCAACTGCAACCGCCAGCTCATGGCCACCACCCAGACCATCGGACAGGTGAAAGTCGATGCATTGCGCACCCATCTGCTCGAAATCAATCCCAAAGCACAGATACAGGCATTACAAAAAATATACAGTGCAGATTGTGCAGCCGATTTCGCCCTTGAACAATACGACGTCATCATCGATGCCATCGATTCACTCAAGGACAAGGCAGCGCTCATACTCCATGCAACACAGCTGGTGAAGCAATATCCCAACAAACAGTTCTTCAGCTCGATGGGAGCCGCACTGCGCATCGACCCAACTCGCATCCGCGTTGCCGAGTTCTGGAAAGTGAAGGGCGACCCGCTGGCACGCGCCCTGCGCAACAAATTCAAGAAGCAACACCTGTTTCCTGCAACCAAATTCCTCTGTGTATATAGCGAGGAGCCACCCATGCACAACCTTGGCACAGCCCATACCTGCGGCACGGCGGCATGCATGTGTCCCAAAGCAAAACTACTCTCAGGCACGCGCGGCCAGGCCGATGCCCTCTACGATGCACCCGGCGATCAACAGCTCGTCGAGCACGAATGGTGTACATCGAAGGCACAGATCAACGGCTCGCTCGTCCACATCACCAGCATTTTTGGCATGACACTGGCAGGCATCGTCATACGCCACTCCATAGCACACTGAACTTGCACTTCAAGGTCAAATCATAGCAAATCAGCGCCCATCGCTGCATTTTTTTCTTAATAAGTTACTAACATTCGTATAAAATTAGTAACTTTGCACCGAATTTGCATATAAAAGCACAAATCAGGAAGAATGGACAAGTTAAGTTATGCACTAGGCCTTGGCATAGGCCAGCAACTAAGGCAGATGGGTCTGAAAGACGTGCTTCAAGTAGACGACTTTGCACAATCCATAGTCGACGTACTGAATGGCAACGAGCTTAAAGTGAGCAACAGCGAGGCACAAAACATCGTACAATCGTTTTTTGCCGAACAAGAAAAACGCCTAAACGAAGAACGCGCCCTCAAAGGCAAAGCCGAGATAGAACGCGGCAAGGCATTCCTGCAAAACAACGCAGGTCGTCATGGAGTAATCACCACCAAAAGCGGGCTACAGTATGAAGTGCTGAGCGAAGGCAGCGGGCGCCACCCAAAAGCCACCGACAAAGTACAATGTCACTACGAAGGCCGCCTCATCGACGACACAGTGTTCGACAGTTCCTACCGCCGCGGCGAGCCAGCCGTCTTCGGTCTCAACCAAGTGATAGCAGGATGGACTGAAGGACTGCAGCTCATGGCCGAAGGAGCCAAGTACCGCTTCTACATACCCTACCTCCTGGGTTACGGAGAAAACGGAGCTGGCAACATGATACCGCCCTACGCCACACTCATTTTCGACGTGGAACTGATTAAAGTGCTCTGAACCAACACGTACCAAACAAGACAAATCATTAATAATAAAACAAGAAAACTCATGAAGAAACTAATGTTAGCAGCAACATGCATTGCTGCAATCGTGTGCACATCATGCACCAACACAAACGTAAAGGCCGAGTTGAAAGACAACGTAGACTCACTCACCAACTACCTCGGAATAGCACAAGCCGAAGGTCTGAAATCCTACATGCAACTCCAGCTCCAAGTTGACTCACTCTACCAAGACGAGTTCATCCGCGGTATGATTGAAGGAGCAACATCAAAAGACGACCCAAAGCAGATGGCCTACAGAAAAGGTATCGAGATAGGTCAGCAAATCAAAGACATGACCGACAACCTCAGCGCCGAAGTATACAAAGGCGACTCAACCAAAAAAGTGCCGGTTAAGAACTTCCTTGCAGGAATCATAGCAGGCCTCCGCGGCGAAGCAGGCATGACCACCGACAGCGCCTACAACGAATTCCAGAAACTGCTTACCCCAATACAAGAAGCTAACAGTCTTGCACAATGGGGCGAACAAAAGAAAGCCAACGAAGACTTCCTGGCTGAAAACGCAAAGAAAGAAGGAGTGGTAGTACTGCCATCAGGAGTACAATACAAAGTCCTGACCGAAGGCGCCGGCCCAATGCCGACCGACACCACCAAGGTGAAGTGCCTCTACGAAGGACGCCTTATCGACGGAACCGTATTCGACAGCATGCAAGATGCCAAGAATCCATTCGAAGTCAACCTTGCCATGCCACGCGTAATACCTGGATGGGTGGAAGTGCTCAAGCTCATGCCGGCAGGCAGCAAGTGGGAAGTATACATCCCACAAGAGCAAGGATATGGTAAACAAGACATGGGACAAATCAAACCATACTCAACCCTCATCTTCACTATCGAAACACTGAAGTAAACATGAAACAACTAATAACACTCGTTTGTGCAGCTATGGCAACACTGTCTGTAGCTGCACAAACTGTAGATGGCACCCCAAACACCGCCACCACAACACCACCCACAGCCAAACAGCTGAAAGCACAAAAAGCTGCAGAGCTGAAAGCATTCAAAGCCAAGCAAAAAGCCGAACTACAGGACTTCATTGCACGCCAGAACAACCCCACACAAACCAGTCAACCACCACAAATAGAGAAGCCCGAACTCATCACAGCAGGCGACACACTGGCATACCTCTTCGGTAGTTTCCAGGCCAACGGGCTCAAAGCCTACCTGCAAGGACAACTCAACGTAGACACAACACTCTACATGAACGATTTCTTCCGCGGGCTAACCGAACGAGCCAACGTTGACCCCAAAGACCAGGCTGCACACGCATTCCAAGCAGGAACACAGATAGGCAACCAAGTCATAAACCTCGCATCACAAATTACAAAAGACTTCTATGCAGGCCTGACAGACGAAACCATCTCACCATCAATCATAGCCAACGCAATCATTGCAGCACTCACCGGACAAAACGAATACACAACAACCGAAGCACAAGAACTATTCAGCACAGCACTCAACCAACGACAAGCACAAAACGCAGAGAAACTGCGTCAGCCAGGCCAGACATGGCTCGCAGAAAACGCAAAGAAAGAAGGAGTTGTAGTACTGCCATCCGGGCTACAATACAAAGTCCTGACAATGGGAACCGGACCTAAACCAACAGCCACACAACAAGTAACCGTCAACTACGAAGGCCGACTCACAAACGGCACCGTATTCGACAGCTCATACACCCGCGGACAACCAACTAAATTCGCAGTGAAAGACGTAATCAGAGGCTGGACCGAAATACTCCAACTCATGCCGGCAGGCAGCAAGTGGGAAGTATACATTCCAGAAAACATGGCATACGGAGACCGAGACACAGGAACCATTCCTCCCTACTCAACACTCATCTTCACCATCGAACTCCTCGACGTGGAATAAACAATGCTGACAAAAACACTGCAAGACAAAAGAAGCAGATAGCCACACAGAGCTACCTGCTTCTTTGCTTATCAATACCCATAACGCACACATGCCCCTACTTACTGGAGCTGCACATGTATTACTACACGGCACAACGTCAGAGAACCACAGCCGTACCACTTGTTGCCACCATCAGCATCGACCCCGACTGACCAATCGTCTCATAGTCGATGTCGATACCCACGATAGCATTTGCGCCAAGAGCCTCGGCACGCTTCGACATCTCGCGCAACGAAGTATCCTTGGCCTCAATCAGCACCTTCTCATAACTTCCGGCACGTCCACCCACCACATCGCGGATGCTTGCAAAGAAATCCTTCACAAAATTTGCACCGATAATAGTCTCACCAGTCACCACACCCTTATACTCACGGATGGCATGACCCTCAATAGTTGGAGTTGTAGATAAAATCATAATCCTTCATTTTATGTTAAGTTATACAAATATATATAGCGTACGTAGCATTCGATAACCTCACTGCAGTGGTGTGGAAGCAATTGTTTCTCATTTTTTTTGCAATTACACTTTGAATCCAATCCTGTCGGGCTCAGTCTTCTGCTTGCTCAGCAGGTCTTCTATGCTTATTGCTAGCGCCATAACTTATATCATCCATTTATTCTACTTATCAAGACGAACCAGAGTTCCTTATTCGTATTTATCGAGAACTATTTATTTACTATTCAACAGCTGAATTGCTTAATTTTCATTACAAAGGTAATAATAAATTATGTAACAGCCGCAAAATAGCGAGAAAAAGTTGTGGGCCTGGAGTGCATTTAACAAAAAGATGCGACTATAGGTATCGATTCCCGTATAGTTGCACTTTAATTATGACAAACAAGGTGAACAAATATAAGGAATCAGTGATTAAGCAAGGGTAAAAGTAAAGCGTGCTTTTGTTTTGCCGAGTGTAGACGGATTATCTAATGTTTATATGTTGCCCGACAGATAATCTTTGGCGCATATTGATTCAAAAAGGTAGGGAAAAAGGAATGGTTAAGGCGGCACTTTGAGGAAATATGAAGGATACTTTGGCGACATTTATTCTTTTTCTTCAAAAATGTTAGGCCATTTCAAATTAATGCAGTACTTTTGCACCACGAGAACCCGCCAAGCCTCTCCATGATGCTCAAATGTGCGGGTCGTTTTATTGTTATACAATGAGCCAACAAAATTCCATCCCATGATGCGGGAAGTTTCGCCGTGCAATGGACTTGATAGATGCCGAGCTTCAACGCTCACGCGAAGATTTTATTGTCCACGTCAAGCAGACCTATGCCGATGCCTATCCAACAGTATGGCTGGCAACTGGATAACTTTGTCCACCGATACGCTTCGAATATACTTTGACCTTTGCATTATCAAGTATTTCTTAAACTTCATCTCTCCCCATGACGACATGCAGGCAAAGATTAATGCGCTTCTTGCCAATTATCCAGCCATTGATGTCGCAGCCATCGACTTCCTTTATCCCTTTTGGCTGGAAGAACGAGCCGTTGTGGCAATGAAACAATTATACAAGGCGGGCGAGGATGGGAAACAGCGCTTCCGCGCCCGATTTGGTTGAAAAACACCCCAAAATAAAGGAATTTGAGTTTGAACCAGAAAATAATCGCATTTCTGCTTTACATTTTCTTCGTCTGAACTGTATTGTAAGTGTATGACACGAAAAGAAATGACGAACGAGCGAGCGCAGAGTGATGTTCGCATCAACTCTGCCGAGCGAGGAGGAATTGGACGGAGTCAAATCGAAAGTCTGTTCAAGACACACTACACGCAGATGTATCATCTGGCACTCACATTACTCTTCGATGAAGCGGAGAGCAAGGACGTGGTGAGCGATGTGTTCGCCAGTCTGCTTAGTGGCAGCACCAGCGTGAGAGCAGACAACGCAAAAGCATTCCTCCTGGCGAGTGTGCGCCATCGTTGCCTGAATGTGTTACAGCACAAACAGGTGCAAGAACGCTTTGCACGCCTGCTTACTGAGGATGCTGATACACTTATTAGCGACAATACAGCGGAAGAGCAAATGCAGATGAAGGAACTGATGCGCTACGTGCGGGACAACCTGTCACCGATGGAGCAGAAAATCTTCCAGATGCGTTACTTACGAGAGATGACCTGCCA
>JAFUSD010000067.1 GCA_017480685.1 Bacteroidaceae bacterium
AGCATTCATGCGTACATTCTTCTTGTCCTCAGCATCGTTCACGGCCTTGAAACGGAACAGCAACTGCTCAAGGATTGCCTTCTTATCATCGCTCATCTGCTTGTTGCCGATGAGAAGAGCCTCGCTCTTCATTACAACCTCAACCTCACGCAGATTGTTGCTCACCAGGGTAGAGCCTGATGATACGATGTCAAAGATAGCATCGGCCAGCCCAATGCCCGGGCTGATTTCTACGCTACCTGTGATTACATGGATTTCTGCATGGATATGATGCTGTTCGAGGAAATGTCGGAGGATTCCGGGGTAGCTGGTGGCAATCTTCTTGCCGTTGAACCACTCTACACCCTTGTAGTCGATCTCTTTGGGGATGGCCAGCGAGAGGCGGCATTTTGAGAAGCCGAGACGTGAGATGATATCAGCATCTTCGCCACGCTCAACAAACTCGTTTTCGCCCACTACGCCTATGTCAGCCACTCCACTGGCTACACTCTGTGGGATGTCATCGTCGCGGAGGTAAAGAACCTCCAGTGGAAAGTTGGACGACTGCACCAGCAAGGTGCGTTTTGAGGCACTAACCTTGATGTCAGCTTCTGACAGAAGGTTCATGGTGTCCTCGAACAGACGTCCTTTTGATTGTACTGCAATTCTTAACATATTGTTAAATCTAAAAAATATCGGGTGCAAAATTACAACTTTTTCGCGAAATAAGTGTCATTACTGACCAAAAAGTAGTACCTTTGCACCGTTTTTACTAACAAAATGCTGCAGATTGATGCAAAAATGGTATAAATATGTCGGATTTGGAGCGATTTTGCTGTCGCTTGCATCTTGTTTCGAAAAGAAACAGGAAACCATTGTTGCACCCTGGGGCGTGGTAGAAGATACCATAACTACATCCGACGAGTTCGATCTGCACGATATTCAGACCAGTGGCGAGCTGATTATGGCAACCGTAAGCGGTCCGCAGACATATTACGAGTATCACGGCAAGTACTTAGGCACGCAGTTCCTTATCTGTCAACGTTTTGCCGATTCGCTTGGTGTGCGACTGCGTGTAGAGGTGTATCGCGACAGTATGGAGCTGGTGAAGCGCTTTGCCGAGGGGGAGGTAGACATTGTGGCATGGCCCACACCGGGACATATTGATGCCGACACGGCTAAGAACGACTTGGCAAAGGAGTTGCAAGGCTGGTATCGTCCGGAACTGATAGCTGCTGCCCAGAAGGAGGAAAACGACCTGTTGACCGTGCGCAAGGTGACGCGCCGTATATTCTCGCCTATGCTTGATGCCAAGGGTGGTATCATCTCGCACTACGATCAGTACTTTATGGCTTATGCCCGCGACATACGTTGGGACTGGCGACTGCTGGCAGCACAGTGTTATCAGGAGTCGACATTCGACCCTCGTGCAGTATCGTTTGCTGGTGCTAAGGGACTGATGCAGATTATGCCGGGAACAGCCGACCACTTAGGTGTGCCGCGTAGCAAGCTGTATGAGCCTGAGGCCAATATCGCTGCTGCTGTGAAATATATCGGACAGCTGCAGAATACTTTCTCGGATATTCGCGACAACTATGAGCGTACTAACTTTGTGTTGGCAAGTTATAATGGCGGAGCGCACCATATACGTGATGCAATGAACTTAGCTAAGCGTGATGGTAAGAATCCGCACCGATGGAGCGATGTGTCGCCATACGTGCTGAAGTTGGCTACACCGCAGTATTACAATGATCCTATTGTGAAGTATGGTTATATGCGCGGCTCAGAAACAGTAGATTATGTGCAGCGCATACGTCAGCGCCATGCAGGCTATCAGGGTGTGAAAACTCCGTTTGTTGGCTCGCATGCAAGCAAGCCCCGTAAAGCAGAAAAGCGAAAAAGCAAATACGACTTAAATTAAGGCACGGATTAACACGGCTTTAAAAAATTAAAAACACGGCTTTCTTTTGAGTAGAGAGCCGTGTCCTTATAATAAGGCTGTGTTAATCCGTGCCTAAAAATTTACTTCTGAACGGGGATTTTATCAACGCGCTTCTGATGGCGACCGCCT
>JAFUSD010000068.1 GCA_017480685.1 Bacteroidaceae bacterium
AGAGAAGTTATCGCTCGCTTTGTTCGCTCAGGAAGTTAAAAGGACGAATGATACTACTGGTTGGTATCGTCCCTTTAACTCCCCTTTAACTTCCCTTTAACTCCTCTGTAACTTCTTATAACTGACATGCGAAACTTGTATACTATTATCAAAAACATTTGTGTTTTTGGGGGATAAAGACTCGTGAGACTGGTGCACTTGGTGCTATTTGACAAGTGAAAGACCCTCCCTGCAGGTCCTTGAAAGTTGAATAAGATATAAAGAATAAAGGAGATGCATCGACATATATGCTCGATGCATCTCCTTGTGGTTGTATTGGTTTCATCAAGTTTCCACTATCTCAATCTGAACGTGACAGGGATAGTAAACTGATGTCAACCACCTTTGCAATTTGTTGGTCGATTGTGAGCGAGTCGATATCTATCCAGTTGATGTCAGTGTCACGTTGGAACCATGTCATCTGTTTCTTGGCATATACTCGTGTGTTTTTCTTGATGCGCTCTACGGCCATGGGTAGCGGCCATGTGCCGTCGACGGCGTTGAAGAGTTCTTTGTAGCCTACGGTGTTGAGCGAGTTGAGGTGGCGCAGGGGGTAGAGACGCCGTGCTTCGTCGAGGAAACCATCGGCCATCATCTGGTCAACACGGCGATTGATGCGGTCGAAAAGGTTGGCACGTTCGCGACGAAGACCTATCTTCACAATGCGGAAGGGTCGCTGCTTGGCTTGTCCGATTCGGAAAGAAGTGTAGGTGCGCCCCGTCTGATAGCATATCTCGAGTGCATGTACGATGCGCTGTGTGTTGCGATGATCTACAATTTCGTAGTACTCGGGGTCGAGCAGCCGAAGCTCGGCAAGCAGGCGTTCGATGCCTTCATCGGCCAGCCGTTGCTTCATGAGCATACGCGTCTCGTCGTTTACGGTCGGGATGTCGTCTATGCCCCGGCATACAGCATCGATATACATCATACTGCCTCCCACCATGAGTGCATGGCAGTGTGAGGTTGCATATTGCGAGGCAAGAAGTGCGAGCACGTCTTGCTCGTATTGTGCTGCGCTATAGTATTGGTCGAGCGGAAGGATGTCGATGAAGTGATGCACGACCCCACCCTGTTCTTCCTTCGTTGGTTTTGCGGTGCCGATGTTTATGTCGCGGTATATTTGCCGTGAGTCGGCCGATATGATGTCACACGACAAGAGCTTAGCAAGGCGGATGCTAAGCTCTGTTTTTCCTACTGCCGTAGGTCCGAGCAGTACGATGAGTGTGGTTTGTGATGGCTGATTGTTCAATCTGCTAATGATGAATGTATGCTATTCGAACGGGTTGCCATCGCTTATCTCAAGTCCTTCGAGGCCAATCTCTTCGTCGTCGATTCCGTCGCCATAGAGGTCATCGTCGTCGTAGACACCTCCGTCGGCCGATGTGGCACCGATGGGGTTGCGTGCCATGAGTTCGTCGAAGTCGATTGTCTGCTTTGGTGCGTCGCCTTGACTGCGTGTCACTTTGGGCTTGCTAAGGCTTTTGCCAGTGATTATCTCCGACACTTGGATGAAGAAACAGCGGTCGGCCAAGGGGTCGAAGGTGTAGATGAGGTGTTGCTTTTCTTCCTCGATGAGTTCGGAGAGTCGCGTGTCGGCCATGACGTATGAGTCTTGGTCGGAAGCGGTGTCCATCTCTTCGAGTGTCACCTCCTGCCCTTTCTCCCATCCGTTTTCGCACATGGTGAACGATGTGAGTTGGTCGTCGGGGTAGTGGCATGTCTCGATTATCGTCTTGTGAAGGTCGAGGAATGTGGATTCGGAGTCGATTTGTATCTCGCGCATGAAGTTTTCTGCTTCATCGGATATCATTGTGAGTCGGTATATCATGGGGTTGATGGGGTTATTGGGGTTAATGGGGTTATAGGAGCTATAGTTGCTATAGAAACTATAGATGCTAAAGGAGCTATAGATGCTAAAGGAGCTATAGATGCTAAAGGAGCTATAGAAGCCATAGGAGCTATAGAAGCTATTGCATGGTTCATCGGATTATGCCGCGCGTGGAGTTTGCCACGAAGTCTACGATGTACTGCACTTCCTTGCCCATGGTGATTGTTTCGCGTATCTGCTGCAGGGCGTCGGCGGTTCGTAGGTTGCTGTTGTAGAGTATTCGGTAGGCGTTGTGGATGTCGTTGATGACTTCGACAGAGAAGTTTCGACGACGCAGGCCAACGATGTTGAGTCCGCAGTATGCAACAGGCTCACGTGCTGCAATGACGAATGGCGGGATGTCCATGCTGGTGCGTGTTCCGCCTTGCACCATGGTGTATCCGCCTATGCGGCAGAACTGGTGAACGAGCACCACGGCACTGATGATTGCATTGTCGTCGACTATGACCTCGCCTGCCAGCTTGGTTGAGTTGCCCATGATGATGCCGTTGCCGAACACGCAGTCGTGGGCTATGTGGGCATTCTCCATGATGAGGTTGTTGTTGCCCACAATGGTTGTGCCCTTGCTTGCGGTGCCTCGGTGTATGGTCACGTTTTCGCGTATGCGGTTGCCCGAGCCTATCACTACTGTCGAGTCTTCGCCACGGAACTTAAGGTCTTGCGGTATTGCTCCGATGACTGCTCCTGGGAAGATGACGTTTTCGTTACCTATGGTGGTTCCGCTGAGCAGAGTCACACTGTTCATGAGTTCGTTGTTGTCGCCAATGACCACACCTTTGTCGATGTAGCAGAATGGGCCTATCTTGCAGCCTTCGCCTATCTGGGCTTCGGGGTGTACGTATGCTAACGGACTGATGTTCATATTTGTTTATTTGGTTTTGTTCTGAATTGCGTTGATTATCTCGCGCGCCACCTTATTATTAATAGTATGTCCGGGCTTGAATGCAGTGACATGTGCTCGGAGCTGATGTCCGGTGAGTGCCAGGTCGCCCACGAGGTCGAGTAGTTTGTGGCGTGCCATCTCGTTGGGCCATGTGAGTGGTTTGCGGTTGAGGTATCCCAGTTTTGTGGCATCCATGCGTGGCACCCGCATGGTGTCGGCCAGTTTGTCGAGTTTGTCTTGCGGCAGTTGGTTTTCGTAGATTACGATTGCGTTGTCGAGGTCGCCGCCGCGTATGTATCCCAGTTCGAGCAGGGGCTGTATGTCGCGCACAAAGACGAATGTGCGTGCCGATGCTACGTCGGTCGGGAAGTCGTCGATGTGCTCGAGTGTGGCTTGCTGGTTGGCCAGCATCTTCGACTCGAAGGCGATGGTGATGTCGAGGCTGAAGTGGTCGGCAGGCGATACGACGATGTGTTCGCCTTTGCTGCCGTCAATTACGATTTCGTGGTCGAGGGTGATGTACTGCTTCTCTGCCGTTTGCTCCACGAGTCCGGTCTGCTGTATGGCTTGTATGAATGGGAGGGCACTGCCGTCGAGTATTGGCATTTCGGGTCCGTCGATGTCGATGATACAGTTGTCGATGCCTGATGCATAGAGTGCTGCCATGGCATGTTCGATGGTGCTTACTTTCATGTCGCCACGTGCTACGACGGTTCCGCGTGTGGTCTCTACCACGTTCTCGGCCGAGCAGAGGATGCAGGGTTGTCCGTCAACATCGGTGCGGCGCAGTATGTATCCATGATTCTCGGGTGCGGGACAGAAGGTTGCTGTAATCTTAATTCCGGTGTGGAGTCCTTTTCCCGCAAGTGTGAATGGTTTGCTTAGTGTTATTTGTTTTGACATAGTTTTCTTAGTTCTTCAAGTTCACGCTCCAGGTGGTTCACTCGGTTTTGCAGTTCGGGCAGGTTCTTATATGCGGCTGCACTGCGTGCGAAGTTCTGATGCTCGATGGCTGGATATCCCATCACGGTGCAGTTGCCTTGCTTGAGCACGCGTCCGCCGGCGAGGCCCGACTGTGCTCCGGCATTCACACGGTTGCCCAGTGTGATGTGTCCGGCCACTCCCACCTGTCCGCCGAGCATACACCACTGACCCACCTTGCAGCTGCCTGCCACTCCCACCTGTGCCGACATCACGGTGTTGGCTCCCACTTCCACGTTGTGGGCTATCTGTACCAGGTTGTCGAGCTTCACGCCTTGGTGGATGATGGTGGTTCCCATGGTCGAGCGGTCGATGCACGTGTTGGCACCTATTTCCACATTGTCCTCGATGGTGACGATGCCTATCTGCGGTATCTTCTCGTAGCCGTTGGCGGTTGGTGCAAAGCCGAATCCGTCGGCTCCCACCACGCTACCGGCATGTAGTATGCAGTTGGCTCCCACCCTGCAGTCGTGATACACGATGACTCCGGCATAGAGCACTGTGTCCTTGCCTATCTTGGCATTGGCTCCGACGGTGGCATGTGGGTGCAGTTGCACTCCGTCGGCCACTTCGGCTCCTGCCTCTACCACAGCAAAGGGTGCAATATATACGCCCTCGCCCACCTTGGCCGATGGGTCGATAAATGCCATGGAGCTGATGCCAGTGGGCCGCGGCTTCATCGACTCGTAGAGTTGCAGCAGCCGGCTCACTGCCTCGTAGGCATTGGCCACACGTATGAGCGTGGGTGCCACGGGTTGTGAGGGTTGGAAATTTGTGTTGACCAGCACCACCGACGAGCGGGTGTCGTAGATGTAGTGTTCATACTGAGGGTTGGCAAGAAACGAGATTGCTCCGGGCACTCCCTCTTCGATTTTGGCAAATGTCGTAACCTCCGCATCGGGATTTCCGTCCACCGTGCCGTTTATATATGCAGCTATCTGCTGCGCTGTTATTTTCATCGTTCGTTATACACAATTCGCGTGCAAAGATACAAATGTTTTTTTAATTGACAACAATGACACATATTTTATTTGACAAATCGACATTTACACACACCGTTTAGCACTTTTTTAAGCCATGACGGCTGTATTTTCCGGCAGTAAACATCGAAGAAGAACCGGCCGTCGATTCTGTGGATAAGCATGGGAGGGAGAGGATACAAGTGTGAGTGGGAGAGAAAATGAGGATATCCTCGCAGGTCGTTGAGGATATCCTCGCAAGTCGTTGAGGATATCCTCGCAGGTCGTTGAGGATATCCTCGCAGGTCGTTGAGGATATCCTCGCACAAAGCCGCACCGCATCACATGCCACAAGCCTTGCACAGAACAAGGAGCACAAAACCGCGACAAGACACCTAAAACCAGATGCAAAACTACTGTTTTTTTATAAAAAGAATGGTTTATGTCATGATTTATTCGTACCTTTGCCGCAAATAAACCTACACATATTATATTATAACTATGACAAAACTTGCTACATTCTTCATAGCCACGCTCATGCTCGCACAATCGACGTATGCAGCCAACACGACACAGACCGTGCCCAGCGTATCATCAGCCATCGACCTCACCACCGATGTCGACTACATCATAACCAGCGCGTCGGCCCCATTCAGCGTTGCTGGCAGCGTGAACATAGTCAACAAGGAGCATGCCGTGGTCATCCTGAAAAACATAAAACCCAGTGTGGTGATAAGCAAATACCTGCAATTCATATACATCGGTGGAGAGAAAGCACAAAACGGAGTGAACTGCCAGGTGAAGATGTATGGCCCTGGAGCCATCGTCTTCCCCTACGAAGCCGACTTCCGTCCGCTCACCGTGTATAGCGAACCCGGATTCGAAGGCGAGTCGTGCAACGACTTCGGCCTTGAAAACACAGGCGGATTCATGAACACCCTCAGCACCGCCAAACTCAACAACCGCATCCGCTCCTTCCGCCTCAAGCGCGGATACATGGTCACCTTCGCACTCGGCACCGGCGGATGGGGCTACAGCCGATGCTTCATTGCCGACCAGGCCGACCTCGAGGTGAGCACCATGCCCGCCAACATGGATGCAAAAATCAGCTCCTACCGAGTGTTCCACTGGTATAACGCACAGAAAAAAGGAATAGCCGACTGCAACGACCGCAATGCCATCAGCGCACTGGGAGCTTCGTGGTGCTACCGCATGTGGCCCGACCCACAAGGACTCGACTACCAACCCGACTGTGAATACATACCCCACCACTACAAGGAAAACTACCCCACCTACGGCTCGCTGGGCACCAAGACATTCTCGTGCCACATCAAAGGCAACAACGAGCCGGGCAACTCGGCCGACGAAGCCCCATGCAGCGTCAACGATGTGTTGGCCAACTGGGAGGAAGCCATGCGCACCGGCATGCGCCTATGCTCTGAGTCATCGCACGACGGCAGCTGGAACCACATCAAGGCTTTCATCGACTCAATCGACGCACGCGGATGGCGATGCGACATACTCGACCTCCACTGCTACTGGGCATCCAACTTCAACAACCTCAACTGGTATAGCGACTACTACGGCAACGGACGCCCCATCTGGATTTCAGAATGGATATGGGGCGCATCGTGGAACAACAATGGAGCCTTCGGCAACGGAGTGACCGACAACCAAATCTACGACAACACCGTGTCGATACTCAACACCCTCAACTCCACCATACGCGTGGAGCGCTATGCCTACTGGAACAGCGAATCGAAGGCTAAGATCTACGACAACGGCTCGACCACCCGACTTGGCAACTACTACGCCTCGATGAACTCAGGCCTTGGCTACAACGCAGCCAACGAATACATACCCACCGTGGTCAACACCAAACCCACAGGCCTCAGCATATCCTACATAAAGAGCAGCGGCAGCGCCCGACTGACATGGACCGACAACAACGGCGACATGCTCGACTCCATGATCATAGAATACAAAGCACCCGACCAGACACGATTCACCGACTATGCCAAAGTAACCCTGCGCGACAAGAACAGCGCCAACGGAGCAACCTATACATACAACGCCACCCTCGACGACAATGCAGGAGTACACTACTTCCGCATAGCCGCCTACCCCATCGGCAAAACCATACCACTATACTCCGAACAGGAATCGGTGACCACCAGCCTGTCATACGGAAACGACCTGCTGCAATATGGAGCACTCGACATAGCAAACACCGACGAACTTGCAACCGACTTCAGCACACCATTCGGCGCTGTACCCGTAGTATTCATGGGCCTCTGCTCAAACAAAAACATAAACACCGTGACAACAAGCCTCATCAGTGCCATAACCTCCAAGACATTTGCATACCAACCCATGCCATGGACACAAAGCGGCACACAAACCTACACCGCCAAAGAACAAATACCATTCCTCGCAATCAAACAAGGCACATACACCTATGGCACAACACAAATAGTGGTGGGACAAGAAAAGGTGAAAGGCGACACCGCCACCGTCACGTTTGCACAACCATTCCCCGAAGGCACTGTGCCGGTAGTCATAGCCGAAATCAATAAACCCACACTCAAGACCAACCCCATGAACATACGCATCTGGGACATCACCAACACAGGATTCAAGGCAATCGTACTCTACGAATCGGGAGTAGGCAAAAACATAATAGCAAAGCAAAACATGTCATACATGGCCGTCACACCAGGAGAGACACAACTCGGCGACGGAATCACACTGAGCGCAGGCATCAGCACCACACCCCTGTATGGAACCACATTCCGTCCGACACCATTCATACACACCAACACCGACGGAACCGTCAGCGAAGATGCCGACACACTGAAGCTGAAAAAGCCATACATATTCGGAGCATTGCAGACATTCAACATACAAGCAGCAACAGCACTGCGTAACAGCATCGACTTCACTCTGACCGACCCAGAACACGGAACCCTGACCTACGGCACACGCGTCAGACGCATGGTAGACACCAGCGGCAGCAACTCATCAATAAAAAACACCAGCGCCACGGCCGACACATTCGGGTGGATATGCATATCGACATCAACCCAAACCTACGAACCGACCGACGTGAACCAAGACGGAAGTGTAGACACCCAAGACGTGCTCGCCGTATATGAATTCATGCAAACGAGCGACGAAACAACACCAGTCGGCACTGAAGACGTGAACCAAGACGGCGGAGTCGACACCCAAGACGTGCTCGCAATATATGAATACATGCAAAACAACTGATGAAAACAGGTGGAGACACAAATGAAAATAAGTGGAGACACCGATGAAAACATATAAAAACGACAGATGCAGGGCGACTCAGTTGCCCTGCATCTGTTTTGGTACACAGCCGGAAATTTCAATCTTTATTTCGGTGTGAATAATCGAATCAGCACTCAACGTGAGGCACGCAATCATCGACTGGCGGGTGAGCGGCGGATGCTGGTCGAACACAAAGTTGCCAAGGCTGTAATACACGATGGTTCGGTCGTTGATGACTTCAATCGGTTGCAACACATGCGGATGATGACCTACGACTGCATCCACCCCCACACGCGACAACCGATGTGCCAGTATGCGCTGCTGACGGTTCGGCATGCTTTGAAACTCAACGCCCCAATGCAACACACATATAATCTTCGTCGACGGATTCGCCTCTCTGTAAGCCTCCACAACACCGACCAGTTCATCGTCGGTCGGCTGCCAGATGTCAGTGCGGTCGGGGCGGAGGTGCCAGTTCTCCATAGTCATCATTGCAGCATTAAACAGCGCCACCTTCACATTCCCCCGCTCTATCACGACCGGTTCATGCCTCTGTTCGTGGTTCTCACCATATCCCAGCGGCGTGATGCCCGCTGTCTGCAGGTGACGGTAAGTGTCGGAAATGCCGGTGCGCCCCTGGTCGTTGGTGTGGTTGTTGGCCATCGCAGCATGAGTGATGCCAGCGCGCCTCAATCCCTCTGCCCACGATGGTTCGGCACGGAAGATGAACTGCTTGCCGAGGGGCGAGCGTGAGTCGGTGAGCGGGCACTCGAGGTTTATCACCACGGCATCGGCCCGTGCAAAGATTGGCGCCACATCGGCAAACACGTGGTCGATGCCCCGGTGTTCAATCACGGGGCGCACACCACGGTCGAGCAATACATCGCCCGTGAACATTATGGTGAGCGATGTATCGGCATCAGTCGTGCGAGCATCGGTCCTGCCACAATTGCATGAGCAAAGGAGCACGACCGACACAGCGATACTACTAACAACCTGTGCTATAGAACACTTCCTCATCAATGACAGGTGCTTTGTCGAGCAAGTAAGGGAGCATCCACGATGGGCGTCCGGGTGCATTGCCTTTCTCCAGCCGTTGCTGCCACTCCTCGTCGGTGAGTCGCTGGCCGAGCGGATTTACAAACTCGTAGTAGCTGAATGTAGCACCACGAGTGAGGTACACCTTGCCATCGATTTCGACCAACACATACATTGCGTCGGCCGTACCCGTAGCTTCATACAGTATGCCACACTTGTTGCATCCGAGCACATTGCGGGTAAACACATCGGCCACCACTGCTACCGAGCGGTCGGCACCTTCGACATAATCCCACGATGAGATGATGAGATCGGGATCGAGAACACTCAGGGTGAACCACTCGAGCGAACTGCCTTCGTACTGAATCTGGCGATAGTCCTCTTCGCTCAGCGGCTTGTGTGCCAGTTCTTTCTTTGTGATGTCGATACAGAAGTCCACCTTTTCAATCAACGACTCGGTCTTTTCTCGTAGGTCGTCGTTCATCACGTCGTTGTCTTCGAGGTTACGTTTCGTCGTTTCCAGCATGTCGCGCAGTGTCTGCCAGAACTTTAGGTTTGGTTCTACATATCCCACAACGACAGGGTCAGGGTAGTCGCCACCGCCGCCACATTCGGCTACAATAGGTTGTTCGGCATATAGTATGGCATCGTGTTTCAGTTCTGCCCACGAAGCCAGTGCGGTGTTGAGCGCGTGTCGGCTCCATGCCTTGGTCTTCATGTGGTCGGGATACGACTTGTCGGGTTTCTGCAGTTCCACGAGGCATTGCATCCACTTCGAGTACGACGAGTTGTTCCATTCATCGTATCCCTCGAAGTGTTTCTTCATCTTTGCTGCCTCCTTGGTGTATCCATCCCATAATTCGGAGTCGTGATAACACTCGTCGGCCACATTTGCAGCTGCATCGACGCCGAGGGCTGCAAACACATCGATGCCGCGAGGGAACGGGCGGTCGGAGTTTTGATGCTCGTCATACATGCGTGAGAGGATTTCTCCGTCCATCGTGTAGCGTGCCGGCACGTAGTTTATCTTCTTCTCACACCCCACCTCCGGTATCTTCGATTCGATGCGGTTGCGACCTTCAAACAGTTTTTCGGTATATTTATATAGGTCGGCCATGAATTGCTTGTCGCTCAGGTTCTTCCAGTTGCATGGCTCATGGTTGTCGAAGAAGTTCACGATGGCCGATACCGACATATTGTCGGGTTCGCCGATAAGGAAGTCGAGCAACTTGAACATGCTTTCGCCAACACGTCCTGCCTTCTTGTTGGGGTGATGCAGTATGGCAGCCATCATGGCCACACGCTTGAACGACAGCTCGTCCTCGAGGCAGAAGGTGCATGTCTGTATCCACATCATCGAGCGGAAGTAGCGCTGCGACTGTTCGTTGCGGGCATAGTGTCCGCGCGGACGGAAGAGACTGTAGTCGAAGTTTATCACTTTGCCGGTCATCAGCGGCGAGAGGGCTGCCTCGTATTTCATTATGTTTGACTTTTCGCGTTCAACAAGTGTTGCATATTCGGCAGTGCATTTGAGTTCGTCATTTCCGGTCAGGAGCCAATCGGCCACATCGAAGAATGCCATGCAGTATGCAGCCAGGTCGGCCAACTCCTTGTTTCCATCGCCGAGGCTCTCGTTGTATGCCTTCACGGCCTGGTCGTACATGTGGCGGTACACGGTGTGCAGGCGTTCGGCAAACACTCTCGATTCGAGCGACTTGAGCACATAGCTGAAGTACATGTGGGTGGCTTGCAGATATACATCGGTGGTGATGTAGTTTGGCATGAGCCGGTAGTCGTTTTCTTCGTATATGTTGAACAGCTGCTGGTTGGCAGTAGGCATGATGGCGAAATTGTGGTCGGTCAGCATGTGGAAGAATTTAGTGTCGTAGTCGTCGAGCTGGAACATGTTGACGGTCATGAGCGGATTGGCCAGTTTCAATCCGTAGACCTCGATGCTGCGGTGCTTGTCGAGTTCCTCTATCCGCTTGTCGATTCTCGCCACAAAAGCCTTCTCTTCCTTGCTTAGCGGGGTCTTGTCGTAGTCGAGCAGTGGTGTCCAGTCGTGAGCCTCGAGGTAGGCATTGCATCGCTCCATATACCATTCGCACTTGCTGGTGAAGAAGGCATTGAGGTCGGCCTCAACGAAATACATGCCATGGAGTGCATAAGGATAGTTGCGGAGCAGGCGCAACTCCTGCATCGGGAGGTCGGAGATATCCATGTCGAGGTCTATCTCGGTAGGCAACGTGTCGCATGTCAGCAGGAACGACTTGGCACTCAGCCCATTGGCCGCAATGGCATCGGGGTCGTCGAGGTTTACACTTTCACCCTGTTTCGATGTGTTGGTACATGCACAAAGTGCCGCCAACAAGCAAAAAGATAAAACGAGATTCTTCATAATTCTGTCTATATTTGTTTATAATATTTCAATCCAAATCCATTCATTACATAAAGACGTTCTACGGGCGTATCACTGTCGCCGACCGATTCCCATGTATGCACCATGGCAGGAACCGAATCGCGCTCGATGCAGAAATCGACGAGCCGTCCGCCCACTCGCGACCCCAGCCACAGCGGACGTATCAACCGTCCGTGGAATAGGTGGAAGATGAACAGCCGACGGTCGGGTTGCGGCCAGTAACGTGTCGGTTTCACCACCCCCACCGCCACTTCGGGCAGTCCGTCGCCCGTCAGGTCGCCACAGTCGAAGCGGAACACCGGATAGGCCAACTGCCACTCGTCGGCCACACTGCCATAGACCTCATGGCGGATGATATGTGTCGAGTCGTTCACCCCTACCAGGCGTAGCTCGCCGCGGCCGTCGGCAGTGGAATAAGCAAACAGGGAGTCGTTCACACGTTCGACTCTCAATACATCACCACCATTTTTGGCATTACAACCCGACAGTACACATATCAGTGCTGCCGCTACAAAGACCAGCCATCGCATACGCATTTCTTTTGCTGGCAAAGATACATATATTTTCTTTACCCCACAAGCCATACGACTCATATTTTTGCGTCCCCTCCATTATTTAACAATATATATTAGTTATTTAACAATATTTATTAGTTGAAACACTTAAACAAGTGTTGCAATGCGACTGCGCACTCGCAGAAACCGTTCAATTTACGTCCTATCCCTCAACCATGTAAAGACGATGACAAGAAACGTAAGGCCCTCTGACACAGGCACCGCCAGCCAAAGGCCAGGAACACCTACGATGCGAGGCAGGAGGATGAAGACAGGTATGATAATCAGATAGCCACGCAACGACATAAACAGCGTAGCCTTACGGGCACGTTCGAGGGCTTGATAGTAGCCTATGAGCACGATATTGAGCGAGAAGAAGAGAAAACTGATTGCAAAGAGTGGAAATCCATCGATGGCTATGCTGAATGCAGGCACATGGGAATCGAGAAAGAGCAACATGAGCGGACGGCACAACACAATGCCCGCCAACATCATCACCAACCCACACACTACTGCCAGGCGCAGGGACAGGCGGAAGGTGGAACTGATGCGATGGTGATGACCCAATCCGTGATTGTAGCTGATGATGGGTTGGGCCGACTGTGCTATGGCCGAACCAAACATGAAGACGAGCGGAAACATATAACACGCCACACTGTAGGCTGCCACCCCATCCTCCTTCAGCAGGTCGATAAACATAAAATTGCCCACAATCATCATGCACGACATGGCTGTCTCGCCTATAAACGTAGAGAAACCCATGCGAACCATATACCCCACGTTGCGCATCGTGAGGCGGAGGCTCGTCATCGTGAGTTTCAGTCGATAAAGGCTTAGCTTATGCGACATGAACAAAAGGTAGTAAATGGCGATAATGGCACTCACCAGACACGACACCGACGTGGCTATGGCCGCGCCCTTCAGCCCCATGCCCAGGGGAAAGACCGCCACCCAGTCGAGCACTATGTTGAGCAGTGCACCCGTCACATTGGCCACCATGGCATATTTGGGCGAACCATCGAGGCGGATGACAAACAACCCCACGGTCGAAACTATAGAGCACACCAGCGCCGGCAACACCCACAGCAGGTAGTCGATGATATATGGCATCAGGCGCTCCGAACCTCCAAACAAAAATCCTACACCACGCGGGAACGCATAACACAGCGCAGCCACCGCCACCATTGCCAGCGTACCCACCACCAGCGCTTGGGTACTGTTGATGCGTGCTGCCTTTACATTGTCGTGCGACAAATGTATGGCCGCCACGATGCTGGCACCAGTGCCAAACATCAGGGCAATACCCATAGCTATCTGAAACAGCGGAGCCACGATATTGATGGCTGCAAGACCATCGCTACCAACACCCTGGCCCACAAAGATGCCGTCGGCCACCGTGGTCAGTGCCCAAAACAGCAAACCCATGAGTGTGGGGACAAACAACTTCACAAACAGTCGGGGGATCCTTGTCCGTCCGAAATCTATGGCATCACGATTCATTGTGTCATTTACGGGTGTTTAGTCATTTATGAGATATATTCACATGCTGCCCCTGCCATTCGGCTGGTGTCATACCCACCAGTTCCTTAAACTTGCGGTGCAGGGTCGTGCGGTCAGTAAAGCCGCAATAGTCGGCAACAGCATCTATATTCCAATCACCATGTTCACTCAGTACATGCTTAGCCTCCTCTATGCGCAGTTCTGCCAACCAGCGGTTGTAGGTCATGCCCTGGCTGTGCAGCCATGCCGTGAGCTGATATTTCGGGATGCCTATCTCCGACGCCGCAATCGGTTGGGTGATTCCGCTACGCAGATGTCCCTTGCGCCCCGTCCATGCTGCCACAGCTTGCTCCACCTGCTGCATAAAGCCATTGTTTATCGGTCGTTCATCGGCCTTCGTTGCTGTTTGCTCCACATGGTACATCTGCTTCTGCTCCTCTATTTCCTCGTTGGCATTCTCTTCGGCTTCCTGCATTCGTGCCGATGCGTTGCTCGTGAGGTAGTAGCAGAAACTATCGACCAGGTAGAAGATGAAGAAATAGATGGCAAACGCAATTATCAACATCCAAGGTCCTGAACCGAATATAGCCACGGGCACCATCAGTGCCAGCAACATAAGGCCCACGATGCTCAGCTGCATCCAGCGCAACATGCCGTCGGTGTCGCGGTCGTAGTAGTCGTTCAGGGTGCGATGCATAGCTCGCAGTGCCATGGTGTGACGCCAAGTGTAGTAAGCCTGCATAAACATATAGCACAAAGCACCTGCATTTTCTGCCAACCTCAGTTCGGGCGTGTCGCTCAGCAGTGGCTGTCCGTCGATAGCAGCAGCTACAGCAAGCATCACCATCACCACAGCCCATGTCAGCGGTCCCACCCATCGGTCCCAACGTGTCAGCCGTCCGTGCAACTGCAACATCAGTATGGCACGGGATAAAAGATAGGAAGCAGGGATGAGCATCGTCAGGTTGAGCATCACCGACTGCGTGACACCCATAACCCTCAGTCCCAACGTCAGCTGCAGCAAGAAATGTACGACCAGCACCGTCGTAGCAGTAGCCATAAGCCATCGGGCATGTGTAGCCAGCTGCGTCTCATGTCGCCGTTTGTGTGGCACCATGAGTTTTATGGTGAGCAGCAGCATCAACACCACTGCTGTGAATTGCATCATCTGGAGTGTAATCATAACGGG
>JAFUSD010000069.1 GCA_017480685.1 Bacteroidaceae bacterium
GAATGCCATAAAAGTTTCTGGATATGATACAGACTTCTTTATTGAAGGGAATTTTATATTTGGCATAAATGAAGACGGATATACACCTTTCAGGAGTGATATTGACTACTTCAATAATGTTAGAATACAGAATCAGGAAATTAAAGACTATGATCTTCGAGCCAATATCTTCAGAATAGGTTCTTCGGTAAACCCTGAGTATCCTACAGGCGGTGTATCTATTACAACTGGCAGGAATGCAAAATTCACTTTTAGTTCTTCTCTGACAATCAGCGTCAGTTTTGAATGTCCATTAGGTTCAGAATTAGAAATAACCCCCGACTGAACATAAATTGTATCTCCGCAGGTTGAACCCTCCGGAGATACACTTTTGTGTATTTTTTCATGCGAATATCAAAAAAGTGCCTATAAAACTTTGCGATATCAGAATATTAGGCTAATTTTACGGCATCAACATGTCAAACCATTAAATTATAACATTATGAGAACAAGAAATCAACTTATTATTATGTTGCTGCTCAGTATAAGCACCAGCACATTTGCACAGGAACAGTCGAGTATGCTTGACGGAAATCCTATTTGGGTATATTACAGTAAAGGCAATTACACCGGACGCGACGGGGTGGCACAGGATGTGTTTTCGACATATTATCTCGATGGAGATACCATCATCGACGATGTGAAATACCATCACATGTATGTGATTTGGAAATTAAAGAACGGAGAGTATGTATTAGAAGATGAACCCCCACACTTTGTGGCCGACGTAAGGACCGAGGGGAACCAATTGCTGAGACGGAAAACGACTGACGACGAAAATAAAGACACCGCTCCTTATGAATTTTTCGAGTTGCGCGATAAGGAAATCATACTCTATGACTTTGATGCATTGAAGAATGCAGAAACAATCAGTACATTCAATAATGGGAAAGAAGAAAAGCATAGTGTGACGCAATCGCAAGCAACGATGGCCGACGGTAGCACACGTGCCGTATATAGTGTCGGAGCAAACGGACGGGTGATTAATAAATTCACCATCATTGACAACATCGGCAGTATAAACACAAACCTGATATACTGGATTCCAGACGGTGTACCTACACCTAATCCGAATGACCACCCAACACTCGATGTATTCATCCAGCATGGCAAGATAGTATATAAGGCGCCCGAATCGGAATATAGTGAATTCAGTTTCCTCGGCCAATTGACCACAGATATCAGTTCAACCCGCAACGACCAACCACAGTTGGGCACTCACGCCATCTACAATCTGCAGGGACAACGGATCGAATCCCCACAACGAGGAGTCAACATCCTACGCCGAAGCGACGGAACCACACTAAAGGTGCTGGTTAAGTGAGAGCAAAACCGAGCTTGCTTGAGTTTTGCCGAACGTGAAGCACCAAGACGAAGTCAAGGTGCTGGTTAAGTGAGAGCAAAACCGAGCTTGCTTGAGTTTTGCCGAACGTGAAGCACCAAGACGAAGTCAAAGTGCTGTATTAAGCCATTTCGCTCTGTCCTTTTTGCCTTTCGAACTATACAAAACATGGTTAAGCACTGTTAAAATACAGTGTCTGCCATAATATTTTCAGCGGTGGCGATGCTTATATCAGATTTTATCACTACCTTTGAATGCCCGAATATGGACATGGGGCCAAAATGATACAAGCAAAGTCATGAACTACGAATGGAACTATACCCCACCTACTGCCTCAGAGCAGGAGGCTGCAACCGAGCTGGCACGCAAGTTGAATGTCAGCTCGGTTGTGGCGCGCCTGCTCATCGGCCGTGGCATCACGACCGAGGATGAGGCACGCAAGTTCTTCCGTCCGCAACTACACGACTTGCACGACCCCTTCCTCATGACCGACATGGACCTGGCCGTAGAGCGCCTGAACATGGCCATGGGCCGCAAGGAGCGCATCATGATCTATGGCGACTATGATGTCGACGGCGTGACGGCCGTGGCACTGGTATACCGATTCCTGCAGAAATACTATTCCAACATCGACTACTACATCCCCGACCGCTACGAAGAGGGCTACGGAGTGTCGCGTCAGGGCATCGAGTATGCCAAGCAAACCGATGTGAAACTCATCATAATACTCGACTGCGGCATCAAGGCCGTCGACGAAATAGCCTACGCCAAGAGCCTGGGCATCGA
>JAFUSD010000070.1 GCA_017480685.1 Bacteroidaceae bacterium
CTCAGACCAGTTCTGCACGTGAGATAGACCTCTGGCACCGCGCCCGAGGTTGGAAACAGATCGGCTATCATTATGTCATACGTCGCGACGGCACCATCGAACCCGGACGTCGTGAAGACCAGGTCGGCTCCCATTGCAAGAACCATAATGCACATTCCATCGGCATCTGCTACGAAGGCGGACTCGACGTCCTCGGTCAACCCTCCGACACACGAACCCCCGCACAACGTACAGCCCTCCGTCAGCTCCTCACCATACTCAAACGCCGTTATCCCGAAGCCCTCATCGTAGGCCACAACACCCTTGCCCGCACTACCTGTCCCAGCTTCGATGCCGTGACAGAATATGAAGACATCTGTACCACCGACATGTCATAAATGTCGGTGGTTATTTTTTTCTTTTTTTCAAAAAAATAGTTGTAAAAATATTTGGATATGTCGTTGATTTTTTGTAACTTTGCAACTAAAACCAACGACCATGCATATACGTCCATACTACAAAGGCGAACTCGCCATGCTCTATGCTCCCAACCTCACTCAGCAGTCGGCCACCAACCGTCTCAATCACTGGTTGCGTACCAATCGTGAACTTTGGGGAGCCCTTCAACGCTCCGATTACAACACACGTCAGAAACTCTTCACATCATATCAAGTTCGTCTCATAGTCGAGTTCTTAGGCGAGCCATAATCGTTCGTTCACCCTTCATTTCACATCATGTCCTGGCATCACTCTCCGTCCTTGCATCAGTGGTGTGATAGCAGCCAACGAACGCTCTGCCTCTTGCCTGTTACCATGTGGCAGACAAGTCACTACCGGAGTATCTGGGATATACGCATCACCTGTAAACACCATGTCGTCGGTATAGTATGTAATACAACTGGGATTGTGACCGGGAGTGTACAACGTATGTATGTTCATACCTGCCACCTCTATCACCTCTTCATTTTCCACAATATCAACTATGGCCTGTTCGTCTGCAACAACAAACGGGCTCCCATGGTATCTCGACAGATTAAGTTTGTCCGACATCAATGCCTTGTGCCCCCATTCGTTAGTGTATATTTTTACATCAGGGAATGCCAACAACATCTCGTTTACACCATATATGTGATCAAAATGCACATGTGTCAGCAATATCGCAACCGGCACCAATTCCCCGTCTTTTATGTCTTCAATCAGCTGTTCAGTATCACCGCAGTCCACAACTATGCACTGCTCGTTTCCTTTATGCCATATCAAGTAGCTGGCAGAGTTGAACAGGCTGTTTACATACTTTTTTACAGAAACTCCATCCATTCCTCCACCTATAATCTACCCGTCATTTTTCTTATGGCAAGCCATGCATATTTTAGGAAAAGCACACCATACGATTCCCCTTTATACACTAACTTGTGTTTCCACTTGTTAGCTAAGAATGTCCGAGCTTCAAACATATAGTATTTTAACGAGAACTTCCTGTACGGATCCGTTTTCGGAGGGTATATCATGCTTTTCCACACCTTCTCCACATCGTGTGTCTGTGTCGATGTAATCGGACAATCGATGCTGTCACATCTCATGTAAGTCCTGATCAGTTGCTGTATGATAGATGCAAACTGCATCATGCCCGACCTCACATATAGTTCTTTCACCAACTCCCACTCCACATCTTGGGCATTATGTTTCAGAAACAGAATCCAATCATAAATCATCCTTAGCGGCATTGTCTCGCTCACAAAGTGAGCCGACATGTGTCGCATCAGGAACAACGCATTCATCGAAGGGGTCATAACATAGGCATTCTTCACGTCGTTGCCCAGATATTCGGCTCTCTTCGTCCGCCCTTCCTTCTCTGCCAATGCCTTCAGTGCATCATCGAGCACTATGTCGCATTTGTGGTTCACTCTCTCCACAAAATCATAGTGGTTCTCCAGCAGGATGTCATGCAGCGAAGCCTGGGTATGGTGATGATAATATGCTGAGTTCTCTATACCTGCATTTTTCATCACCTCGATACCCTTGTCTGACTCTCCATATAGGTAATAGTCTATGTCGCTGAACACTCTCCATTCAGGATTTGGATACAGCTGTGCCAACGTGGCACCTTTCAAGAACATGATATCCATCCCCTCTGCTGCAAACATAGCTGCCATCTCGCGCATGGTCTGAAGTCTTATATAATAACGACTTCTATTCTTCTGTGCTGTCACAAACCATCTCACCATCACCATCCTTGTACTTGCATCCTCCACTTCGAGGTCGGCAAAAAGATGTGCGATTATGGGCAATACACCTTGGTTTGCAGCAAACTGCAAGAGTTCATTCCATTCATCAGCAGATAATTCAGGCAACTTTATATCTTGTGTCTTGCCTTTTTCAGCAAACAAAACATCGTTACATATACCTACAACTATATCAGCAAGCCTCTTCTTATCCATTTCCATTTCAGTTCTTACCATTAAACGACTCCCTCGTTGCCTGTCCTTCTTCGCTGATACCTTCACGCTTAAACACCTTGAAAATCGTCATGAAGAAAATCTTTGCATCCAGCCAGAAGGTGAGATGATCAACATAATACACATCATATTCAAATTGTTTGGTAAAACTGATGGTATTCCTTCCGTTCACCTGAGCCCATCCGCTAATGCCGGGCCTCACCTCATGTCTGCGCATCTGCTCGGGAGAATACAGCGGCAAGTATTTCACCAGCAATGGCCTTGGTCCGATAAACGACATATCCCCTTTCAAGATATTTATCAATTGGGGCAGTTCGTCGATAGAAAGGCTGCGCACTATTCTTCCCACTTTGGTCAGTCGCAGACTGTCGGGCAACAAATTACCTTCCGAATCCCTTTCATCTGTCATCGTCTTGAACTTGATTACCTTGTAAATCCTACCATCTTTGCCGGGTCTATCCTGCAAGAAGAACGCCCCTGCACCCTTGTTGGCAAAATGCAACAACAGCCATACCAACAGTATCAGCCAGCCCACCACGATGAGTGCTGCAACGGCTCCAAACAAGCTGATACAACGCTTAAAGAAATGTTTATACATAAATAATAATAAAAAAATAATAGAGGAGAACACTCCCAAAGGAGTGACCGATATTAGCGTATTAACAGCCAACAACACTATTGAAAATGGCAACCATATTTATTCGATTAGTCAGCAAACACATCATCCTAATCCTTAAAAGCGGCTATTAAACCAGCTTATTTCAACAATTGACATGCACTACGACGACGTTCAGAAAGAACTATTTGTTTAATATTCAGTTCAAAGGACGAAGTCCAAAACACATTGGGAGTTGTTTGCGCAGCGACATGTTTTTTATACCACCAAACAACTGGGGCACAATTCGTTATACCATAAAACTGACGGATGACGGATAAATCCGCATTGTCAATTCGTGGACAAAGGAACACTTTTGTTTGATACCAGCAAATAAAATCCATTATTTATATTTGATATCAGCAAACAAATGCATAAAAATAATGAATTTGTCAGTTATACTGCTCAACTATGTTTAATGTTATAAGAGTATAAAGAAAGATTTTTTTGTCACACAGAACCGACGACAAACCGAGAGCAATCAAGTTTGCTTGAATTGCCGAGGTGCGAAGGAGGAAGACGTAGTCAAAGCAAAGAAAGCACAGAAACACACCGCACGGCCAATTTCCGTGATTTCCGTGATTTCTGTGTGACCCTTACCCACACGCCGAATGGTTTTATTATTTCACACAGAAAGCACAGAAAGCACAGAAATAGGATTGTCACTGATATCTGTATCTCAGCCATTCCTTCATAAACTTATCATATACCTCATACACACCGTTTCTATGTGTCAGAATCTGTTTTGCTACCAACATAGATGCTGCTTTCTGCACACTGCTGGCCGATTCCAAATGATAACGTTTCACAAACTGCGTACCGGTAATCTTTGTAGCACATCCCTCTCTTCCCACAGCAATAAGCAGGTCCCGCTGGCGGGATGTCAACTGAATGATGGTATCCTCGTATGCGTCCTCGTTTTGTCTTGCGATTTGCATTATAGCATTCTTTACATCATCGATTTTAGCCATGTCGGTCGAAGCATAAAGGTGGTTGAGGATACGTTGCAGATACCATGTAATCCCATCAAACTGATTATAGATCAACTCCACGGTACCTTTTTCTATATGTTTACCGCCATTTTCAAAATGTCGCTCAGCAAATCGTTCATACTCGACAAGGGCCACGGGCTTCAAGAACATGAGCGACACGCTTTGGTAAAACGGACGAGCAGGCGATGAAAACATTTCGCTCATCATGCTTTGCTGCGAACCAGCAAACACGAATACGGCATTACGACAAGACTGTATATAAGTGCGTAAAAGAGCTTCAACATTGGCTTCTGCATAAGCAGATATAGATTGAAACTCATCGATAGCTACAATACATTTTTTATCTGCAGATTGCAGATAATCAAAAATCTCCTCCAGAGTGAAAGAGGGAGTATTTATATCACCAATACCGAGGTTCCAGCTGGCATTCCCCTGCCCATCAAATGATATGCCAGTCCTTAGCGACGTTACTACCTGCAAGAATTTGTCAATAGCAGCCTGCCCCTTAGTCTTTAAGCGGGCGACGATGCTTCTACCCATTTGGAAGACAAAATCCTGAAGGTTCTTCGTAGCGTAAATATCAATTAAGAATGTATAAAAATTATCGTGTATTTGAGGTTGAGCAAAGCAATGACAAATCAAGCCTGTCTTGCCCATGCGCCTTGGCGATATCAAGGCCACATGATTACCATTGGTCAGCAGACGCACAAGCTGATGCGTCTCTTCTTTGCGGTCACAGAAATAGTCTGCCGACTCATATCCGTAGGTTATAAAAGGATTTTCCATCATTACAGCATCTTTTCACTTGCAAATATACGCCTTTTATCCGACACCGCAAAGAATTATCCAAAAAAGATTATCCATTTCAGATAATTTTATAAAATCACATTGATATCCACCTTTTCCCCCTGGCAAATCAGCATCTGTTATTCGAGTTTCAAATGTCGGTAATACGGAGATTGAAGGGACAGGGGGGAAAGAGAACAAATGTGCGCTAAGCGCATAACCCTGAAAGCGGACACTATCCATTCTTGATTATTTCATCCCCTCCTTTTTCATTCAACAAATCTCTGCCTGCCTAATAATCAATTCTTCACGATATTGAGTACACCTTCCATTTCATGTGGAACAAATGGTCCCTCCTTACATTCGAAGATTACGGAATCCGGTTCCATGGCCTCAAGTCTGTGCCACACGTTTTTAGGAATATCGACGCCATACACCCCATTCTCGTGGCAAAGCACAACACTCTCAATCACACTTCCATCATCATTATATGTCGTCGACCTTACCTTTCCCCTGAGGATGACAAACGATTCATCTTTAGTAGGATGTCGATGGATGGGCACCAGTGTTCCTGGTTCAACGGCATTAAGCATACGATGGCATTTATCTTCCAACGACTCGTGGAAGTTATAGTTCATCCGCAAGCGGGGCGAAGTTTTCGCCTGCCGGCTCACCTCATCCAGCAATTCCCTATCAATGATTTTCATCTTTTTCATATATCAGACATCCTACATCTTACGACTTACTCTCCTCACTGTTACAGAATAAAAGAACGACTTACTTTTTACCTCTATCAATGAGCATCTCTACCCACTGACTGAAACGAGGGCACTTGTCAAGCATCTGCCTTATGCCAACCTCTAAGGCTATTAGATTGCCTTGTATCACTTTGTCATAGGTCGGCTGTATAGCCTGCAACCTCTTTGAAGGAGCACCATCGGTGGATGTATTGATATCTTCCGGATTTGGGAATTTGCTGATGATGTCATCCGTTTGCATCTTATTCTCAGCCATCCATTTTTCAAAGCCCTTATTTGAAGAAAAAAGCAATGCTTCAAATTCATGAAGTTGAATGTACGAAGAAAATCTGCGGTCATTTATATCATCGTCAATTTCTTTCTGCATCCCATCCACCTGTTCAAGGTGAGTCCCCCTATTTGATATTTGGTTGTAATGAGGAATAGTATTGGGGATTCGAAAGAAATCTACGAACGTAGTAACAAATACATCGTGACCCTCCGACTGCAACAAACTAACAATATCATTCCGCAGGTGGGCGTAGTTCACAAAGCCACCTTTGTAATGTTTCGTATTGGTATGTATTACAATAGGTGTAACATAATACACACCGTGATCATTCAGATACGGCCGGAGCACTTCTTTTACAAATGCTTCTTCTGTTTGTCCCTCAACAACAATAAAAATCCTACTCATGGCCGTTCTCCCAATACATTCTTCCTCCACAATTCACCAAGTGAATAATGATTGCGCCATGACTTCAGTTTTTCAGGATCAAGACGATGAAACACCGATTCCTCTTCACTACGTTCTGCCACAATAATATCTTCGGC
>JAFUSD010000071.1 GCA_017480685.1 Bacteroidaceae bacterium
AAACTTTTTTTGTAACTTTGCACTCCGATTCCGAATAATGAAGAAATGAGAACAGACATCCGCTGTTCATCATGCATTGTAAAAAAAGAAACGACAGAAAGAACGTGGAAGAAATCATTGTAAACTTGACTGAAGGAGCACTCAACAACCTCAACTATTGGTGGATCATAGCACTGATGGCCATCGAGAGCTCGTTCATCCCGTTTCCATCCGAAGTGGTGATGATACCGGCAGCCTACATGGCATGCGCCGAGGGCGAGATGTCGATACCAATGGTGATAGTGTGCGGAACCATAGGCGCTCTCATCGGAGCCATGATCAACTATGCCCTATCCTACTTCCTGGGACGACCCATCGTTTATGCATTCGCCAACAGCCGCATAGGGCATATATGCCTCATCGATGCCGAGAAAGTGAAGAAAGCCGAAGACTACTTCGACCGCCACGGAGCCGTATCGACGCTCATCGGCCGCATGATACCTGCCATACGCCAGCTAATATCAATACCGGCAGGTCTGGCACGCATAAACCTCATGAAGTTCACCATATTCACATGCCTCGGCGCTGCAATATGGAACAGCATACTGGTAGCTATAGGAGTAGCATGCCACAACTCGATGCCCAAAGACGAACTCATCGGCATCGTGTCGCACTACAGCCACATCATAGGCTATGCTGCCATCGCACTCGTGATTGCCGTAATAGCATACCTCATCTACAAAGGAAGAAAATAGGCCCCCTCCCTGCTCCCCCAAAGGGAAGTGATAATCCATCCGGAAGGTCAATAAGCCTATCTTCCCCCATCGCAAGGAGGGGAACTCAACCCGGATGGTCAATGAATAAATAATAAATAGCAAAATAGCTATAAATGGTAAATAGTAAATGGTAAATAGTAAATAAGACTATGTTTGAAAACCTAAGCGAACGCCTCGAACGGTCGTTCAAGATACTGAAAGGTGAAGGCAAAATCACCGAAATCAATGTTGCCGAAACACTCAAGGACGTACGTAAGGCCCTGCTCGAAGCCGACGTAAACTACAAAGTGGCCAAGACATTCACCGACACGGTGAAGCAGAAAGCACTCGGCCAGAATGTGCTCACAGCCGTGAAGCCAAGTCAGCTGATGGTGAAGATTGTTCACGACGAACTCACCGAACTGATGGGCGGCAAGGCTACAGAGTTGAACCTCACAGGACGTCCGGCCGTGATACTGATGGCAGGATTGAACGGAGCCGGTAAGACCACCATGAGCGGCAAGCTGGCACTGATGCTGAAAAAGCAGATGCACCGTCGTCCGCTACTTGCTGCATGCGACACATTCCGTCCAGCAGCTATGGAGCAGTTGCGCGTATTGGCCGAACAAGTCGATGTGCCCATACACCTCGAACTTGGAGCCACCGACCCCGTGCAGGTAGCACAGAACGCCATCATGGAGGCACGCGCCAAGAACTACGACACGGTGATTGTCGATACGGCCGGACGTCAGTCAATCGACGAAGAGCTGATGCAGCAGATAGAGCAGATAACGGCTGCATGCAACCCCGCCGAAACACTGCTCGTGGTCGATGCCATGACAGGTCAGGATGCCGTGAACACCGCCAAGACATTCAACGAACG
Source organism: Bacteroidaceae bacterium (assembly GCA_017480685.1). Classification (GTDB taxonomy): domain Bacteria; phylum Bacteroidota; class Bacteroidia; order Bacteroidales; family Bacteroidaceae; genus Colivivens. The sequence goes on from JAFUSD010000071.1 coordinate 1,618, forward strand.
ACTGGTCATCGACGGCGTAATCCTCACCAAACTCGATGGCGACACACGCGGCGGTGCTGCACTCTCAATCCGCACCGTGGTAGATAAGCCTATCAAGTTTGTGGGTACGGGCGAGAAGATGGAAGCCCTCGATGTGTTCCACCCCGCACGCATGGCCGACCGCATACTCGGCATGGGCGACATCGTGAGCCTCGTGGAGCGTGCCCAGCAAAAGTTTGACGAAGAAGAAGCCAAGCGACTGGAGAAGAATATAAAGAAAAACAAGTTCGACTACAACGACTTCTACAGACAGATACAGAAGGTGAAGCGCATGGGCAACATCAAGCACCTGGCATCGATGATACCAGG
>JAFUSD010000072.1 GCA_017480685.1 Bacteroidaceae bacterium
ACTTGCGGAAAGGCCATAGACCGCATGGAAATTAAAATCGGCAGCACCGACCCTGCCAACATCGTAGGCGAGATACTGGTAAGGGGCGACGGTGTGATGCTGGGTTACTTCAAGAACAAGGAGGCGACCGACTCAGCGATAGATGCCGACGGATGGTATCACACGGGCGACCTGGGTGTGATGCAGGCCGACGGTACGATAAGCATACGCGGACGCTCGAAAAATATGTTGCTCGGACCTAACGGACAAAACATATACCCCGAAGAGATAGAAGACAAACTCAATGCCATGATGCTCGTGGCTGAAAGTGTTGTCATACAGAAGGCTGGACGGCTGTATGCACTGATTTATCCCGACCACGACGAGGCCGAGGCTGCCGGAATATCGGCCAAGGAACTGAGCTTGGCTCTCGACAAGACGAGAAGGGAGGTGAACCAAGAATTGCCCGCCTATGAGCAGATAGCCGGTATAAAGGTCATGCAGCAGGAATTTGAGAAGACTCCGAAGAAGAGCATTAAGCGGTTCTTGTATCTCGAAGAAGAGGTAGGATAAATATAATACACTATATGAAAAGAAAGTTGTTTACAATATGTCTGATAGCTGCATCCATGTTTCAGGCAAATGCCCAGTATCTGGAACATATATACGACTATATAGAGAACACCGCGGTGTTTGAAGAGGGTCAGGAGGAAGGTCATGCCTACTACAAGGCCGACGACCACATGTCGCTCAACGGACAGTGGCGCTTCTACTTTGCCACCACCCCCGAAGAGGTGCCACAAGAATTCTTCATGCCAAGCTTCAAAGACAGCAAATGGAGCTACATACCCGTTCCGAGCAACTGGGAGATGGAGGGATTTGGCGACCCGCAGTTCCGCAACGTACCTGCCCCGTTCAAAGCCAATCCGCCCCATGTGCCAAGAGAGTACAACCCCACAGGTGCATATCGCAAGACATTCACTCTGCCACGCGAGTGGAACGGACGCCAGGTGTTCCTGCGCATGGAGAAGACCCAGAGCGCATCGTTCGTGTGGATGAACGGAAAACAGGTGGGATATAACGAAGGTGGACAAGAGCCAGCCGAATACGACGTGACGCCTTATCTGCAAGCCGGCAAGAACACGCTGGCCGTGTGTGTGGTGAAATACAGCGACGGCTACTACCTCGAGGGACAGGACTACTGGCGACTGGCGGGCATCTTCGACGACGTGACACTCTATGCCACCCCCAAGACACGCCTGTTCGACTGGTTTGTGACTACCGACCTCGACAATCAGTATCGCGATGCAACGATGCAACTCAATGTCGATGTGAAGAAATATGAGGATGCAACGGGCACTTACGCCGTGCGAGCCACACTCACCGACCCGAAGGGCTCGCAGGTGAAGATGATGACATCCCACCACTTCAGCATGAACGGAGTGGGAAAGCACTCGGTACAGTTCACCGAACACATATCCAACCCCTACAAATGGACAAGCGAGACACCGTCGCTCTACACCCTGCGCCTCGAGCTGCTCGACAGCGACGGACGCGTGATGCATCAGATATCAAGCAAGATGGGATTCAAGGAGACAGAAATACGCCACCAAGTGTTCTACCTCAACGGCAAGCCAATCAAGCTGAACGCCATCAACACCCACATGCAGCATCCCGAACACGGACACGTGATGGACGAGGCAACCATACGCCGCGACATGGAGATACTGAAACAGCACAACTTCAACGGTGTACGCACATCGCACTATCCACCAGTGAACCGCTATCTCGAACTGGCCGACGAATACGGCCTCTACATCATCGACGAGACAGGCGACGAAGCTCATGCCACCGAATACATATCAAACGACCAGCAATTCCTGGGCATGTATCAGGAGCGAGTGCGCCAACTGGTGCTGCGCGACCGCAACCACCCGTGCGTGCTCTTCTGGAGTGCAGGCAACGAGAGCGGCGAAGGTCCGCTCATCGGCGAGGTGGTGAAGGAAGGCAAGAAATACGACCCCACACGCTACTTCATGTACGGTGGTAACGCCTACGCACATGCAGCCGAAGACATCATAGGCCCACGATACCCTACACCATACGAACTGGAGAGGAACACCGCGCTGGTGCCTGAAGAGAGCGACCCTCGTCCGTCGTTCATGGACGAAGACCTCTCAGTGGCAGGCAATGCAGGCGGAGGCATGGACGAATACTGGGACGTCATACGTCGCCACCCACGACTCATGGGCGGTGCATTGTGGGATTTCGTCAATCCAGGACTCACCGAGCATATTCGACCACTGAAAGACAGCTCACCGTTCGACACACCCGTACACCTCATGTCGGGCGCAAAGGTAGAGAAAGGCGTACTACACCTCAGCGGTCTTGAAGAGTGGGTCGAGGTCTATCGCAGCCAGAACGTGGAGCTGTCGGGCAAGGAACTGACCATCAGCTTCGATGTGAAGCCAGGCAAACTGTGCAGCATACACGAGGGTGCACCATACGTCACCAAGGGCAACACACAGTTCGGAGTCGTGCAGCGTGGAGCCGACAAACTGCAGTTCTACCTGCACTCGGGAGTGAAACACACACTCGATGTCGACCTGCCGGCCGACTGGCTCGACCACTGGCACCACGTCACGGCATCGTGGGACGGTCATGAGATGAAACTATATATCGACCACAAACTACTCGGAACCACCACAACCACACCGGCCGAACAGCAGGCAGGACGACGCGGAAACAACGGCGGAGGCGAACGCGGAGTACTGAGCAACTTCCCCTACCCCATCAACATAGGACGCCTTGCTGGCAACCACGCACAAGACGCACAAACCACCTACACGGCTCAGGCTGAGATGGACAACGTGGCCATCTTCAACCGCTGCATGGCCGACGGTGAAGGTAAGGCCGAGGATGCAGTGCTCTACCTCACATTCGACAGCGCAGGCGATGAAGGCACATTCTTCACCATTGCAGCCAACATGCGCACCTACGGATGTATATGGCCCGACCGCACCGTGCAACCCGAGATGGTGCAGATGAAGTGGACCACACAACCGGTGAGCATCCGGCTCATCAATGCCGACACAGGCGAGGCCGAAGTGACCAACCGCCTGTTCTTCACCGACTTGTCGCAATATGCCACACACTGGGCTCTCATGGCCGATGACGAAATCGTGGAGCAGGGAGACATACAGCTCGCAACACCCGCCATGACAAGCGAGGTGATACGCATTCCATACCACAAACCAGTCATAAAGCCAGGCAAGGAATACCGCATCAACATCACATCGACACTACGGACCGACCAACTATGGGCCAAAGCAGGACACGAAGTGGCATGGGACCAGTTGGAACTCACATCGTGGAACCTACCCGCAACTGACACACAACTCACTGCAAGCAAGGTAAATGCCGACGAAACCGACCAACTTATCAAGATAAGCGGTAACCGGTTCTGCTACACCATCAACAAGCAGACAGGCAATATGGAGCAAATAGAGGTATACGGCAAGCCAGTGCTGAAAGCACCGATAGAGTTCAACTTGTGGCGTGCACCGCTCGCCAATGAGTTCGACTCGTGGGATGCCTTCCGTGTCAACGGCGGATATGCTGAAGGCTACGGAAACATGGTGTCTACGCTCTTCTACTCGAAGGGGGTGAACCAACTGAAGATACGTCCGACCGAAGTGCGACTCTCGCACAACGAACACGAAACCACGGTACGCGTACACCAGGTGGTACAGGTTGGAGCATCATCATACGGACAGCTCGACCTCTACATCTCGGGCGTACAGCTCGCAGGCTTCTCGATCGACTACACTTATCATTTCTACGACGACGGAACGGTGAAGATACAGAACCACCTGAGTCCGCAAGGCAAACTGCCCGAGATGCTGCCACGCATCGGATTCACCACATCGGTAGCCAACGATTTCGACCAAATCAAATGGTATGGCCGCGGTCCCGAAGAGAACTATCCCGACCGTAAGACCGGCTACAAAGTGGGCATCTGGTCGAAGATCGTCGGAGACATGTACGAGCCATATCTCCTGCCGCAAGACCACGCACTGCGCACCGACCTGCGCTATCTGCAGTTGCTTGATGCCGAAGGTCATGGCATACAGGTTTCGATGAACGAACTCTTCAACTTCAACGCCTATCAGTTCACGACTGAGAACCTCACCAAGAGCCAGTTCACATATCAACTGCAACCACAAAAAGACCGCTATACCCTCAACATCGACTACGCAACCACCGGTGTGGGGTGCACCTGCGTATATGTGCTCGACGAATATCGAGCCAAACCAGCCGCCTACAACCGCGAAGTGACCATACGCCCACTCTGAAAAACAACCGGCAAGCTGACTCGCAGCCAGTGGAGCACAAGAAGTGATGAAGATGAGGATATCCAAGTTTTGGATGTAAGAAATATGGAGATAGAAGACGATTGTTAAAGCCCACATCTCTTATCCCCTCCGTCGCTTCGCTACCCAATTGCTACGATTTCGCTGGTTGCCCCCAAGGAGGGAAGATACCATCCGGAAGGAAATAATACAATTACTAAATCGTAAATTAATCGTAAATCGTAAATCCTCAAATCGTAAATAATATGGCTTTTCTTGCAGTAGACCTTGGAGCAACAAGTGGACGAACCATCTTGGGCATCATCGAGAATGGAATCTTGCAGCAACGCGAACTGACCCGATTTCCAAACAACATAATCGAGGTGGGAGGTCACTACGTGTGGGACATCTATGCCCTGTATGCCGAAATCATACGTGCACTACGTCAGTGCAGCGATGAGGGAATCGACCTCACATCGATTGGAATCGACACATGGGGCGTGGATTTCGTGTGTATCGGCAGCGACGGACATGTGTTGCGAAATCCACGATGCTACCGCGACCCCTACACCGACGGGGTGATGGAGGAGTTCTTCGCGCACGTAAATAAGAATAAGGTGTATGAGAAGACTGGAATACAGTTCATGCAGTTCAACACATTGTTCCAAATCTACGCCCAACGCATAAACAACGACTCGGCTCTCCAGGCAGCACAGAAAATTCTATTCATTCCCGATGCACTGACATATATGCTCACTGGCGAGGCTGTATGCGAATACACCATACTGAGCACCAGCCAGATGCTCAACCCCGCAACCCGACGCATCGACCCCGAACTGGCCAATGCTGTACGGCTGGGCGAAGAGAACTTCGGTCGGTATGTCGACCCTGGACAGGTGGTGGGCGTGCTCTCCGATGAAGTGCAGCGCATCACAGGCCTCGGCCCTGTGCCCGTAGTGGCAGTTGCAGGACACGATACGGCAAGCGCCGTGGCTGCCGTGCCGGCACTCGATGCCAACTATGCCTACCTGAGTTGCGGCACATGGTCGCTGCTCGGAATCGAAGCCCCCGAGGCAATAATCAACCCCCGCAGCATGGAATACAACTTCACCAACGAAGGTGGCATCGAGGGCACCACACGCTTCCTGAAAAACATATGCGGCATGTGGCTGCTCGAACGCTGCCGAAGCGAGTGGACCGACGCACCTGCCGATGTGAACGAAATAAACCGCAACGCAATGGAGGCCCGTCCCATGCAATCAATCATCAACCCCGACGACCCACGCTTTGCCAACCCTACATCGATGGTGGAGGCCATTCGTGGATATTGCAAAGAGACAGGGCAGCACATACCGCAAGACTATCGCGAGATGGCCCGCTGCATATTCGAAAGTCTCGCACTGCGCTACCGCGAAGTGATAGGCTATCTGCGCGAACTTTCGCCAGTAGAAATCAAGCGCCTGCACGTCATCGGAGGTGGCTCGCGCAACCCGTACCTCATGCAGATGACTGCCGACGCACTCCAGATGCCAGTTATAACCGGACCTGTTGAAGGCACGGCTATAGGCAACATCATGCTGCAAGCCAAAGCAGCCGGACTCGTTGCCGACCGCTTCGAAATGCGCAGAATCATTGCACGCTCGATAGAAACTAAGACTTACGAACCAAAATAGAAAACT
>JAFUSD010000073.1 GCA_017480685.1 Bacteroidaceae bacterium
GGAATCCACAGACCAAACTCTTTAGCAAAATTTTCTGCCGCTCGTTGCTCTGCCTCAAATGGGCTTACATGCGACTCGCCATCTCTACATTGCGCTTCATATAGTTTGCAGCGTCGACGGAGTTCATCGGCGATTGCTTCGATTCTTCTATTTTCCGCATCTTGCGCTCCGATGCTTCCTTGTGAAACTGATTGAAATAGGTCATCGTTCATTTCGTTTTATGGATTTAACGACTGCAAAGATAAGCATTTTCGGCAAGAATCAAGTCATTTTATTAGAAAAAAAATGTAAAAGGGCAAGAAAAGGTGCATCTTTTGTTACCTTCTCCCGCCTTTTAAGAACAGCAAATTATTCTACTCTGATCCAACGTTCGCTGCGCTTCACCAGCCTCATGGTGCCGCTAAGCGTCCATGTGCCATAGCTGCCCCAGATGGTAGCGGTGATGACCGAAGTAAATGAAACGCTGGCTGAACCGTCGCTGTTTGAGGTCACCACGACATCGCGCTTCTCTATCTTGTGATACTTCATTGAGCCGCTGGCCACCTCTTCCAGCCACTCACGCTTGGTCTGTGTCATGCCAGTGATGTGGCGAAGGATGATGTCATCGTCCATCATGGCTCCCAGCCGCACTGTGTCTGCCGCAATCATCGCGGCGTTCCAGTCGTCTAAGAAATGCTCTATCTCCTGTTTGATCTGTTCCATGCTTGTTTCCTTTTCGCTGAATCTCACACTGTCAATCTCGCTCACGGCAAACTGCCGCTCTGAGCCATCCTTCATCCACACACGCATGGTCTGCGCCTGTGAGGCACAGACCAGCAGTATACAGCATATTGTGGAAAGCAGTTTGTTCATGTTACTCTACACTTTTTATGAATTTGGCAGGATTGCCACCCACGATGGTATTTGGAGCTACGTCCTTAGTCACTACTGCTCCGGCAGCCACAACAGCATTCTCACCTATAGTCACTCCTGGCAGGATGATGGCTCCCACGCCAATCCAAGCATTGCGACCGATGTGAACAGGCTTGCAGCGCAGCACCATGCGGTTCTGGAAGTCGTGGTTGTAAGTTACGATGCGCACGTTGGGACCAATCATCACACCGTCGTCGATCTTATCCGTAGGTCTCGATGAGATATTTCACAAACTGGGGGTCGCCGAAGTTGCGGGTGCCTGCATCGTGTTGGTTCATCTGTGAGATTTGAGCCATGTCGGCATCGGTCAGTGTGAAGTCGAAGATGTCGATGTTTTGCGCCATACGCTCTTTGTGGCTCGACTTGGGTATGGCCACGATGCCCCGCTGGGTGAGCCAACGCAGTGCTACCTGTGGTGCGGTCTTACCATACTTGGCTCCGATAGCCGCCAGCTGTTCGCTCTTGATGATGTCGCCGGTGCCTTGTCCGCCAAGTGGATACCATGCCATCATCTTGGTGTCGAACTCATGGAGGACGGGTTCGATGCCTGTCTGCTGCGAAAGTGTGTTACACTCCAGTTGGTTCACCATAGGCTTCAGCTCTACATAGTGTGCAAAATCGAAGAAACGACCTGCCTGGAAGTTGCTCACACCTATTGCACGCACCTTGCCAGCACGGTAGGCTTTCTCCATGGCGCGCCATGTGCCAAACACATCGCCATAGGCCTGATGTATGAGTAGCAGGTCGATATAGTCGGTCTGCAACTTGCGCAGGCTTTCGTCGATGCTCTTGGCTGCACGTTCCTCTCCGTTGTTGGATATCCACACTTTGGTCACGAGGAATAGGTCTTCGCGGCGTATGCCACTCTTGCGCCATGCATTGCCCACTCCTTCCTCGTTTTGATAGGCCTGGGCCGTGTCTATCAACCTGTATCCTACGCTCAACGCATCACTCACGCAGCGTTCACATTCGTCGGGGCTTACGAGAAACACTCCGTAGCCCAATGTCGGCATTTCGACGCCGTTGTATAATTTGATATAATCCATCGTCTTCTGTTTTTAATAACCAAGTCCTTCAATCCATTTCTCCACTTTCTTCTTCTCTGTGCGCACCTCGTGGCCATATATGCTGAAGCCTTTCTGCACGCTGGCACCGGGGAATGCTTTCTTCACATCTTCCACGCAGTTGGCAAGTCCCGAGCCTTCGTGGGTGGTGAACGGTATGATGGTCTTACCCTTCAGGTCGTCTTTATGCTTCTTGAAGAAGGTGAACATGACCTGCGGATATGTGCCCCACCATACTGGGCCACCGATAAACACTGTGTCGTACTTCGCGAGGTCTACGTCGCCTTCATACTCAGGCAATTCGCCTTTGCTTGCTTCTTCCTTTGCCAGATTGATGAGTGGCGTGTATGCCATACCGTCGTACTTATGGGTGACGATTTCAAACTGAGCGGCACCCGTCAGCTCTGTGATGTAGTCGGCCACAATCTTAGTGTTGCCCACCTCGATGTTTCCCACTGCGTAGTTGTCTCCTGCATGTGAGAAGAACACTACCAATGCTTTTCCGTCTTTATTCATAACCGTTTCTTGTTTTGCGCCTGCGCTGCAAGCTGTTGACAGCAGCAATGCCATGGTGGCTGTGATGATACTTTTGATGTTCATAATCGTTTTTTCCATTATTATAAGTTTCACGCTGCAAAGTTACGACGTTTTTCCGTTACATCGCTTTCACAATTTGCGTCATGATTTTCACTTTTTACGCAAATCGTGTTTATATATATAAAATAATGTGTAAATTTGCAGTCATGAAGGCTGATTTCAGATATTCGACTGACTTCTATGGGATGAATGCCCATGAGTTGCGCCATACTTGTATTCACCTGCTCTGCATCGGGGGTGAAGGCAGTTTTGTGTTCAACGAGCACTGCTATCACATCTCGAAAAACGACTTGGTGGTGATTCCGATGCCACATCGGGTGAGCAACCTTGCAGCACATGCCGACTTGGAGGTGGAATGGTTTGCTGCCGACTATAAGTTTCTGCAAAACCTGCTGCCATCAAACAACTACAGCATCGGGGGCAGCATATCGCTCAACCAAAACCCTGTAATCCGGCTCACCGACGAACAAGCGTCACACATATCTGACGACTTCCATCGTCTGTTTGGCCGCATGAACGACAGCCACCTGCAGTTCTATAGCGAACTGATGGGCAGCCTCTGTCTCACCATGATGTACGACATCTTCGAGGCTCATGCCCAGCAAGAAGCTACCGACTCACACACCGACCGCACTGCATATATCGTGAAACAGCTGATGACACTGCTATCGACCGGCATCAGTCGCACAGAGCGCGATGTGGGCTACTATGCCCAGCGGCTCAATGTGTCACCCAAATACCTCTCGTCCACCATCAAGCGCGTCACGGGTCATAGTGTCACCACATACATCGACCGCCACACCATACCCATCTTGAAAGATTATCTGAACGACGAGCGCATGTCGCTCACCCAGATAGCCGACCTCATGAATTTCACTTCCCTATCCTATTTCAGCCGCTACTGCACCAAGCACCTTGGCCAGTCGCCCAGCGACTACCGCAAGAGCCTGCAACCAAGATAAGCACAGCATATCGGACGAATTGTTTGTATGAGGGTATTTGTTTTTTTGTCTTTCGATGGTCTTCTGCTTGCACCGCGTGCCCTGAACTGCCGCCACTGCAACCTTGATTTCATTCATATACGACCTCTAAAGTTCGACGCTCGTAATTCAATATGACAGCTATACCACCAAACGAATATGCGTTCAGAAGCCCACAGTCGCGCTGGCCGTCGAAGAAATCATGAGTAAATTCATGCTTGCCGATTTTGAAACCTACATTTCTGGTCAGCTCGGCTTCTACCATCTGCAGGCTGCTATCCTCATTCGCACTCTCTTTTCTGACTGTTTCAGTTGGCCCAGCCTTAAAGCCAATAGGTAATTTGCTGTATCTTGAACCTGTATCGAAGAGGAAATCAACCTTTTGCTTTCCTATAACCCCTTTAAGCCGAATCGTGTTCACCGACATATTTCTTGGAAAATACTTCCAATGGATAACATCGCCGGATGCCGTCGGCTTGATGTCGCATGGTTCAACAGAGTTGTTAGCCAAATCAAATTTCCAAGCACCGCGTATAAGTATATTCCCACCAACGATGAAACGTGGAGCATAATCCATAAACTTGCCCGACAAATCCATCACGATACAATACACCTCGCGATAAGTAGTACCACAAAACTCCAGAGAATCAAGAACGATGAAGTTCCGTTTCTTTATGTAGCCTTCTGTGATGTAGTCGTTTTCTTTTATCTTAAATACATCCGAAGCATAAGCTGAATCAATGACACAAAACGAGCACCCTGTATCAACCATTGATTTAACAAACTGCATTTGCATTCCTCTTGATAAAGCCACGTCACTATATATCCATGATTCAACAAACTTTGTCTGTGCATTTGCCGCAAAGCAAGACAAAATGAAAAAAATCCCATTCCAGAAACCATACAACAGTGCGCACGACCTCATCTGCCTCTTGCAATCACGAGGCTTGACAGTTATATTTTCGATCTTTTGCATGTACTTCAGACATTCTGCATAACCATGTTTCTTTCTCTTTTGCATAATAGAGGGTGTGTCAAAAATGGCACACCCTCTTCATTTCACTACATACACATCGTCTTCTTTGTGTATGTATGTGTGTGGGTTTGTTTCTTACTTGAGTTCAGCAAGGTACTTGATAGTGCGAACCATCTGAGAAGTGTAAGAGTTCTCATTGTCGTACCAGCTTACAACCTGTACCTGGTATGTATCGTCGTCGATCTTGCTAACCATTGTCTGAGTAGCGTCGAAGAGTGAACCATACTTCATACCGATGATGTCAGAAGAAACGATTTGGTCTTCAGTGTAGCCGAATGACTCAGTTCCGGCAGCCTTCATAGCAGCGTTGATGCCTTCTACTGTAACGTCCTTACCCTTAACTACAGCTACGAGGATAGTAGTCGAACCTGTTGGAGTTGGAACGCGCTGAGCAGAACCGATGAGTTTACCGTTGAGTTCAGGAATTACGAGGCCGATAGCCTTGGCAGCACCTGTTGAGTTAGGAACGATGTTGCAAGCACCAGCACGGCTACGACGGAGGTCACCCTTGCGCTGTGGGCCATCAAGAATCATCTGGTCGCCAGTGTAAGCGTGGATGGTTGACATGATACCAGAGCAGATAGGAGCGTAGTTGTTGAGAGCTGCAGCCATAGGAGCCAAGCAGTTTGTAGTACAAGAAGCTGCAGAGATAACAGTGTCGGCTGCAGTCAGAGTCTTGTGGTTCACGTTGTAAACGATAGTTGGGAGGTCGTTGCCTGCAGGAGCAGAGATAACTACCTTCTTAGCACCAGCCTGGATGTGAGCCTCAGCCTTTGCCTTTGAAGTGTAGAAACCGGTGCACTCGAGAACTACGTCAACACCCAGCTTGCCCCAAGGCAGTTCTGCTGCGTTTGGCATAGCGTAGATAGTGATTTCCTTACCATCTACGATGATTGAGTTCTCTGTTGCTTCTACAGTGTGCTTGCCTTCACCAAACTTGCCTGCGAAACCACCCTGAGCTGTGTCGTACTTCAGCAGGTGAGCAAGCATCTTTGGTCTTGTCAAGTCGTTGATTGCTACTACTTCATAACCTTCAGCCTCAAACATCTGACGGAATGCGAGGCGACCGATACGGCCGAAACCGTTGATAGCTACTTTTGTTGCCATTTCTTTTTAGTTTGTTTTTTTGTTAATATAAAATTCCTAAAATGTATTTTTTGTTTTCTAACTTCTTTTTATCCACAATTACAATAGTGTTTCGACGACACGCATGCCACCATGAGTAGCATGATGATGAGGAAACATAGTATATTGAGTATGCGATGAGTCATGTTTTCAACTTCTTTCGGGGTGCAAAGGTAACAATTTATTGTGAACGCGACAAGCCTTGAATCATATTATTTTTATTTACTTATTGTATTTCACTCGTTACAACACCTAAAATGTAAAATAGAGTGAACAATGAACAATGGTTTGTGGCATACATTCTGTTTATTTCTTCATCGATTACAACGGGAGGGTCGTTAGTCACTTTGTTGATTGCCCGCCTCATGAGCCGACTTCCTCAAAGCGCACGCGAAGAAGTCTATGAACTTACGGGCCTAAGTCTATGAACTTACGGGCCTAAGTCTAAGAACAAATGCGAGGATATCCTCAAGGGCCTGCGAGGATATCGTCAAAGGCCTGCGAGGATATCGTCAAGGGCCTGCGAGGATATCCTCGTTTTCATACCCCGCTGTACACGTCTGTAAGCATGGTGGCAGTGATTAAGCCCATAATCAGGTAGTGTATGACAGATTATTGCTGTCTGGTAAAACTTTTAATAACAATATAGACATATCGTGTATGTGATACAACAACCTCATCATCTCACTTCTCTCACTTCATAAAACACAAAACACGCATCTGAACAGAAAAAAACATGCAGCATCAGCACATTTTTCTTGTTAGATGACCTGCACTTGAATTTTTATTATTACCTTTGCATCGATAAAAAATACAAACCATTTAAACGTAAGAACAACTATGGCAAATTTCATTCAGGAATTCAAGGAATTCGCCCTCAAGGGCAATGTGATGGACATGGCAGTCGGTGTAATCATCGGCGGCGCATTCGGAAAAATCGTCACCAGCTTCGTTTCCGACGTACTGATGCCACCATTGGGCACACTGCTCGGAGGAATGGACTTCACCAGCATGAAGGTGGTGCTGAAAGACGCAGTGCCTGCACAACTCGACGCTGCCGGCAACGAAATAGCTGCTGCAACCGAGGCAGTGACCCTCAACTACGGCGCATTCATCCAGAACATCGTCGACTTCCTCATCATCGCTGTCTGCATCTTCCTCATGATCAAGGGTATCAACCGCCTGTCGAACCTGCGCAAGAAGAAGGAAGCAGAAGAGGCTGCCGAGGCTCCTGCCGCTCCAAGCAACGAAGAAGTGCTCCTGACAGAAATACGCGATCTGCTCAAGGAAAAGAAATAACAGAAAGGGAAACAATGAACGTAGTACATACTATCAATGACCTGAAGGCCCAACTTGCGGCTTTCAGGTCAAGTGGTTGTAGCATAGGCCTCGTTCCCACAATGGGAGCACTGCATGCCGGACATGCATCGCTCGTGCGCCGCAGCCTCATGGAAAACGACGTGACAGCCGTAAGCATATTCGTCAACCCAACACAGTTTAACGACAAGAACGACCTCGCAAAATATCCGCGCACACTGGAGAGCGACTGCCAGCTGCTCAGCACCGTGGCCGACGAGGTGGCTGCCACAAAGGGATGCGAGAGCAACATCGTGGTGTTTGCACCATCGGTCGACGAGATATACCCCGAACCCGACACACGCCAATTCTCATATCCACCCACTGACACCGTGATGGAAGGCGGATTCCGCCCGGGACACTTCAACGGAGTGTGCCAAATAGTGAGCAAACTCTTCAGCTATGCCGAGCCAACCCGCGCCTACTTCGGCGAAAAAGACTACCAGCAAATTGCAGTCATACGTCGCATGGTAGACGACCTCAAGCTCAACCTCCAGCTCTGTCCCTGTCCCATCGTGCGCGAAGCCGACGGACTGGCACTCTCGAGCCGCAACACCCTGCTCACCCCCGACGAGCGGCAGACAGCAGTGGGCATATCGCAGACACTGTTCAAGAGCGTGGAATACGCCAAAAGCCACTCACTGGCCGAGACAAAGCAATGGGTCGTAGATACAATCAACGCCATCGAAGGCCTCGAAGTGCAATACTACGAAATAGTCGACGGCCTGTCGCTGCAAAGCCTCACCGACTGGACCGATGCCGACAACATCGTAGGCTGCATCACCGTATTCTGCGGACACCTGCCAGTGCGACTCATCGACAACATAAGGTATAAGTAAAGGCCCCCATTGGGGTAATTGAAAGATTGAAGAATTGAAAAATTGAAGTTAGCCATCCGGAAGGCATGAACCGGAAGGACTGTCCCACCTGAAAGGGGGACGAGCGAAGCGGAGGGGGTCTCCGCGCTGGATAGTATAGTGCCATGCGGGGAGGAGACCCCCTCCCCCTACGGGTACTCCCCCTTTCAGGTGGGAGAGTCTATCCAGCACGAGCCATCCGGCAGGGGCTATGAGAAATGAAGAATTGAAGAATTGAAAGCCATCCGGAAGGAAATGAATAAATAATAAATGAACAAATAAAAACAAATAGTAAATCGTAAATCGTCAAATCGTAAATGAGAAAATGACCATCGAACTACTGAAATCAAAGATACACTGTGCCACCATCACCGAAGCCAACCTACACTACATGGGCAGCATCACCATCGACGAAGACCTGATGGATGCAGCCAACCTCATGGCAGGCGAAAAGGTGGCAGTGGTAGACAACAACAACGGCGAACGATTTGAGACATACATCATCAAGGGCGAACGCGGCTCGGGATGCATCTGCCTCAACGGAGCCGCGGCACGCAAAGTGCAGGTGGGCGACGAATGCATCATCATGGCATACGCACAGATGACCCCCGACGAGGCACGCACCTTCAAACCTGCAGTCATATTCCCAGGTCCCGGCAACAGTATCTGACAAAAAAAATAAAAACAACAGACAACACCCAGGCACAATGAAATTAGGATTCGACAACGACAAATACCTCAAGATACAGTCGGAACACATAAAAGAACGCATAGCACAATTCGGCAACAAACTCTACCTGGAACTCGGCGGCAAACTGTTCGACGACTACCACGCCAGCCGCGTGCTGCCAGGATTCCAACCCGACAGCAAGCTCAAGATGCTGAAACAACTGAGCGACTCGGCCGAAATCGTGATAGTAATCAGCGCAGTCGACATCGAGAAACAAAAGGTGAGAGGCGAACTCGGCATCACCTACGACATGGATGTGCTACGCCTGCGCGACGAATTTCGACGTCGCGGATTCCTCGTCAGCTCGGTGGTCATAACCCACTACAACGGACAGGGGTCGGCCGATGCATACCGACAGAAACTCAGCCGGCTCGGCATCAAAGCATACTACCACTACACCATCGAGGGATATCCGTCGAACGTGACACTCATCGACTCCGACCAAGGATTCGGACGCAACGACTACGTAGAAACCACACGACCACTCGTAATCGTGACCGCATCAGGACCAGGA
>JAFUSD010000074.1 GCA_017480685.1 Bacteroidaceae bacterium
GATAAACCTCTCTCTTATCTCCCCAAAGGGGAGAAGATACCATCCGGAAGGAAATAGACAAATAACTAAATCGTTAATAAATAGTAAATAGTAAATCGTCAAATCGTAAATAAGATTATGTTACAAATCAAAGACCTCACATTCGGCTACAAGAAGGGTGTCCCGGTGTTGGACAACTTCTCGCTCGACTACAGCGAAGGTGGCATCTACGGCTTGCTGGGCAAGAATGGTACCGGCAAGAGTACGTTGCTCTACCTCATCATGGGCTTGCTGCGCCCGCAGGCAGGCCAAGTGACCTACAAGGGAATCGACACCACGAGTCGTCGTCCCGAACTGCTCGAAGACATGTTCATCGTGCCCGAAGAGTATAACCTGCCGGCCATCACACTCGAGAAATATATCGAGGTGGTGCGCCCGTTCTATCCTCGGTTCGATACCGAACTGATGTACCGCTGCCTCGATGCCTTCGAGATGCCACACGAGATAAACCTCGGCGCCCTGTCGATGGGACAGAAGAAGAAGGTGTATATGAGCATCGCGCTGGCTGCCCGCACACACCTGCTCGTGATGGACGAGCCGACCAACGGTCTCGACATACCGTCGAAGTCGCAGTTCCGCAAGATAGTGGCGAGCTCGACCGACGACGACCAGATTGTCATCATCTCCACCCACCAGGTGCGCGACGTGGAGCTGCTGCTCGACCACGTGACGATGATCGAACGCAACTGCGTGCTGCTCAACACCCGCATGGATCAGCTCTTTGGCGACAACGATGTCGTCAACCTCGAAGATGTGTTTAACCGTTTATTAGAAGAAAGGAAAGGAGGACTCCGCAATGAATAACTTCGATAAAGCCCGCTTTGGCCGTTATGCCAAATTCGACTTCACCATCAACCGCTCGTTCTATCGCAACCTGGCACTCGTGCTCCTCGCCACCATCGTGGGATTGGTTGTCATCTTGTTCATGATACGATGGCTCACATTCTCGATAGGTGTCGACCAGACAACCTACAACGACCTCACCACGACAGCCATGTTTACGGTGTCGGTCATCATGATTGCCTTTCACATCATGGCAGGATGCACTCTCCATCCGCTTCGCAACAAGCAGGGACGTATCACCAACCTCACACTGCCTGCCACCAACCTGGAGAAATACCTCTGGCACCTGCTCATCTGCATCGGCGGATGTTTGGCAGTGGCCGTCGTGAGTGTGGCAGTGGCCGATTTGGTCAACTTCGCACTCAGCGCACTGATATTCAAATCGACCGACGGAGTGCAGTCGCTGTTTGCAAATGTATTCTATGCAATACCCGACAAGATGACCTATCAGTTATCTTTCATGGACGCCACCATGAGTGCCGACATGAACAGCCAGTCCTTCGACCCCACTTATCAGCCAGAACCTGATAGCTTCCTCAGCAATATGATGGGTGCCACATGGGCATTTGCGCTTTGCTTGTCACTGTTCGAGATGGGAATCTATGCACTGGGCAATGCTCTGAAGTATAAGTTCAACATCATCATCACCTACGTTGCCATGCAGTTCGCCGGCTTCATATTCGCCATCTGCTTCATTATCGGCTCCATCATCTTCAGCCAACATGCCGACAGCATTGATCCCATAACCGCACGCAACTTCATCGAGCACCTCTACATCTACTTCTACGTACTTGCAGCCCTGTTTGCCGCAGGAGGCATCGCACTGTTCGTGTGGGCTTACAAGCTATATACAAAGGCACAACTAACTAACTCGTGGAACAAATGAACTTTAACGGAAAGAAAGCAATATACCTGCAGATAGCCGACTACATCTGCGACAAAGTGTTGCTGGGCGAATACAAGGAAGAGGAACGCGTGCCATCGGTGCGCGAGACCGCTGCCGACGTAGAGGTGAACAGCAACACGGTGATGCGAGCCTACGACTGGCTCCAGAGTCACGACATCATCTACACCAAGCGCGGACTTGGCTACTTCGTATCCACCGGAGCGCAGCAGGCGATACAGTCGTTGCGTAAGACGGAATTTGTGGAAGAGTCGGTGCCCGACCTGCTGCGCACCATGCAGACCCTGGGCATCGGTGTCGACGAACTCACACAGTTATTAACCAAAGCAAACAAGCAAGCAGTATGAAGAATGTATCAATAATGACTGCCGCCGTGTGCCTGTCAGCCATAGTGCTGTTCACATCGTGCGATGTAAATATCCGTACCAAAGACTATCGCGACTCAGAGAAATGGGGTAAGGTGACAGCCGATACCCTCGACCTCAAACAGTTTGACAACATCGTGGTCAATGCCGCTGTTGATGTGGTTCTCACCCAGGGCGACAAGCTGAAAGTAGTAGTGGAAGGCAACGAGCAAGCCATCAACGAATACACATATATCGTAGAAGATGACGAACTCGAAGAGAACGGCAGCACACTCACCATCGATGTGGCACGCCGATTGAATTACAACCTGCCAAGCGTACGCCTGCGCATCATAACTCCCAACATCAGCAACATCACGCTCAACGGCTCGGGCGACTTCGACATAAAGGACTCACTCAGTGTCGATCATCTCAACATCGATGTCAACGGCTCGGGCGATATTGACGTGCGTCAGCTCAGCACCGCATCCACCCTCACCCTCCATCTCTACGGTTCGGGCGATGCCACCGTGCGCGACCTCGAGTGTCAATACCTCAAGGTCGAGACAGATGGGTCGGGCGATGCCAACCTGCGCAACGTGAATTGTGCAGAGGAGGCAGAATTCATGACCAGCGGCTCGGGCGATGTCGATGCAACTATTGACGCACGATGCATTACTGCCACGGCTCAGGGATCGGGCGATATCGACCTCGAAGTCGAGTGTGAACTACTCAACATATCGTCGCAAGGTTCGGGCGATGTGGAAATCAAGGGACATACCAACAAACTGCACACCAAGAGCACTATGCTCGGAACCACAACCACCAAGAAACTGAAGGCCGACACGGTTATTTACGAATAAGCAATGATAAGAACAATACTGATTGTTGGTGCCGTCATAATGGCGAGCACCAACGCTTTTGCACAAAAGAAATCGAAAACACCCGACGTGCCCGACGGCATCTTCTTCAAGATTGAAGGTAAAGGACTGAAACAACCATCCTACGCTCTGGGCACCATGCACTACGTACACGGCGACTACATGCACCACATCGAGGGGCTCGACTCAATCCTCGCCACCATCGGTTGCCTTGCCACCGAACTGAAGATGGACTACATCCTGCATCCCGAGACGGTGGAGACGAATCCCAACTTCCGACTCACACGCATGGACAGCATCAAGCTCAACAGCATGTTGCCCGACATCATTGCGGAGTTCCAAGTAATTGATGGCGGCGGTTCTGATGTCTATGAACGCACATTCACTCCATCGCAAATAGATTCGCTCGACCGCGCAATGGAATACCTGCAGGTCGATCAGCTCATACGCGGATTGGCTCAGATGCAGGGACAGGAGGTGCCCGAAGGCAAGATATATCGCCACGCAAGTCCGCTCGAACTCGCTCAACTGCTGCAAGCCCTCAGTGTGACACAAGCTGCAAAGTATTTTGTGGAGCGCGGATACTCGCAGGACTATCAGCAACTCGACCACAAGGTGATGCTCACTGTAAACGATATGAACGAGAATAAAGGTGCCGACATCCTGTGTGTTGGTCTTGATTCAACCTACGCTTACCGGCAGATGCAGGAGAACTCGACCACCATCAAGGACCTCGTGTCCGACCTCACATCCGAACACATGGCCCGACTCATCTATCGTGCAGCCATCAACTACCACCGTGTGGGACAGACCTTTGAGCACTGTATGCCGCTCTACGACCAGGGTCGTGGTCAGGAGGTGGTCGATGCCATGGCTGCTATAGAGTCGAAGACATAATCCGACCCACAGCTCGTCGAAGGTCGCAACCGCTACTGGATGGAGCAACTGCCTGCACTCATGAAGGCAAACTCCACACTCATCTGCGTCGGCCTCGCACACCTCGTACCTACATCGGGCAGCGAAGGCGTGCTCTCGATGCTGAAGAAGAAAGGATATAAGATAACGAAATTAAAGTAAAGCCCCCTGGCCCCCCTCTTATCCCCCCAGGGGGGGATGATACCATCCGGAAGGGTAGCATCAGCTATTCATTATTCATTATTCATTAAAATTATGAAACTTAA
>JAFUSD010000075.1 GCA_017480685.1 Bacteroidaceae bacterium
GGCCCCCTCGCCCGAGGAGTAGAATCCGCCCGATATTTTCTTTCCGAAGTAGGGGTCGGAGGTCACGCCGTCTGAGTTGTTGTGCACTCCCGGGAATGTGTATGTGTAGTCGCGCAGTCCTGTCTGCTTGTCGAGGCGCAGCATATATATGCCTCCGCTCCACGAGCCCTATGCCATCCACAGCTCACCAGCCTCGTCGAAGAACGTGCATGGGTCGATGTTGTTGGGCCAGCGATTGCCCCAATAGCCACCCACCGCATATCGGGCAGGAAGCGAACTGAGAGTGCCCAGAACCAGCTCCAGGTCGGTCTGCTTGTATGTCTGCCCCGCAGGGGTGCCCCATTGGAATCCGGAGAAGACCACCGGACCCTGATAGACGTAAGGTCCGGTCACATTGTCGGCAGTGAGCAACACGATGACCGAGCGCCAGGCGTCGCCGTTCAGGCTCATATACATGCACCACTTGCCGAGATGTGGGTTCCATATCACGTCGGGGGCCCACTGGTTTCCGTTCACCGACGGGTTGCTCTCCGTCCACCGCCATGCCTCGGCATCATAGGTGCCAAAGTTGGTCGATGTGGGTACACCGTCTTTAAGCACCGTCACGGTCTTCACCTGGTTGGTTTTGAACACGTTCGACGGACTTTCTGTCCGGGTTACCGAGCCGTTGGCCTGCGGTATGCCGTAGTACCACGTCTGCCAGGTCCAGCCGCGCAAGTCGGCAGAGCGGCCGCAGGCACGATGTGAGCCGAATATATAATAAGTGGTAGTTTCGTCAGCATCGGTCACTGGCACTATCGAGGGGTCGTGCACACCCACCCTTGCCGGCGATGTAGTCTTATAAAGGCGCCCCATCTGCGCCGTCGTCATCTGTATTATGCTATCTTTCGGAAGGTCTACCGCCCCGACTGTGGCAGGAACTGCAACAGCTGCAATTGCAAATAGCTTGATTAGTTTCATAATTTCGTAGTTGTAATTATAGACTTGCAAATTTACGAAGTTTTTTTTTCATACACACCATAAAAAGCAAAAAAAAACTAATCTTCGGCAGAATTTAGCTACGTGGCTGACAAAATGACGATATCCTCGCGGCCTGTTGACGATATCCTCGCGGCCCCGTGAGGATATCCTCGCAGCCCCGTGAGGATATCCTCGCAGCTTGTTAATATAATTGTACGTATCAACTGATTCACTGCATTTACCTGATAGCAATACTTTTTTCATCCTTTTTTGCAAAGAGCGATGCTCAATTCAATAAAAAGTCGTAACTCTGCAGGCGAATTTGTAATGGTAGCAGCCTGCCACGAAGCACGGCCCTGCTACCGGCACCGGCGGTTCGAATAAACTCATCCAGCAATACTTGCTGCGTGTGGTTCGATTAAAAGGGAACACGGGTGAGAGTCCCGGACAGTCCCGCTGCTGTAAGCTCGTTTTTTCTGGTGGGCTCCCCACATGGTGTTATGGCCACTGCCTGCATGGCGCAGGTGGGAAGGCAGGGGAGGCCCAGGAGCAAAGTCAGAAGACCTGCCACCGGTGGATGTTTCATCATGCCCCTTCGAGGAAAGAGGCTGTTTCGTACAAAAAAATAAATTGGCAACCAAGAAATTTGACAATTGCAGTGGGGAGACAATCGTCGCCTTTCATTCCACACCTTATTATATATTATTGCATCGCTCTTGCCATGCATCAGCATGAGCGGACAGACCGACACTATTGCCGGCCGCGTTCACAACATCGGCACCGAGGCGGTGGTCAGTGCAGTGAGGGTGCCGACCTCGGTGAGCAGCAGCCGACCCACCTGGCAGATTGACCGCGAGGCGATGGAGCAGTTGGGACTCCAGAACCTGGCTGATGCCGTGAAGCGCATGGCAGGTGCCTCGGTAAAAGACTATGGGGGTATGGGCGGATTGAAGACTGTGAGCATACGCAACCTGGGGGCACACCACACCGCGGTGAGCTATGACGGGGTGACGATAAGCAACATACAAGCCGGACAAATCGACATAGGCCGCTACACCCTCGACGGCATCGAGTCGGTAGCGCTCTCAGTGGGTGAGGCCGACGATTGGCTGCAATCGGCCCGACACTATGCATCGGCCGGAGTGCTCAGCATCAAAAGTCGACGACAGGGCCCCGACGGAAGTCCCCTCGAAGTGAAGGTGAAGGGCGGCTCGTTTGGCCTCATAAGTCCATCCCTGCGCTACTGGCAACCGCTGGGACGTCGCACCACCATCGCCGCCAATGCAGCCTACATGCATGCCGACGGTGTGTATCCCTTCATCCTGAAGAACGGCATCGAGCGCACACACGAACGCCGCAACAACTCCGACATCGACTCGTGGCAGGGCGAAGCAAACCTCTACCACACCCTGGCCGACAGCAGCCGTCTCGACATGAAGCTTTACTGGTATCGCTCGCGTCGCGGACTGCCCGGAGCTGTGGTGCTCTACAACCGTCGCAGCACCGAGCGCATGTGGGACGAAGACTTCTTTGCCCAGGCCCTGTATACCCGCCAAATCAATAAATGGCTGAGCCTGCAATCCCGACTGAAATACTCGCATGCATGGAACCGATACCAGGATACCGACGTGAAATATGAGGGCGGACGTCGCACCGACGTGGCACGCCAGAACGAGTACTACCTCTCTGCCACACTGGGATGGCAGCCCACGCGCAGCCTCCGCTTCTCGCTGGCCGAAGATGTGGCTATAGGCAACCTGCGTAGCAACATAACCATAAGCGACAACCTGACCGACCCACCATATCCGCGCCGCACCACATCGCTCACCGCCATTGCTGCACGATATTCACACGGCCCATTCACCATCAATGCCGATGTGGTGGGCACATACGCCACCGAGCATGTGAAGGCTGGCACCCAACCTGCCGACCGTCACAGGCTGTCGCCCTCGGTGGCTGCATCGATGCGCATCACCGACACCAACCCCTTATACCTCAGGCTGATGTATAAGTCTACATTCCGCATGCCTACATTCAACGACCTCTACTACATACGTATGGGCAACACAGGGCTGCGACCCGAAAACGCACACGAATGGGGTGCCGGCCTCAGTTGGAGCACACGCCTGCCCCACGTCGTCCGTCACCTGAGCATCACTGCCGATGCTTACCTCAACCACGTGACCGACAAAATCGTGGCCTTCCCTACGACCTACGTGTGGAAGATGTCAAACTACGGCAAAGTGCGCATTCACGGCATCGACTTCACCCTGGCTGCCGAGACTCCGCTCCTGCCCGCCACAGCCCGCATGAGCGAGACGAGCCTCACACTCACAGCCGCCTACACCATGCAACGAGCCATCGACCGCGATCCACGTTCGGCAACCTACAACAACCAACTGCCCTACACACCGCGCCACAGCGGCAACATAGCCGCCATGCTGCGCACCCCATGGGTAAACGTGGGCTACAGCATCGTGATGCAAGGCCGTAGGTGGAGCAGTTCGCAGACAATAAAGCAATACGAACTGAAGGCCTACGATGAACACACGCTGTCGCTCTCGCGCGACCTCCGATTGCGCCATTCGACCATAGGACTGCAGGCAACCATCAACAACCTCACCAACCGGCAGTACGACATCATTCAGTACTATCCCATGCCCGGACGCTCGTTCACCATGGCAGCTACTCTGAAACTGTGAGACCAACATAAAGACCCGTAAACTCTAACAGACACAATTGTTTAACCAACCAAATAAAAACAAACAAAAAAATGAAATCAAGCAAACTAATGATTGCAGCACTGAGCGCTATAGCTCTCTGCGCAGGATTCGCTTCTTGTAGCGATGACGATGAAGCATGGTGGAACAAAGCCGGCTCGAAAATTTCAATGACTAACACCCGCGCCTTCATCCTCAACGAAGGTGCTATGAACAAGAACAATGCAGGCATCACCTACTTCGACTGGAAGGCTGACACAACCTACAACGACGACCTGTTCATGACACAAAACAGCATCGCAATGGGCGATGTGGGTCAGGACATCATCGTGAGCAAGAGTGGCAACATGTTTGTCATCGTTTCAAACTCAAAGGTAATCTACAAGCTCAATCCAGCAGGAGTCCGCATTGCCAACATGAGCATACCAGCCGAACTGGGCGACCCACGCTACGGAGTGGAAGTAGGCAACTACCTCTACGTGACATGCTACGGCGGTTTCGTGGCAAAGATCGACACCGAGAAGATGGAAGTCGTAGGTAGTGTACCGGTAGGTGCAAACCCAGAATACATCGTCGAGAAGGACGGCACCGTCTACTGCACATGCTCTGGTTGGGGCAAAGACCAGCGCGTGGCTGCTATCGACACCAAGACATTCGGCGAAGCAGAATACTTCGAAGTAATGGTAAACCCCGACCGCATCATCGAGGTTAACGGACACATCTTCGTTCAAGGCTATGGAGCCTACTATGACTATCCGTGGGGCGAACTCAATGTGAAGGATGGTACATTCAACACCCTGGGCAATGCTTCAGCTTGGACAAGCTACGGCAGCAAGCTCTATTATGCATATTCAGCAACCGACTGGACTACCTACGAGACAACAACCACATTCAACGTCTACGACACCAACACAACCGTGATGACCGAGATGGATAACATACCCGAAGACCTTCGCTCCAAGTCGGTTTACGGCATGAACGTCAACCCCTACACCGGCGACCTCTACGTCATGACCACCAACTTCACCACCAACGGCGAGGTTTATCACTTCAAGGCCGACGGCAGCTACGTGGGTAAAATTGCATCTACAGGTGTCAACCCACGCAAGATTGTGTTCTTCAACTAATCAGCCAAAAGCTCTGCTATGAAGAAACTGCTGATGTTCGCATCGATACTGTTGCTCTGTGCCTGTCAATACCGGCAGACACAGAGCGATTCGGCATCGACCCAGGGAGACACCGTGCAACTGAGCTATGCCACGCGCCTCACCATCGTGCGACATGCCGACCACACGATAGTCGACCTGGCCGACCCGTGGAACAGCGGAAAGACCCTCCACACCTACGCCCTCGTACCTGCCAACCAACCTCTGCCCGCCAACCTGCCAGCCGGTGCAGCCGTGGTGCGCACCCCTCTGCGCAGAGCTGTAGTGGCAACCAGCGTGCATTGCGCCCTCATCATCGACATGGGGTGTGGAGCCAACATAGCCGGAGTGTGCGAACCTCACTACATACACATCCCCTATATCCACTCGCGCCTGGATGATGGCACCCTGGCCGACTGCGGCAGCGGAATGGCACCTACGGTGGAAACCATCATCGACATAGAGCCCGATGCCATCTTCCTCTCGCCGTTCCAGAACAGTGGCGGATATGGAAAGGTGGCCGACCTGGGGATACCCATCGTCGAGACTGCCGACTATATGGAAACCTCAGCACTGGGGCGTGCCGAATGGATGCGATTCTATGGCATGCTCTTCGGGTGTGAAGACAAGGCCGACAGCATATTCAGCACCGTGGAAAGCGAGTATCGCTTACTGCAGTCGATGGCCGAAAGAGCCGACACACGCCATTCGGTGTTGATGGACAAGCAGACGGGAGCCGTGTGGTATGTGCCTGGCGGCAGCAGCACCATCGGACGCCTCATCGCCGATTCATCGACCGACTATCCCTGGCACTCCGACCACCACAGCGGCAGCCTGCCCCTCCCATTCGAGAGTGTGCTCGAAGCTGCAGCAGGTGCAGATATATGGATGTTCCGCTACA
>JAFUSD010000076.1 GCA_017480685.1 Bacteroidaceae bacterium
CGTGCGAATATGCTCCACCGTCGTGCTGCATTGCTCAGGGTTGCCAGGTCCGTTTGCCAGAAACAGGCCGTCGAACTCCAACTGGTTGAAGTCGTAATCCCACGGAACGCGTACTACTTCGAGACCGCGGCTGACGAGATGGCGTATGATGTTCGCTTTCACACCACAATCGACCAGCACCACGCGCCTCCCTGCACCTTTATTATATGTGATTGTATCCCTGCACGACACCTTCTCCACCCAGTTCACACTTCCGTAGTTGTGTGGCTGATTGCTCTCAACCATCCTTGCGCAGGGGTTGAGGCATATATGCCCCATCATCACTCCATGCTCCCTGAGTTTCTTTGTCAGGCGCCTGGTGTCAATACCAGTGATGGCAGGAATCCCCTCGCGCTTGAGCCATGCTGCCAACGATTCCTGTGCATTCCAGTGAGAATACTCGTGGCTATAGTCGGCCACCACAAGAGCCTTGACATGAATGCGCTCGCTCTCCATAAACAATGGCAAGCCGTCGCTGCCCATGCTACTGTCTGGCACCCCGTAATTTCCTATCAGCGGAAATGTCTCGACCAGTATCTGACCCGCATAGCTGGGGTCGGTCAAGCTTTCAGGGTAGCCCGTCATGGCTGTGTTGAACACCACTTCGCCTGTCGCGTCGGTTTCATAGCCAAACGACCATCCGCAGAACACGGTACCATCTTCCAATATCAGTCTTGCTTCTTTCATCATATGTCCTTTTAACTTCCCTTTTAACTTCCCTTCAACTTCCCTTTTAACTTCACTTCAACATAATTCACAAATGCCTCGTTACACAGCCGTATGCCACCCGGGGTGGGGTAATGCCCCGTGAAATACCAGTCGCCGGTATGGCAGGGAATGGCTGTGTGCAAGCCTTCAATGCTTTGAAACACCAGTTCGACCGGAGCTTGCATCCCTTCGGGTCGAAGCATCTCTACTATCTTGTTGTTGATTTCCTCCACGGTGAACGGCGCATAAATGGCCCGCACATGATTGGCTGTCAGCGGTTCGCTCTTACATTTCCGATACGTTTCGGAGATAAGACAGTGCATACCTCTCTCCGTTATCAGAGCCATGGCTGCCCGGAAGGCACACAGCTCCTCCAGACGCGACATATCGATGCCGTAGTAGTCGGGGTAGCGAATCTGTGGCGAACTCGACACCATCACAATCTTCTTCGGGTGCAGGCGGTCGAGTATTTTGAAGATGCTCTCCTTCAGTGTAGTGCCACGCACGATGCTGTCGTCGATGATGACAAGATTGTCTTCGCATGGCCGCAGCGAACCATAGGTGATGTCATACACGTGTGACGCCAGGTCGGTACGCGCTCCTGCCTCGGTGATGAATGTGCGCAGCTTTATATCTTTCCATGCCACCTTCTCGCTGCGCACGTCAAGTCCTTTGCTTCGCAATCCCTCCATCATACCATAAAAAGCCACCTCGGCTGTGTTGGGTATGAACGAGAACACGGTGTGCTCTGTATCGCCGTCGATAGCCCTTAGTATAGGCTCAGTGAGTTGTTGACCCAACTGCTTGCGTTCGCGGTAGATGTCGCGGTCGGAACCTCGGCTGAAGTATATGCGCTCGAACGAACAGCACGACAGCTGCTTCGCCTCCAAGATGGGTTCCACGACCGAAGTACCGTCGTTATGAATGATGAGAGCATGAGCAGCAGGCAACTCCTGCACATCTTCGCAGGTGAGGTCGAATGTAGTTTGCAACACCGCCCGCTCGCTTGCTACAGCCACAACCTCGTCGTTCCGGTAGAAGAAAGCAGGGCGAATGCCCCAGGGGTCGCGCATAGCAAACATCTCGCCACTACCGGTCATGCCACACATCACGTATCCACCATCGTAGTCGGCCATCGTGGTGCGCAACACGTTAGCCATCTGTATGTTATCCTCTATATGGCGTGTGATGTCGGTGCCTTCCATCCCTTGCGCTTTTGCCTCAGCAAACAGGCGTTCCACCTCGCGGTCAAGCCGGTGGCCCATCAGCTCGAGGGTGATGTAGGAGTCGCTGTAGATGCGTGGCGACTGCCCCTGATGTATCATCTTGCGGAATATCTCGTCGATGTTGGTCATGTTGAAGTTGCCGCATAGACACAGGTTCTTGGCACGCCAGTTGTTCCGTCGCAGGAATGGATGGACATACTGCAGCCCGCTCTTGCCTGTGGTAGAATAGCGTAGGTGTCCCATATACAGCTGTGCCGCTTGCCATGCGGGTGTTACATGTTCGAACACTTCGCTTATCGCATCCTTTCCCACTGCCTTCTCGCGAAGCATATATTCTGTCCCTACCTCTGCATTCATGTTCACACAGGCAATGCCGGCACCCTCCTGCCCGCGGTTGTGTTGCTTCTCCATCATCAGATAGAGTTTGCTGAGGCCGTAGGTCGCTGTGCCGTATTTCTCCTCATAATAGCTTTGCGGCTTCAACAAGCGTATCAATGCCACGCCACATTCATGCTTCAAGGGTTCCATTTTGAGTTTATGAGTTCTTTAGTTTATGAGTTTATGAGTTTATGAGTTCTTTGATAAACGACATGAACAGCGGATGTGGATGCAGCACTGTAGATGAGTATTCGGGGTGGAACTGAGTCCCGATATACCAGCGGAGGTCGGGAATCTCTACAATCTCAACCAGATTTGTGTCGGGATTGATGCCCACACACTTCATGCCACGGGCTTCATATTCTGCTTTGTAGCTGTTGTTGAACTCATATCGGTGACGGTGGCGTTCGCTGATCTTTGTCTTTCCCTCGTATGCTTTGCAGGCGCGGCTGCCTTTCGTGAGTTCGCAGTCGTAAGCACCCAGTCGCATAGTGCCACCCATCTGCGTTATGTCTTTCTGTTCCTCCATGAGGTCGATGACGTTATGATGTGTGTCGTGACTCATCTCAGCACTGTCGGCATCCTTGTAGCCAAGCACGTTACGTGCAAACTCTATCACCATCATCTGCATTCCGAGGCAGATGCCGAATGTTGGTATATCGTGTGTCCTGCAGTATGCGGCTGCAACGATTTTACCATCTATGCCCCGCTGTCCGAAGCCAGGACAGATAAGCACTCCGGCCATTCCGCGTAGTTTTGATTCAACATTATCGGCACATATCTCTTCACTGTTTACGAAGTGGATACACACTTTCACGTCGTTGTATATCCCAGCCAGGCCGAGGCTCTCGCGTATGCTCTTGTAAGCATCTTGCAGGTCGTACTTACCAACCAATCCTACGTGAACTTCACGGCTTGCCCTGCGCCTTTTGTCGAGGAAGTCGTGCCATGGAAGCATGGCTGGTGTCTCTCCTACCGGAATGCCTATCTTGCGCAAGATGGCGGCATCGAGTCCTTGGCGTTGCATAGCTACCGGCACTTCGTAGATGCTTGGCATGTCCTCGCTCTGCACCACACATTCCAGTTCTACATTACAGAACGACGCCACCTTCAGGCGCATGGCGTCGTCGAGGTGGCGTTCGGTGCGGAGCACGAGTATGTCGGGCTGGATGCCCATCGACTGCAATTCCTTCACACTGTGTTGTGTGGGTTTAGTCTTCAATTCGTCGGCTGCTTTCAGGTATGGCACGTAGGTGAGGTGAACACACACCACATCACGTCCCAACTGGCATCGCAGCTGACGTATGGCTTCGAGGAACGGCTGGCTCTCTATGTCGCCAATTGTGCCGCCCACCTCGGTTATCACGAAGTCGGGTTTCTCATTCTTCACATCTTCGCGAAGCATACGCCGCTTTATCTCATCAGTGATATGTGGCACCACCTGAATGGTCTTGCCCAGGTAGTCGCCGCGACGTTCGCGGTCGATTACCGTCTTATATATCCGTCCGGTGGTGATGGAGTTGTTGCGGGTGGTTCGGATGTCGGTGAACCGCTCGTAGTGACCGAGGTCGAGGTCGGTCTCGAAACCGTCAGCCGTCACGTAGCATTCGCCATGCTCGTAGGGGTTGAGCGTACCCGGGTCGACATTGATGTAGGGGTCGAACTTCTGGATGGTGACCTTGTAGCCGCGTGCTTGCAGCAGTTTGCCGATACTGGCCGAGATGATGCCTTTGCCAAGCGAGGAAACCACGCCGCCTGTGACGAAGATGTATTTCGTTTGCATATTATGGTTGTATTGTGAATCCGACAATCAGATAGGCTTTCTGTGAGCGGGGATTAGCAGTAACCTGACCGAAGACCGGAATGGAGAACGAGTCGGTGACTTTTATCTCCTTTGTGGCTCGTAGCGACAAGTCGGTGACAGCAAAGCCATTTACCTCATAAGCCGTGGTTGCATAGGGGACGGCTCCCACCGTGGCATTCCAGTCGGTGCCAATAAGGCGGAAGGGAACATTTGCCTCTAAATAGCTGCTGTAGGCGCGTTTGCCGTCATTGTTTATGCCGTCGTTGCCTGCAAAGTTGGTGTACCACTGCAGCGAAGCGATACCGAAGTCGTAGCCTATGTTGGCCTCAAACAGATGGTTGGTGCCATGTGCGTCGTACTTGAAATAGCGGTTCTGTGGGTCGAGCCCTGAGTTGAACCAATAGTCGGTCACACCTATATTGAATCTTCCAGCAGTATAGTTCAGGGTCAGGTCAAACTCCTTGGTGTCGGTCGGTTCGGTCAGACCTACGCTGCCCCATGCCGAGAGCGACACTCCCTTGTATGCCACTCCCAACGTGGGTTGCAACGATACGTTGCCCAAATCCTGTCCGCGCCAGATGTAGCTGCTTACGATGTCAGCACCGATGGCTGTCTCAATCTCATCCTGTGCATGGGCGGTGCTGCTAAGCACCAAGCCCAATGCGAATAAAACAATCTTATTCATACCTTATTTATCTTTATTCATACCTTATTTATCTTTAGTTGTAGCAAGCCTCGCCATGTTCGTAGATGTCCAGTCCTTCTTCCTCCACACGTTTGCCGACACGCAGGCCGTGTAGCCGCTTGATGCCATAGAACAGGGCGAAACCGCAGGCGGCTGCCCAGAGGTCGATGCAGAGGATGCCGAAGCACTCGGCGCCGAAGAATCCCCAACCGTGACCATAGAGTGCGCCGTTGGATGTGGAGAGCAGGCCTGTCATCAGTGTACCGAGGATGCCGCATACGCCATGAACGCTGGAGGCACCTACGGGGTCGTCGATGTGCAGACGGTGGTCGATGAATTCGATGGCATAGACGAGTACCGTGCCGCACGCGAGTCCGATGACTACAGCTCCCATTGGCGACACGAGGTCGCAGCCGGCAGTGATGCCTACGAGTCCGGCCAGGATGCCGTTGAGGGTGAGCGAGAGCGATGGCTTGCCATATTTCATCCAGGTGATAAACATGGTTGCCACTCCTCCAGCCACTGCTGCCAGGTTGGTGGTTAGGAACACGTGGCTGATGGCTGTGCGGTTAACCTCGCCTGTAGCGGCCAGTTGCGAGCCGGGGTTGAATCCGAACCATCCGAGCCACAGGATGAACACGCCGAGCGAAGCCAGCGTGAGGTTGTGGCCGGGTATGGCGCGGCTTTTGCCGTCGGCCGAATACTTGCCGATGCGGGGGCCGAGTGCCATGGCACCGATCAGGGCCAGTACGCCTCCCACGCTATGCACTATGGCCGAACCTGCAAAGTCGTGGAACACGTCGCCGAAGGTGGTCATCATGAAGCTGTCGGCTGCATCGTTGCAGAGCCAACCGCCGCCCCATGTCCAGTGGCCCTCGATGGGGTAGATGAAGAGCGAGATGACGGCTGAATAGACGAGGTACATAGAGAACTTGGTGCGTTCGGCCATGGCGCCGCTTACGATGGTGGCGCTGGTGGCGCAGAATACTGTCTCGAAGATGAGGAACCCTTCGACTGGCAGGTCGCCTTTGTAGAAAGAGAGGTCACCCCAGTTTGGCATTCCGATGAATCCGGAGCCGTCGCTGCCGAACATGAAACCGAAACCGAGGAAGAAGAACAGAAGCGAGCCGAACATGAAATCGACGAAGTTTTTCATCAAGATGTTGGCTGTGTTCTTGCTGCGTGTGAAACCGGCTTCGCAGAGAGCGAAACCTGGTTGCATCCAGAAAACCAGCATGGCTGCAAGGAGCATCCATACGGTGTCGAGCGATAATCCTATTTCATCCATAATAATGTGTCGTGTTTGTTTTGTGTTTGTGTGTTGTGTGTTGTGAGTTTGTGTTGTGGCTGTTACTTCTTGTCCCTCAGGACAGTGTCGCCATGTTCGCCGGTTCGGATGCTCCATGTGTCGATCATGTCGCTCACGAATATGCGTCCGTCGCCTATCTCGCCCGT
Source organism: Bacteroidaceae bacterium (assembly GCA_017480685.1). Classification (GTDB taxonomy): domain Bacteria; phylum Bacteroidota; class Bacteroidia; order Bacteroidales; family Bacteroidaceae; genus Colivivens. Next base: position 6,296 of record JAFUSD010000076.1, read on the forward strand.
GTGTGCCACCTTGAGTATGACTGCGATGGTGGGGTCGAGAAACTGGTCGCGGCACACGATGGTGAGTGCCACGCGCTCGATTACATCGGTCGAATACTGCACTCCGCGGTAGATGCGCTCCTGCCGGCTCTGTCCTATGCCGTGCACGTCGTGGTATTCAAACCAGTCGATGTCTGACGAAAGCAGTGCCTGCTTCACCTCCTCGAATTTGGTCTTGCGAATAATTGCTTCGATTCTTTTCATGTCTTTCTTCCTAAAATTATTAATACTAATGAACTATATGCGATGGTCTTATCGTGCATCAATCCTCCAGCCTGCAGGCAGTTTTCCATTGAGAGTGATGATGTCGAATCAGAGCACATCTGCGGTCGTCGGTTTTTGAGGATATCCTCGCGGGGTGTTGAGGATATCCTCGCGGGTTTTTGAGGATATCCTCTCGAGGTGTTGAGGATATCCTCATTTCCCAGTGTGTGCGTCATCACCGTTTAGCATCGGTACCCGAGCGTATGCCGTGAGGATTCAGGTGCCGACTCTGTAGGAGTGACAGCTTCTATTCATGTCGCGCAGGGCGTATGGCTGATGGCCGCTGAATTCGGGTGCAAAGTTACGAGGTTTCTGGCAATTGGTGCACAATCAAGCCAGAGTTTAAGTGTTAAAATTGCGAGTTGCTTGCAAAATGAAAGAGAGAATTGTGTATATGTTGCAAAATGAAAGTAAAAGTGTGTTTTATATTGACAAAATGAAAGAACTGCTAAAATAGAGGTCAAATAAAACGTTATTGTTTTGCCTGTTTTTGAATTTTGATGTACCTTTGCACCCGAAATCCATGTATTACACATCAAACACAAACACGATATGACCAATAACAGACAACCTAAGGACTATGATGGGCTTTATCAAGACCAGTATGAGCACGATGCGTGTGGCATTGGCATGATTGTGGATCTGAACCGAAACAGAAGTCACCAGATTGTTGACGACGCACTGCGGGTGTTGGAAAACATGCGCCACCGTGGAGCCGAAATAGGCAAGGATGGCGATGGTGCCGGCATCATGCTGCAAATTCCACACGAGTTTATCTTGTTGCAGGGCATACCTGTACCCGAGCGTGGCAGGTATGGCACCGGACTTGTGTTCATGCCGCGCGAGGCGGAGGCACAGCGCAAGATACAGGCCATCATGACCGAAGAGGCAGAACGCGAGGGGCTGCACCTGATGCCGCTGCGCAAGGTGCCAACAAATTCCGAATGCCTGGGAGAGAGGGCACGCGCCACCGAACCCGACATCATGCAGATGTTTGTGGTGGAAGGAGAGGAAAGAGTCGAGTCCATTGCGCGCGCGTTATATATAATAAGGAAGAAGATAGAGCGCAGGGTGACTCATCCCGACTTCTATATCTGTTCGCTGTCGAACACCTGCATTGTGTATAAGGGCATGCTGTCGTCAGTCGGGCTGAGGCAGTACTTCCCCGATTTGTCAAATCCATACCTGACAAGCGGCCTGGCGCTGATACATTCACGTTTCAGCACTAACACATTCCCTACGTGGTCGCTGGCACAGCCCTTCCGGCTCTTGGCCCACAATGGCGAGATTAACACCATACGTGGCAATCGCGGGTGGATGAAGGCCCGCGAGAGTGTGCTCAGCAGCGAGGCGTTGGGCAACATCAAGGAGATATCACCCATCGTGCAAGAGGGCATGAGCGACTCGGCCAGCCTCGACAACGTGTTCGAGTTTCTGACAATGAGTGGCCTGTCGCTGCCACATGCATTGGCAATACTCGTGCCGGAATCGTTTAACGACAAGAATCCAATCAGCGACAACCTGAAGGCATTCTATGAATACCACTCCATCCTGATGGAACCATGGGACGGACCGGCAGCACTCCTATTCTCCGACGGACGCTATGCAGGCGGAATGCTCGACCGAAACGGCCTCCGGCCATCGCGATATACGATAACGCGACAGGGCATGATGGTGGTGGCATCCGAGGTGGGAGTCTTGGAATTCGACCCTGCCGATGTAGTGAGCAAAGGGCGCCTGCAACCTGGCAAGATTCTGCTCGTCGATACTCAGGAGGGCAAAATCTACTACGACGGAGAAATCAAGGAACAACTTGCCAGTGCACATCCATACCGCGAGTGGCTCAGCGAAAACCGTGTGCAACTGGAGAAACTGAAGAGCGGACGTAAGGTGGAAAACTCGGTGCAGAACCTGGAACGCGGACTTGTTCAGTTCGGATATGGTCAGGAAGACATCGACCGCACCATCATCCCTATGGCTACAGCAGGGCAGGAACCAGTGGCGGCAATGGGCAACGACACACCATTGGCCGTGATGAGCGACCGCCCGCAGACCTTGTTCAACTATTTCCGCCAGCAGTTTGCACAAGTCACCAACCCCGCCATCGACCCCATACGCGAGGAACTGGTGATGAGTCTGACGGAGTATATCGGAGCCGTAGGCACAAACATACTGACACCCGATGCATCAAACTGCAAGATGGTGCGACTGCCGCAACCGGTGCTCACCAACACCCAGCTCGACATCTTGTGCAACATACGCTACAAGGGATTCAAGACACAGAAACTACCCATGCTGTTCGAGAGCGAAAGTGGTGAGCAAGGACTGCGACGGGCACTCGACGACCTCTGTCATGATGCAGAGCAAAGTGTAGATGATGGTGTGAACTACATCATCCTCAGCGACCGTGATATCGACGACAGGCATGCGGCAATTCCCTCGTTGTTGGCTGTGAGTGCCGTACACCATCACCTCATAAGTGTCGGGAAACGTGTTCAGACAGCTCTCATAGTCGAGAGCGGCGAAATACGCGAGACCATGCACGCGGCATTGCTGCTGGGCTATGGCGCCAGTGCACTGTGCCCATACATGACATTTGCCATACTCGACGACTTGGTGAGGCGGGGAAAGATACAGGAAGACTATGCCACGGCCGAGGCACATTATATCAATGCCGTAGACAAGGGATTGAAGAAGATCATGTCTAAGATGGGCATATCCACAATCCGATCGTATCGCGGTGCGAAGATTTTCGAGAGCATCGGACTCGGCGAAGACTTGCTACGCACTTATTTCGGGACGGAGGTAAGCACCATCGGCGGCATAGGGCTGAAGGAGATTGCAAGGGATGCCATACGTATGCAACAGGCCGCTAAGGAACAACCTGTGCTGAAGAATCAAGGACAGTTCGCGTGGCGCAAGGACGGCATCCGACATGCATGGAATCCTGAGACAATATACCGTCTGCAAATCGCTACCCGCACAGGCGACTACATGGCGTTTAAGGAGTGGGCAAAGTTGGTTGACCAGAAAGATGCACCTATATTCATACGCGACTTTTTGGGATGGAAAAAGGCGGCAAAGCCTACGCCTATCGACGAAGTGGAAGCGGTGGAAAGTATAGTGAAACACTTCGTGACCGGCGCCATGTCGTTCGGAGCACTGAGCATCGAGGCTCATGAGGCATTGGCTCTGGCCATGAACCGACTTGGCACTCGCTCAAACACAGGCGAAGGTGGCGAGGACAATGCACGATATCATGCAGATGTTGATGGCATAAGCCTGAGCAGCAAGACTAAGCAGATCGCATCAGGACGCTTCGGTGTGACTGCCGAGTATCTGGTGAATGCCGAAGAGATACAGATAAAGGTGGCGCAAGGTGCCAAGCCCGGAGAGGGCGGACAGTTGCCCGGATTCAAGGTGAACGAGATAATTGCCAAGACTCGCAATGCCATACCGGGCATCTCGCTCATATCACCACCACCACACCACGACATTTACAGCATTGAAGACTTGGCGCAACTCATCTTCGACATGAAGAATATCAACCCAGGGGCTGCGGTCAGCGTGAAACTCGTGGCCGAGAGTGGTGTGGGAACCATTGCTGCCGGCGTGGCAAAGGCAAAGGCCGACCTCATCGTCGTGAGCGGTGCCGAGGGTGGCACTGGAGCCAGTCCTGCCAGTTCGATGCGGTTTGCAGGCATATCGCCCGAGATAGGATTGGCCGAGACACAACAGACACTGGTGATGAACGGTATGAGGAGTCGCGTGCGCCTGCAGACCGACGGCCAGTTGAAGACCGCCAAGGATGTCATCATCATGGCGATGCTGGGAGCCGACGAGTTCTCGTTTGGTACGCTGCCACTGATTGTGCTGGGCTGTGTCATGATGCGCAAATGCAACACGAATACATGCCCGATGGGTGTAGCAACACAGAATCCAGAACTGCGCAAGCACTTCGAGGGCAGGGCTGAGTATGTTGTCAATTACTTCACAATGCTGGCACAGCAGGTAAGGGAGTATCTGAGTGAAATGGGTGTGCACCGGTTGGAAGACATTATCGGGCATACCGAACTCATCGAGGTCGATACTTGTGGCATGACGGATAAACAGAAGACCATCGACTTCGGACGACTGCTGCACAAACCTGAGGCCGACAGCCCATTGCATTGGGATGGCGAGGCATATACTAAAGTTCCGGGCGTGAAGGACACAGAAATTATTGAGGCTGCTAAGAAGGCTATCGACGGGCAAGAGGAAGTGACCCTCGACTATAGTATCAGGAATACCGACCGGACTCTCACCACAATGCTCTCGGGAGTCATAGCCAAGAAATATGGCGAGGCAGGTCTGCCCGACGGCACCATCAAGATCCGTTTCAAAGGCTCTGCCGGCCAGTCGTTTGGAGCTTTTGCGGTTCGTGGTCTCGACATCAGGCTTGAAGGAGAAACAAACGACTACTTTGGCAAGGGACTGTCGGGCGGTCGCATCTCAATTCTGCCACAAGCCCGTAGGAGCGATGCGTTCAAGGCCGAAGATAATATCATTGCCGGCAATACAGGATTGTATGGTGCTACGAGCGGTGAACTATATATCAACGGAAAGGTAGGCGAGCGCTTCGGAGTGCGCAACTCGGGCGCAACGGCAGTAATCGAAGGAGCAGGCGACCACTGCTGCGAGTATATGACAGGCGGCCGTGTGGTAGTTCTCGGTGAGACCGGACGAAACTTCGCAGCGGGTATGTCGGGTGGCATTGCATACGTCTACGATCCCAAGCATACGTTCGACTACTTCTGCAACATGGACATGGTGGAACTGTCGCTGGTTGAGGACTCAGTCAGCCGCAAAGAACTGAAGGAGCTAATCCGTCAGCACTATCTATACACAGGCTCGGCCTTAGCAGGCAAGATACTCGATAATTGGTATCGCGATATCGAAGACTTTATCCAGGTGGTGCCTATAGAGTACAAACGAGTGCTCGAAGAGGAGAAAATGGCACGGCTCCATGAGAAGATTGCCGATATACAGCGTGACTACTAATGGAGCCCCCCTCTTATCCCCCCAAGGGGGGAGGAAC
>JAFUSD010000077.1 GCA_017480685.1 Bacteroidaceae bacterium
CTGCGTCGGCTTATGGAGGCAGAGCCTCAGTTGCTGAAAGACTGGGACGAACAATATGGCGACCGCATGCAGAAGATTGTCTTCATCGGACAGAAGATGGATCGCGAAGCTATCGAAGCCGAACTCGACAAGTGCCTCGTGTAAAATTGAAGAATATAAAGATTGAAAGACTGAGGAATTGAAGGATTGAAGAATTGCCCCCCTGATGGCAAAGGGTCAGTTGTAAATAGTAAAAAAATGGTATGAAGAAACAATTATTGACTACATTAGCATTGCTGGTTACATTGCTGACAAATATCAGTGCCGGCAATATAGCCAGCGAGGGTGCCTGGTGTTGGTTTGCCGACCCACGGGCACTGCACTATGAAAACTCGTCGGGCACTATCAATGCCACCTACATCGGGTATATCGATAATCATGGCAACGTCAAGGCTACGCAGATGGATTTTGTGAGCGGACGCCGCGACGAAGTGCTCATACGCAGTTACTTACAACCCGACGACCACAACAACCCCACTTTCCTCGTGTTGCCCGACGAACGTGTCATGATATTCTATACACGTCACACCGACGAGCCCCTCATCTGGTATCGCATATCCAAACGTCCTGGCGACATCACATCGCTTGGTCGCGAACATAGCATCGCCACCAACCACAACACCACCTATCCCTCGCCATTCATCATGAGCGACGACCCCAACCACATCTACCTCTGCTGGCGAGGCATCAACTGGCACCCGACCATAGCACGTCTCACCATGCCCGATGCAGATGACCTGGTGACCATCGATTTCGGTCCCCGACAGATAGTGCAATCCACCGGAGCACGCCCATACGCCAAATATCAGAGCAACGGTCGCGACAAAATCTACCTGACCTACACCACCGGTCACCCCGACAACGAATGGCCCTGCTGGCTCTACTTCAATGTCATCGACATCAATCATGGCAACGGTCCCATCCTGCGCGATATCCAAGGCAACGAACTGGCACGCATATCCGAACAGACATTCCGTGTCAGCAAAAGCGAAGACTACAAGGCACAATATCCGCTCACACTGATTGACTCTCCATCCGACTCGCGCAACTGGGTGTGGCAGATATCACTTGATGCCAAAGAGCAACCCGTGGTTGCCATGACTCGCATCAGCAACGACAAAAACAGCCATACATATCTCCATGCCAAATGGACCGGCAAGCAGTGGCGGCTCGTTGAACTGGCTGATGGCGGACATGCCTTCCACCAAAACTGGCAGCGCACAGAGAAATGCTACAGCGGCGGTATGGCTATCGACCCTTCAAATACCAACATCGTGTATCTCTCTGTTCCTGTAGGTGATGTTTACGAGATAAGCAAAATCACCCTGAAGGACAACGGAAAGATACAAAACACATCGTTCGTCACCACCGCATCGACCACAAACAACATGCGCCCATACGTCATCCCAGGTTCGTCTACTTCGCCCCTGCGCCTCTGCTGGATGCATGGCAACTACTACTACTGGATGGTGAACCGCAACTATCCGCTGGGATTTCCCACTAGCATCGAGGGTGACTATGACCTGCCAGCCCCGAAACTGGGAGAAATCATCATCGACGACCCTGACTACAATGGTCAGACCCTGCAGGTAGGGCGCGACCTCATGCTCGGAGTCGATGCCGACAACTATCTCTATATCCGCAGCGGTCGACACCTGGTGCGCAGCGAATGTCGTTACCTCACATCCGACGACTGGGCACAATTCTCCACCGGCACCTCTGGCGACTCATGGCCAACCCGCATCAACTCCGCTCACATCACCCTCAGCCGTGAAGACGGATATACAGTCCTGCGACGCAACGGAGCGATAGAAATAAAAACCAAGTTGTGACATTAAGAACGGCCATTTCGAGCCGTTTTTATTGCTTCTGCTGCATTTTATTCCGATTTGTTGATTGTGATTTGCCAAGTGTTTCGTATCTTTGCAATATGAATGGACTGGTTGACCATTGTCACAAGATTGATTACAACAAGAAATAACGAAGTATATGATTTATTATCCAAATGCAAAAATTAATTTGGGGTTGAACGTGGTAGAGCGCCGACGCGACGGATACCACAACCTCGAGACGGTGTTTTATCCCATCCCGTTGCAGGACGCTATCGAATTGCAGGTCATCGGCGACGATGTGCCCGAATGTGGATATCGGCTGAAAGTGATGGGCGATTTGCTCGACGGAACTCCCGAGGACAATCTGGTTGTGAAGGCATATAAGCTGATTAAGTCAGATTTCGACATCGAGGATTGCAGTTTCAACCTGTATAAGCACATACCGACGGGTGCGGGTCTTGGTGGCGGTTCGTCCGACGCGGCGTTTACCGTGAAGGCTCTCAACGAACGTTTCCACCTCAACCTCTCGGTCGAAGACATGGAGAAATATGCTTCGATATTGGGTGCCGACTGTGCGTTTTTCATCAGAAACCGCCCCGTGATGGCTACAGGTATAGGCAACGAGTTTCATCATATCGACCTCTCGCTCAAAGGCAAGACGATAGTGCTGGTGAAACCCGACGTGTTTGTATCGACGGCCGATGCTTATCGAGGTGTGACGCCACGACGTCCAGAACATTCGCTCATCGACCTGCTGGCCGCTCCCATCGAGACGTGGAAAGACACGGTGGTCAACGACTTCGAGACGAGCGTTTTTGCCAAGTATCCCGAAATAGCTGCCATCAAGGACCGCATGTACGACCTCGGAGCTGTATATGCAGCCATGTCGGGCAGCGGAAGCAGCGTTTACGGCATCTTCGACAAGCCTGTGGAGCATATCGACGAGACCTTTGCAGGCTATTTCTGCAGACAGAGAGAGTTGGAATAAGCCCCCTCCTTGCTCCACAAAAAGGGGGAGTGATAGACCATATAAATGGAGCCTCCTTCTTTGGAGGGGATGGGTAGACTTCATATTCATAATTGCAATGGATTATAAATCGAGAATAGAGACACTGCGGCGCGAACTGCACGAACATAACTACAACTACTACGTGTTGAACCAGCCGACGATAAGCGACTACGAGTTTGACATGATGATGCGCGAGTTGCAAGACCTGGAGGCAGAGCATCCCGAGATGGCAGACCCCAATTCGCCTTCACAACGTGTGGGCAGCGACCTTAACCAACAGTTTCGGCAAGTGGCGCATAAGTATCCAATGCTCTCGCTTGCAAATACTTACAACGAAAGCGAAGTGGCCGACTTCTATCGTCGTGTGAAGGAAGGACTGGAGGGCGAACCATTTGAGATAGTGGCCGAGATGAAGTATGACGGACTAAGCATCTCGCTCACATACATCGACGGCCGACTCACTCAGGCAGTGACCCGCGGCGATGGTGAGAAGGGCGATGATGTGACAGCCAACGTGCGCACCATACGCAGCATACCACTACAGCTGAAACCCGGCAGCGGATACCCCCACGAATTTGAAATTCGCGGCGAGATATTGATGCCGTGGACCTCGTTCGAACAACTAAACCGCGAACGCGAACTACGCGAGGAACCGCTCTTTGCCAATCCGCGAAATGCAGCAAGCGGCACGCTCAAGTCGCAAAAGTCGGAACTCGTGGCTTCACGACGTCTCGATGCATACCTATACTATCTGTTGCTGCCCGAAGGGGCAACGACCGACAGCCAACCTGCACAGATGGACCTCTTTGCCGACAGCCAACCGGCACAGATGGACCTCTTTGCCGACAGCCAGCCTGCCCCGCTCACCGTAGAAAGCCACTACGAAGGCCTGCAGATGGCGCGAGGGTGGGGCTTCAAGATATCGGAAGGCATGAAGAAATGTACCACGCTGCAGGAAATAATCGACTTCATACACTACTGGGACACCGAGCGCAAGAACCTGCCTGTTGCCACCGACGGCATCGTGCTCAAAGTCAACTCGCTGCGACAACAACGACACCTCGGCTTTACAGCCAAGTCGCCCAGATGGGCAATCGCATATAAGTTCAAGGCCGAACGCGCCTGCACCCGACTCAACGAAGTGACCTACCAAGTGGGGCGTACGGGAGCCATCACACCCGTTGCCAACATGGACCCCGTGCAGTTGGCAGGCACCACAGTGAGACGTGCATCACTGCACAACGCCGACATCATACGCCAGCTCGACCTCCATCTGGGCGATATGGTGTATGTGGAGAAGGGTGGCGAGATAATACCCAAGGTTGTAGGAGTAGACCTCGCACAACGGAAGCCCGACGCACAACCCATAGAATTCATCAAGACCTGCCCCGAATGTGGTGCACCGCTTGTGAGATACGAAGGCGAGGCAGCACACTATTGTCCTAACGACACAGGGTGTCCGCCACAAATCAAAGGCAAGATTGAACACTTCATCAGCCGCAAGGCAATGAACATCGACAGCCTCGGGCCCGAAACCGTCGACGACTTCTATCAGCGTCACCTTATTAATAATATAGCCGACCTCTACGAACTGACCGTCATGCAAGTGTCGGGCGGAAACAAAAACCGCACCGTATCGGCTACCAAAGCTGTGGAAGCCATCAAGGCATCGGTCAACGTTCCATTCGAACGAGTGGTGTATGCAATAGGAATAAGGTTTGTTGGTGAAACTACAGCAAAACTGCTTGCCCGTCGTTTCAAGTCGATGGACAACCTTGCCAATGCAACACGTGAGGAATTGATGGATGTAGAAGGAGTAGGCGATGTGATAGCTCAGAGCGTAATAGACTATTTCAGCAACGCCACAAACCGTGACATCTTATCACGCCTCAGAGATTATGGGCTTACAATGCAGATATCCGACGAACAACTGGCAGGGCAGACCGACCGTCTGGCCGGACAGTCGGTAGTTATCAGTGGTGTGTTCCAACAACACTCGCGCGATGAGTATAAAGCACTTATCGAACAACATGGAGGAAAGAACGTAGGCAGCATTTCTGCTAAGACATCGTTTGTGCTTGCAGGCGAAAACATGGGTCCTGCAAAACTGGAAAAAGCACAAAAACTCGGCATAAAGATAATGAATGAAGCAGAGTTCTTACAGATAATAAACGATTAACTTTGTAGAATCGGAGATTATTCGTAACTTTGCAGTCGCAAACACAGAATGAATCTCAAACACATGGCACATAATAAATTCAGAGGCTTAGGTGTAGCTCTTATCACCCCATTCACAAAAGATGGGGCGGTGGATTATCCGTCGCTTCGTCGCATTCTTGACTATCAGTTGGCTGGTGGTATCGACTTTTTGTGCATACTGGCAACTACAGGCGAGACTCCATGCCTCACTGATGACGAAAAACGACGAATAATCGACATTGTTCTTGAAAAAGTACATGGATCTATACCTATACTTATGGGATGCGGTGGAAATAACACACTCGATGTAGTGAATACACTGCACTCACACGACTTTTCTGGAATCGACGGAATACTGAGCGTGTGTCCATACTACAACAAACCATCGCAGGAAGGCCTATACCAGCACTTCAAAACCATAGCACAAAACACCGACCTGCCTGTCGTACTCTATAACGTGCCAGGGCGTGTGGGTGTAAATATGACCGCAGAAACCACGTTGCGACTTGCCAATGATTGCCAAAACATAGTGGCCATAAAGGAAGCAAGCGGCAACTTTACACAAATCGACGATATAATAAAGAACAAACCCGCACACTTCGACGTCATTTCGGGCGACGATGGTATCACCTTCCCGCTCATCACACTCGGAGCAGTGGGAGTCATATCAGTCATAGGCAATGCACTGCCACATGAGTTCGGTCGCATGGTCCGCCTTGCACTTGCAGGTGACTATCAGAACGCACTCACCATACACCACAAGTTCACCGAATTGTTCAAACTCCTATTCGTTGACGGCAATCCAGCAGGAGTGAAAGCCATGATGAACAGCATGGGCCTCATTGAAAACGAACTCCGACTGCCACTCGTACCCGCACGTCTCACCACATTTGGCGAAATAAGTGCAATAGTACGCGAACTCAACATCAAGTACTGATACCACTGTCTAGGGCATATAAGTACTGATACCATTGTCTGGGGCATATAAGTGCAGATATCACAATCACTCAAGTATTCAAGAACAGCCCACCCTGTACCCAACTACTGATACATATTTAATATTATATATATAAAGAGAAGGCTTGCTCTGGTGTTAGGAGCAAGCCTTTGCGCTTTATACTGGTATTCGATTATCAGTCAGTAGCAATTGCGGGTGTGTGTCTGCTATATAGCAGTTTTTGTTTTATATCCATCGGTCGGTGCTGATGTCAGCATCGACCGATGGTCTTTATCGTAGTTTTTTTTGAATTCGAATGTTTGCTTGAATTGGTCGTATGGTTGCTTGGATTGCTTTTATGGTTGCTTGGATTGCTTGTATGGCAGGCTTTGATTAGAAGCGTCCGCCGCCTCCCATGTTGCCACCACGGGCACCACCGCCCATGTTGCCTCCCATGCCTCCAGCGTTGCCGCCGCGTGCACCGCCTTGTTGTCCTGCGCCTTGGTTACCCTGACCTTGTTGTGCTTCCATGTTTGCACGGTAGGTTTCACGTTCCTGACGTTCCTGACGGATTTCACGACGCTGGCTGGCTGTTCCGAACAGACGGAAGCGGTAGATGAAGGTTGCCATCACGTAGGATGTAACTGTCTTGTTCCATGTATCTGTTGTTGATGTTTCTGAAACTCGGCGGCTGAAGTTGCTGCGCTGGTTGAGGATATCGTTCCAGCGGAGGCTGAGTGTTGCTGCACGTCCTTTGAGGAATCGGTAGCTTACCTGTGCGTTCCAGATGAGTTCGTTGGTGTTAGCTTCTTTTGATGCGTATCCACGGCGGCTGCTCATCTGAATGTCGGTAGAGTATCCCCATCCGTTGTCGAAGTTACCGGTGCTTTCGAGTCCGTAAGAGAAGCTGAATGTGTTAGGATTAGATACCTTGACATATTTGTTCTTCTGGTGCTGGTAACTGAAGTTTCCTCTTGCACGTACGTCCCAGTATTCTGCGCGATAGCCAACGCTGAGGTTCTCGCTTATGTTGAGGTTGTTTGTCTGGTTCTTATATTCGTCGTACACTCCGATTGGGCGTCCGTTGAGGCCTATCTTTGCAAGGGTTCTGTCGATTGTGGTTTGTCCATCTTCGGTATAGTATACTGCGTTTCCGTTTGCATCCTTGCGTTGCTGGCTGAGGTAGCCTACGTTGTTGTTGTAGCTTGCACGCGACGAGGTGTTGAGGGTGAGTCGCTCGTTTGAGAAGAGTGGGGTAGTGAATGTCACGTTTGCACTTGTGTTCCAGTTGCCGTTGATGTTCATCGGCTGGCGTATTGAGCTACCGTCATCTGGGTTGTAGGTTGTCTTGTTACCTATGCTGTTGATTGTGTTGCTGAACGAGAGGTTGATGTTGTAGCTCTGCATCGTTGCGGTGATGTAGTTCTGCCATCCGAGTGAGAAGTTGTTTGAGAACGAGTTCTTCAACAATGGGTTACCTTTGCGTATGCTGAGTGGGTTGCTGTCATCGGTCATGTCGATCATGTCGGTGATTGATGGCTGGCTCATGTTACCGCGATACGAGAAGTTGATTTGGTTCTGTCGGTTGAATCGATAGCGGAACTGGATTGTTGGCGAGATGCGGAAGAAGTTACGTGTTGTATCTACATCCTTACCCATGTAGTCCATCTGCAAGTGCTGGTGTTGTGGCTGCATCTGTACACCGACTGACGATGTGATGAAGTTGTTGTTCCAGCGCAACTGGAGGTTGATGTTGTGGTCGCCGTTCTTCGATGTGTTGTAGTTGCTGAGCGAGTCGTCTATGTAGTCATAGTAGTCGGCTGGCAGGTATCCGAGGAATTGTGCGAGTGAGTCTTTCATTGCTTGAATGTCGGGCTGCAGACCGAGGTTGTATGTATCGCTGTTGTTCTTGCTGTAGCTGTAGTTGTAGCTGTATGTGGTTTGCAGTATGAGGTTTGTTGCGATTGGTTCGCTGTATGTGAATCCTGCGCTGAACGATTTTCTGTCGTTTGGAGATGTACGGTAGCGGTAGATGAGGTCAGACGGCAGTGTTGGGCGCATGTAGTATCTCACGTCGGTGAGGTTGAAGTTTTTGCTGTCGCTGTGGCTGTAGTTGAAGCTTCCGTTGAGCGAGAAGTTTCGTCCTTGCTTGTTGAAGAATCGGCGGTTGAGTGTCCAGTTGGCTTGTGCGTTCTTTGAGTCGCTTGCCGAGTGTGAGCCCGACTGGTTGTGGTTTACGATTTGTCCTGCGAGGAGGCTTTCCACATCACTCCACTGTCGCAATGGGTTGCTGAGCTGCTCGAAGTCGTATGGGCTTGCGTTGTAGGTCGCGTTGAGGCCTTCGCTGCCGTTGCCGCTGTTGCCGAATCCGCCTGAACCGCGGAGCATGAATGTTGTTGCTGAGTCGATGCGTATTTCCACGCGGATGTCACCGTTCACCTGGTCGTTGTGGTTGCGGCTTGCGCTGATACGGTCGGAGTATGTTGGGTTGGTTGTGAGCACGTAGTTTTCGCTTGCCGAGCGCGATTCGTTGTGGCTGTTGCTTGAGTTGTAGCGTACGTTACCTCCGATTTCATATTTCTCGCGCTGCGATACGGTCATGTTGAGACCCACTTGTCCAGACTTGCTGCGTCCGCCGTTGTTTGGGTTTGAACTTCCGTTTGCGATGATTGACTGCTGGAAGTTGTCGTCGACGAATCGTTTGAGGTTGAGGCTTGTGCGGTATTGCTCTTCGCTACCGATACCGAGGTTCACGTTACCCATCATACCTTTGTTCATACCTTTCTTCAGGGTGATGTCGATCACGCTTTCTTCGTTACCGTCGGCTATACCGGTGATACGTTCCTGATCGCTGGCCTTGTCGTATGTCTTGATTTTGTCGATGATTTCGGTTGGA
>JAFUSD010000078.1 GCA_017480685.1 Bacteroidaceae bacterium
GTGTGCTTTCTTCAGGTAGCTGAAGGGTATGATGTGTGTCAGTGCGGGCAGCCCTTGTGACGTGCGGCGCTCGTTTTCGGATGTGAGTTGCCTGCTGATGATGGCTGGTTCGAGATGTATCATCACGTACCAGTATCGGTGGTCGGCTTGGTTGTCTTGATGGCTTATGGGCATAGTCTCTCCTTGTCCCTGCATGTGTGGGGACCTCTTGCTTTTTTCTACCGTTCAGTTCGCGATACCGGCTGTCTGTGTGCCGTTTAGGCGGTGCTGCGAGGGGTGGTGCCCTCAATACCGGGCCACATATCCGAACCTGTCTTCTCTGCTGGCTTGCCTGCCGGTTGTGGTGTCGGCAGAAAGTGCAGATTTCGGGTGCAAAGGTACAATTTTTTTTTGAGATGGAGAAAGTATTTGTGCAAATATTATTAAAATATGTAGTATTTGTTGCTCTCTTCGGTGGAATTGTAAGGTGTAGTGGCTTTTTTGTCGTGGGCAGATGTTGCGTGGTGTCTGGGCATGGCTTTGTGTTGTGTCTTGGTTGTTGCTGTTTTGCGAGGATATCCTCGCGGGGTGTTGAGGATATCCTCGCAGGGCGTTGAGGATATCCTTGCAGGGCGTTGAGGATATCCTTGCCGGCGGTTGCCTTCGTGCTTGGTTGTGCGGGGGTGTGTTGTGCGTGTTGTGTGTTTTTGCCTTGTGTGATGCCATGGTGTGTGCCTTGATAAGTGGTCGGAAGGTGAAAAAATGGGTTTGGAATAAAAAAAGTTGGTAAAATGTTTGGTCGGTTCAGAGATTTGTCGTACCTTTGCACTCGCTTTCCGAACGAAAGGCTTGGCTTGCGGGCTGTGGCTGTGTTCAGAAAAGCAGGAATCGGGGTATAGCGCAGTTGGTAGCGTTCCTGGTTTGGGACCAGGCGGTCGCGTGTTCGAGTCACGCTGCCCCGACACATCGGAAGAGGGCACACGAGGTGCCTGTCATGGGCGCTTAGCTCAGCTGGTTCAGAGCGTCTGCCTTACAAGCAGAGGGTCGGCGGTTCGAATCCGTCAGCGCCCACGAAGTTGAGAGATTGATTTTTCAATCTCTTTTTGTTTTTAATAAATGTCTGAAACGATGAACGACTGGAAAGAGCGGCTCGGGGTGGTGTATTCCACAAATCCCGACTACGACTACGACACTGCGGCTGTCGATGAGCCGCAGACCCTGCCCAGCCACGAGCAACGCTTGCGGGTGAGCATCGAGAAGAACGGACGCGGGGGCAAGGTGGTGACCCTGGTGCGCGGCTTTGTGGGCACGGCCGATGACTTGAAGAACCTGGGCAAGTGGCTGAAGACCCGTTGCGGGGTGGGAGGCAGTGTGAAGGACGGCGAGCTGATCATCCAGTGCAACCTGCGTGAGAGGGTGGTGGACCTGCTGCGCTCCGAAGGCTACACGGGCACCAAGTAGCGGTGGACGGCTGTGCCGAAGTGTGTCGGCAGAGGCGTTCTTAATGCCGTTTTGAAACGAAGTGCCGATGCTGATGCAAAAAAAGTGGATTTAGATAGTGCTCTTTCGCTTAAAATAACTATCTTTGCAATTCAAACCAAAACCAGACACTGCACATGAGCCGCACGATAACGATAGTGAACAGCCAGGGTGGGGTAGGAAAGACAACCACCGCTGTAGGTCTCTCGCGTGCGCTCGCGCGTAATAATAATAAGGTGTTGCTGGTCGATGTCGATCCGCTCACCACTCTGAACCAGCGGCTGGGTGCACCCCCCGCCCAACGACCCACGGTCTATGAGTGCCTGATGGGCGAGAGCCGAGCTGCCGACTGCATAGCGGGCACCGCATGGGGGGTTGACCTCATGCCAGCCACCGTGGAACTCGTGAAGTTCGAAGCCGAGGGCCTGAACCTTGACCGGCGCGACACCAGGCTGCGGCAGGTGCTCAGTGCCGACGCCGACATCCAGATGCACTACGACTACATCATTGTAGACACTCCTGCATCGATGGGGCTGCTCACAGTAAATGCCTTGGCGGCGGCTCACGAGGTAATTATCCCTATACGGTGCAACTACTTTGCAAGCAACGGTCTGGCATCGCTGCTTGCCATGATAGGCAGGGTGAGACAACAGCTGAATCCGCAACTCGAGTTGCGCGGATTGCTCCTCACACATGTAGACACAGAACTGCGTGCATGGCAGCGAAACCTCGACGAGATAACGAAAGTGTATGCCGACACGCTGTTGCCCATCCCCATAGTAGAGGGCGACGGACTGGACGAGTGTTACACAGAATTGGCAAACAAACTATACTGAATGAGAGTGTTAAGACACATATACCGCATACTGGCACTCGCTGCGTTGATGCTCACAACGCTGCAACATGCAATGGCCCAGGACACGCTGCAGACGCGTGTGCCGAAGGCTCAGCTGCGACGCACACTCACACCCGTCGAGTTTCTCGACTCGCTCTCGGCCGACAGCATACGCCGTGTGCAGGAACTGCTGCAGCAACTCGACTCGGCAGTGCAGGACCAGGCAGCGGCCGACACCATCGTTGCACCACACGACGAACTGCCCGAGACCACGACCGACACGCTCAAGGCTGCGCTCATGTCGGTACACATCCCCACAGAACAAGAACTGGCCAACACGCTGCTGGCCGGACATTTTGTGCCCGACCCCAAGAAAGCCATGTGGCTCGCCATCGTTTTCCCCGGAGGCGGACAAATCTACAACCGCAAATACTGGAAACTGCCAATCATATACGGAGGATTCCTGGGATGCGTCTACGCCCTCAACTGGAACAACATGATGTATCGTGACTACTCGCAAGCCTACATCGACATAATGGACTCCGACCCCAATACCAAAAGCTACGAGAACTTCATACCTCGCGGCTACGACATAGAACGCAACCTTACACGCATAAAAGACCTCTTCCGACGCAAGAAAGACTACTACCGACGCTATCGCGACCTCAGCATCTTTGCCATGATCGGTGTCTATGCACTCTCCATTGTCGACGCATACGTCGATGCCGAACTCTCGAGCTTCGACATCAGCCGCGACCTCTCCATGAAAGTGTCGCCATCGGTCATACGCCAAGGCGGAGAACTGGCAGTGCGCCAACCCTACGGACAGCAGGCATACGGTGTGAGGTGCAGCGTCAGTTTCTGACAAAACAAAAACAGCAGAGCTATGGACGAAGTGAAAACCAAGGAACAACAAGAAGACGCTATGGTCGAAGCTGCGTTTGAGCACCTTGTCGACTCCTATCTTCAGACGAAACATCGGAAAAAGGTGGACATCATACGCAAGGCTTTCAACTTTGCCAAACATGCCCACAGGGGAGTGCGAAGGCTCTCGGGCGAACCATACATCATGCACCCAATTGCCGTTGCACAGATTGTGTGTAGCGAGATAGGACTCGGCTCTACGTCAATATGTTCCGCCCTGCTGCACGATGTGGTGGAAGACACCGAGTATACGGTGGAAGACATCGAAAACATGTTCGGACCCAAGATAGCACAGATTGTCGACGGACTGACCAAGATATCGGGCGGAATATTCGGCGAGCACGCATCGGCACAAGCCGAAAACTTCAAGAAACTGCTGCTCACCATGAACGACGACATACGCGTCATACTCATCAAGATGGCCGACCGCCTGCACAACATGCGCACACTGGGCTCGCAACCCGCCAACAAGCGATACAAGATATCGGGCGAGACACTCTACATCTACGCACCGCTGGCCAACCGGCTCGGTCTCAACACCATAAAGTCGGAACTCGAAAACCTCAGCTTTAAGTACGAACACCCCGACGAATATGCTGCAATAGTAAAGAAACTGGAAGCCACCGAAAACGAACGCAACACCGTATTCGACGAATTCACCGCACCCATACGCACCCAACTCGACGCCATGGGAATCGAATACGAAATCAAGGCACGCATCAAGTCGCCTTACTCCATATGGAGCAAGATGCAGACAAAACACATACCATTCGAGGAAATCTACGACATACTGGCCGTGCGCATTATCTTCACACCACGAGCCAACATAGCCGAGCGCAACGAATGCTTCAACATCTACGTGGCACTCACACAGATATACTCGTCACATCCCGACCGTTTCCGCGACTGGATAACCCACCCCAAAGCCAACGGCTATCGAGCACTACACGTCACTCTCATGTCGAATAAAGGTGAGTGGATAGAGGTGCAAATCCGAAGCACATACATGGACGAAATAGCCGAGAAAGGCTTTGCTGCACACTGGAAGTACAAAGAAGGCAACACCGACACCGACAACGACGTCAACGACACTGAACTCGACAAGTGGCTCGTCACCATCAAGGAAATACTCGACGACCCGCAACCCGACGCCATGGACTTCCTCGACACCATAAAGCTCAACCTCTATGCGTCAGAGATTTTTGTCTTCACACCCAAGGGCGAGATACGCATACTGCCCACCGGAGCAACCGCACTCGATTTCGCATTCTCGATACACACCGTAGTGGGAACACACTGCATCGGCGCCAAGGTGAACCACAAACTGGTGCCTATGACCTATAAGCTGCAAAGCGGCGACCAGGTGGAGATTCTCGCCTCGCGAGGCTCGATGGTCAACCGCGACTGGCTCACCATTGCCACCACAGCCAAGGCCAAAAGCAAAATCCTGGCTGCAATACGCAAGGAAGAACGTGCACTGAGAATACAGGGCGAAGAACGCCTGACCGAATTCCTGGAACAGCACGAACTGGTGAAAGACACCGCAAACATCGACAAACTGTGCCGACTGCACTCATTTGCCAAACCCGACGACCTCTATCTGGCAATTGGTCAGCAGAAGATAACACTTGGCAACAGCGATGAGTCGTATCTGAAAGGAAAGAACCAAAACCGCACCTGGAACCGCATACTCTCGTTCGGACGCAAGAAAACCGACCCCGAGAAGGCAAAGAAGGAAGCGACAGAAGAGGTGAAATACGACAAGAAGAAGCCGATAATACTGACTGACCAAGGGCTCTCTACCACTTACCATCTGGCCACATGCTGCAACCCAATACCAGGCGACTCGGTCATGGCATACCAAGACCCCGACGGAACGATATATGTGCACCAGTTGCAATGCGATGCAGCACTGCGCCTGAAAGCCAACTCGGGCAACCGACTCTATGCCGCCAAGTGGGATATGGGAGGCGAACGGCAGTTCGTGGTGTCTGTCAAAATCAATGGTGTGGACAGGGTCGGAATGCTCAACCAGATAACTCAGGTGGTGTCGCAAACTCTCAACGTCAACATCCGCAAACTGGAAATAGAAGCCCGCGACGGAATTTTCGAAGGGCTTATAATCATGTATGTCCACGATACGAACGAGGTGAAAACCATAGTGAAAGACTTGAAGAAGATTCCAAACATAAAACAAGTGACTCGCGTTTAGATTGCGAGTCACTTGTTGTTTTATGGAATTTTAGGGCTGCTGGGAGTTCTCGGTGATTCTAGGTGATTCTAGGTAGTTCTAGGTGAACCTAGGAAAGCCTAGGAACACCTAGGAACACCTTGGAACACCTAGGTCATCCTAGGATTTTTAGTAATTCCTCAAGCCCTTAAATCTCATGAGGCTCTTAAAGCTGTGTCACACTTTCAGCTTCACTTTGGCTGCTATGTCGCGGCTTGACGAACCTACGTAGATGGTGAACGTGCCTGGCTCTACGCGCCATGAACGCGCTGCTTCGTCGTAGAACTGCAGGTCTTGGTCGCTGATGTCGAAGCTCAGCTGCTGGCTTTCGCCTGGCTTCAATCCCACCTTCTTGAAGTGTTTCAGCTCTTTCATGGGGCGAAGCACCGAGGCTTCATCATCGCCTACATATACCTGAACCACCTCCTTGCCTTCGCATGTGCCGGTGTTCTCCACATTGAGGGTCAGTGTGCGGCCGTTCAGCTTTACGTTTGAGATGCGGAATGTGGTGTAGCTCAACCCATAGCCGAAGGGGAAGAGCACCTGCAACTTCTTGGTGTCGAACCACCGGTAGCCCACCAGCACATCCTCCTTATATACTTCGGTGCCGTTCACTCCAGGATATGCTTCGGGACCAAACGAGTGTGCACCGCAGTCGCTCAGACGGATGGGGTAGGAGAATGGCAACTTGCCCGACGGACATGCTTCGCCCGACACGATGTCGGCCACAATGTCGCCGGCGTCGCTGCCCAGATACCATGCATGCAGTATTGCCGGCATGCGCTTCACCTCGGGCAGTTCGATGGCATTACCGCTCATCAGCACTGTGATGATGCGTGGGTTGACGTCGAGCAGAGCGCTGAGCAGCTCGTTCTGTCCGAACGGCAGACCCATGTCCTTACGGTCGCGGCTTTCGCAGTCTTGTCCCTCCTCTTTGTTCAGTCCGCCCACATAGATGATGATGCTGGCATTGCGGGCTTTCTCTACAGCTTCGGCTCTCAGGCTCTCGGCTTGCTGGGCATTGATGCTATAGCCTTGAGCGTAATCCACCTTGCTGCCATAGCGTTCCTTGAATGCTTTCAGCACCGATGTCTCGTGTTGTGGGTTCAGTTCCGACGACTGTCCGCCATGCGACAGCACACGTGTGGCGTTGTCGCCTACGATGAGTATCGACTCATACTGCGATGCGTCCATCGGGAGCAGCGGGCTCTTGCCCACTTTGTTGTTCTGAAGGAGCACCACGCCTTCGTTGCCAATCTGGCGCACGATGCGCGAGTGAGCCTCGAAGTCTTGGTTGCCGAATGTGGTGCGGCCGTTCATGGCTGTACGGAATATGAGTCGGAGCACGCGACGTGCCTTGTCGTTGACGAGTTCCATGGGGTATGTGCCGTCCTGCAATCCTGCCTGGAAGTCGAGTCCTAAGTAGCTGTCGTCGAATCTGAACTGGCGTCCGCTTATGCCCTTATCCGGTCGGCTCGATGTTCCCATCTCGATGTCGAGACCGTTGAAAGCTGCTTCGCGAGCGTTGTGAGCACCGTCCCAGTCGGATAGTACGGCGCCATCGAATCCCCATTCGCCCTTCAGAATTTCCTGCAACGTGTAGTGGTTGTGGCATGCATGTGTGCCTCGAATCTTGTTGTATGCACCCATTATTGACCACACGCCTGCCTCGGTCACTGCTGCACGGAATGCGGGCAGATATATTTCGCGCAGTGCCCGTTCGCTCACTTCCACGTTCACGCCCGTGCGGTTGGTCTCCTGGTTGTTGAGGCAGAAGTGTTTCACACAGCTTGCCACCCCCTGGCTCTGCACTCCTTTTATATAAGGCACGCACATGCGCGAGCTGAGGTAGGGGTCTTCGCCCATGTATTCGAAGTTGCGTCCGTTGAGCGGAGTGCGGTATATGTTCACGCCCGGACCCAGCATCACCTGCTTGTTGCGGTAGCGTGCTTCTTCGCCCACACCCTTGCCATATTGGTATGCCAGGTCTTCGTTCCATGTGGCAGCCAGGCATGTGAGCGAAGGGAATGCGGTACACGAGTCGATTTCCCAGTTGGCATGTCCCCATGTGCTCCACAGCATCTCGAAGCGCACACCATGAGGTCCGTCGCTCGACCAGAGTCCGGGGATGCCCAGACGTGGCACTCCGTTGGAGTAGAACTTGCCTTGAGCATGACACAGACGCACTTTTTCTGCCAGTGTCATGCGGCTCAGTGCGTCGTCGATGCGGCTTTCGATTGGTGCCGACGTGTCGAGATAGATGGGACTGGCTGTCTGGGCAGTGGCCAAAAGACCCACGGCCAGCAGCAGCGAAGTAAGGATACCTTTACGTTTCATGTTGTTTTGATTTGATGGTTATGATGCACAAAGGTAGCAATAAATAATTGAAAAATGAAAAACGTAAAATGAAAAACAAGCTTCATCACGCATATATTTATGTGTTTATGCCGTTTTTTTCAGTTTTTCGCTTTTCACTTCTCACATTAATTCGTAACTTTGCAGTCACTTATGAAGGTACAAGAAGTTTTTCATGCCCTTGAAGACTTTGCACCTCTTGCCCTGCAAGACAGCTTCGACAATGCCGGATTGCAGATTGGACTGACAGGAGATGTGGATGCTACAGGGGTATTGTTGTGTTTAGACGTGACCGAAGATGTTGTGGCCGAGGCTGCACAGCGCGGTTGCAATGTGGTGGTGAGCCATCATCCACTGCTCTTCCATCCGTTGAAATCCATCACCGACGCCGACTACGTAGGTCGTACGGTGATGAGTGCCATACGCCACGGCATTGCACTCTATGCTGCACATACCAACCTCGACAATGCCCCAGGGGGCGTGAACCACAAGATAGCTGAGCGGCTGGGCCTTGCCGGCCTCAGTTGGCTGCAACCCAAGGCAGGCATGGATGCCGGCAGCGGATTGGTGGGCGTGTTGCCCCAGGCAGTCGAAGCAGAGCGCTTCATCGATCGGGTCGTAGCCGAGTTTCAGGTGCCATGTGCACGTTTCAATGCATGGAACGGCCGTATGGTGCAAAGGGTGGCTGTCTGTGGCGGAGCTGGTGCGTTCCTCATACCGCAGGCAATACAGGCGGGTGCCGATGCGTTTGTGACTGGCGAGATTGGCTATCACCGGTTTTTCGGACATGAAACCGACCTCCTGCTCATGGAGATTGGTCACTACGAAAGTGAGCAATACACCCTCGAAATCCTTCACGACATCATCAGCCGAGCATGTCCTGAGCTTAGGATAGTATATACAGAGTTGCGAACCAATCCTGCGTTAACCACCCGAACCTCAATAGAATAGTATAATATCAACTATAAGATTATGGCAAAGAAGAAATTATCACCCAGCGAGCTGCCCGTAGAGGATAAGCTCAAGTTGCTCTACCAACTGCAAACCGTGTTGAGCGAGATTGACCGCATACGCACCCTGCGTGGCGAGTTGCCGCTCGAAGTAGAAGACCTTGAAGACGAGGTTGAAGGACTGAAGACCCGCATAGAGCGCACTCAAGAGTCGATCAGCGCTTTGCGCGCCAGTGTGAACGAGTTGAAAAACAACATATCTATAGCTCAGGGTAAGATAGAAACCTACAAGCAGCAACTCGACAACGTGCGCAACAACCGCGAGTATGACACACTGAACAAAGAAATAGAATTCAAGACCCTCGAAGTGGAGTTGTTCAACAAGCGCATCCGCGAAGCCCAGATAGCCGAGCGTGCCAAGGAAGAAGTGCTCGAAAGCAGCAAGCATACACTCGAGGAACGCATGCAAGACCTCGAAGTGACCAAGAACGAACTCGACGAAATAGTGGCAGAGACCAAGGCCGACGAAGAGAAGCTGCGCGAGAAAGCCAAAAACCTCGAACTCTCAATCGAACCACGTCTGCTCACATCTTTCAAGCGCATACGCAAGAGTACGCGCAACGGCCTCGGCATCGTCTATGTGCAGCGCGACTCATGTGGCGGATGCTTCGCTCAGATACCACCACAGCGTCAGCTCGATGTGCGTATGAGGAAGAAAATCATCGTGTGCGAATACTGTGGCCGAATCCTTATCGACCCCGAACTGGCAGGCGTAAAGATAGAGAAGCCAGCCGAAGAACCCAAACGCCGTGTGCGTCGCGCCAGCCGCAAGGCATCAGCCGAGTCGGCCGACAACGACATAGAGGCATAGGCTAACCCACGAATAACACCGCCCGCATGCAGAGCACTGAGAGCTGCTTGAAGCCCACGTCTCTGCATACGCGTGAATATGTTAAATGCTGAGGATATCCTCGCGGCCCGTTGAGGATATCCTCGCAGCCTATTGAGGATATCCTCGCAGCCGCTTGAGGATATCCCTGTTTTCAGCCACCGGCACTGAGCACTTCATTCACCTGCAGCAGACCCCATACCACACAACGTAAACAACACTATGAACCACCTGTTAAAACTTATCATTGCATTGATGGCAGTGCCAGCCTGTGCACAGACCGATACACGCCAAATATCTCTGCCCCAGTCGTGGGTAGACTATTCGCTTGCGTCCGACCTGCGTCATCTGCTGGTCAACACCCAGACCGAGCAGGGCAAACCCTCGTTCACCTATATGTATGACACCGGTAGCGGCAAGGCGCTGTGGAAGATGAACCTCACCGACTACGACGGCTACGAGCTGCTTCCTACCCGCTATGGTGCGTTGTTCACAGCTCCGCCCACAACCCGCAAGCCAGTGACCGTGCTACACGATTCCGACACCGGACACCGCCTCTACGACCTCGACATCGGTACCGTCTTCATCGACGAGGCACTCGACATCGTCATAGGTTACAAGTCGGCCACCTCTTCTTCGGCCGAATGCCACCGGCTGAGCACCGGCGAGCACTTGTGGACAGCCAATATCCCGGTCAGCAAGTCGCCCCGGGGCTGGCCCAATGCGGTGCGTACAGATGACACGCACCTCTTGCTCGTGGCCAACTCTTTGTGTCTGCTCAATCTCACCGACGGCAATACACTGACGTATGACATAAGCATATCTCGCCAAATCGCTCAACAGGGCGGTGTGACAGTAGGTGCATTTTGGGGAGGAGCAATTGGCGGAATGGTTGTAGGCATGTCGATGCAGTATGGCGGTGGCAACATGATGAGTGGCATGCATTCCAACATCCTGGTACACGAAGGTCGCGTATACCTGTCCGACCGCGATGCCCTCCGCCAGTTCGACGTGCACTCGCTCAACCTGATATGGCAACACCAGTTCAAACCCAAGACAACATCGGCTGCCACACTCGTGGCCAACGGCTCGGCTGTAATCATGATAAACAATGGCGAAGCATACGTAGAGGGCAGCCCCGAACCCTACGGCCAACTCTTTGTCGGTGAATATGCAATGGCCGACGGCCAAGAGCAGTCTTACACACAACTCAACTACGACTGGAACACCTCGCGATTCAGCAAACCGCTGACATGCCTCACCGACTCAGCATACTACCTCGAAGCCGACCGCACCATCACACTCCTGACCCCACGTGCCGGTACATTGGCAGTGTACGACAAAAACTACAACCTGCTCTACATCGGGTTCGATGACCAGATAACAGCACAGTATGAGGTAGCGCGCCTCTATCAACCCATAGGCACCGACGGCAGGCACATACTCATAAAATGCAAGCAGCCAGAGGCTGACCGCTACCTGCTTATAGACCAGTCACAGCGCAACATCTGCCACACGTTTGCAGCCAATGTGTCTGATGTACGCATGCAACACAACCACCTGCTGACCACCATGCCCGACGGACGCCTCACCATTGAAACCATTACTGAATAAACAGCAAACAAAGAAGTAAAAAAATGAGCCAGAAATAAGCATTCAACATAAAGGATGACATTTATCTCAGAAAAATGTTGTAACTTTGCACCAACATAAACTCGAATATAATGAAGAACAAAGTGAAGAAATGCAGTGGCATCCGCTATTAATTATTCATCGTTAATTAATCATTAAAATAAATAGAGACATGAGCAAGAAATTCATTTGGATGCTCGCCGCCATCCTTATAATCGTTAGCGGCGCAGTTGCAGTTTGGGTAGACAACAATACAGCTAATTGCATAGGTGAAGATGAAACCTCTGTGCAGACAGTGCAGTCTGCCGAATTGATACGTACCAGCCAAAGCTGGGACGGCGTCGAACTGCCCGACTACTTCGAGGGACGCCCCGAGCTGGTGGCAGTGAAGTATGTGTTCCCTGCAGGTCAGAAACTGGGATGGCACCACCATCCAGTGATGAACTACGGCATACTGGTACAAGGCGAACTGACCATCATCGGGCAGGACGGACAAGAGAAGACAGTACACGAAGGCGAGGCCGTTGTTGAGATGGTCAACACCATACACCACGGCGAGAACCGAGGTACGAAGCCAGTCATTCTCTACATGTTCTACCTCTCACAGAAAGACCTGCCACTGGCTGTGCAGCATCCCGAGATACCTCTGGAGTAGGCACTTTACACAAGGGGGTAAGTTGCTCTGCAACTTCAAGATATGCTCCGACCACTCTCCTTATGTCGGAGTTCGTCATTTGACAAAAGGTGGAGGTTGTTCTCTAAAGATATGGCATCAAAGGCACTGCCAGGTGGGGATGTCGTTGAGGAAAGTGTAGGAGGTGGTGTCGTAGTCCATGCGGCAACAGTAGTGTTGCATGCCGTTCGAGACTACGAGGTAATCGACATGCATGGTGTGGTTGTAGCGGCTGATTTGCTCAAACACGCGTTGAGTGATTTTCACGTTGGGGCGTTTATATTCCACTATCATGAGCGGACGCAGGCTGCGGTCGTATACCACAGTATCGCATCGACGCGACATGCCTGCCATACTGATACTCACTTCGTTGGCCATCAACGCAAGGGGGTATCCTTTGTGATGATGCAGGAACGACACGAAGTTTTGCCGCACCCACTCCTCGGGGGTGAGGGCCACGAAGGTGTGGCGCAAGGGGTCGAGGATGCGCATGCGGCCGTCCTCGGTGCGAGTGCGCAGGTCGGCTGGCGGCAGATTGAGTGTTGGTAGTTGAGGACTCATGGTGCATACACTCTTACGTAGTCGATATCGTAGTTCATGGGGAACGCATCGTCGACGGGTTCGCCTCCGTTATCGCCACCGATGGCGAGGTTGAGCAGGATGTATTGCGGTGTGTGGAATGGGTTTTGGTTGTCGCCTGCACGTCCGTTGATGGTCTTCGAGAGGTCTATGTCGTTGAGGAGTTCATCGTCGAGGTATATGCGTATGTAGTCTTTGGTCCAATCCATGCGCCACGTGTGGAAGCGTTCGTTCCAATAGGGGTCGCGCTCGAGGAAGTGCTGGTAGGGTATGCGTTTCGAGTTCCATACCGAGCCGTTCTGGTCGTTGCCCCAACAGGCGTTGGCCAGTATGTGTGGACGGCCGTTCACATGATAGTATTCCATGACATCGATTTCGCCACACGAGGGCCAACCCCATTTGCTGCCGAGCAGCCAGATGGCTGGCCACGAACCGATGACTGCTGGTATGCGTGCGCGCACTTCGAGGGTGCCGTAGAGAAACTCAAACTTACCACGGGTGTTGATGCTCGATGCAGAATATCGGGCGTAGGGTCGGCTT
The DNA here is from genome assembly GCA_017480685.1 of Bacteroidaceae bacterium. GTDB lineage: Bacteria > Bacteroidota > Bacteroidia > Bacteroidales > Bacteroidaceae > Colivivens. Next base: position 13,066 of record JAFUSD010000078.1, read on the forward strand.
TGCTTCCAGTCGTTGCGTCGGGTGTTGTCGGCACGGTATCGTGGGTTGGGTATGCTGTCGAGCCGTCCTTGTATGGTGAGTATTCCATCGGTGATGCGAGCGTTGGCCGGCTGATACCACTGATATTCGTGGTTGCGCACGAATCCTTGCTCGTGGTTCCAATACTCGGGATTGGGTGCTCCGTCGGTGTCGAACTCGTCGTGCCACAGCAGTGTGCGTTGTGCCGCGAGTGTCAAGGGGGTGGCTATCAGCACTAGTGCCATCATGTGAAGCAATATATGTTTCATGGGGTTGATGATTAATGAATAATTAATAATGAATAATGAATAGCGAATGCTTGGGGTTGATGATTAATGAATAATTAATAATGAATAGCGAATGCTAACTATGCGGCAGCCAAACGTTTGCTATTCATTATTCATTAATCATTATTCATTGGTTTTAAGCAGGTCTGGTCGCAGTCGTTTGGTGCGTTCGATTGATTGCTGCAACTCCCATTCGGCTATCTTGGCTTGATTGCCCGAGAGCAGTATCTCGGGCACTTTCCATCCTTTGTAGTCGGCTGGTCGTGTGTAGATGGGTGCAGCGAGCAGGTTGTCCTGGAATGAGTCGGAGAGTGCCGACTGTTCGTCGCCTATTGCTCCGGGCAGTACGCGCACGATGGCATCGGCCATGCATGCAGCCACGAGTTCGCCGCCGGTGAGTACGAAGTCGCCGAGGCTTACTTCGCGTGTGATGAGGTGTTCGCGTATGCGGTAGTCTATCCCCTTGTAGTGGCCGCACAGGATGATGATGTTCTCCTTCAGCGACAACTCGTTGGCCATGGGTTGGTCGAATTGCTCGCCGTCGGGGGTGACGAAGATGACTTCGTCGTAGTGGCGTTCGGCCTTCAGGGCAGAGATGCATGAGTCGATGGGTTGACACTGCATCACCATGCCGGGGAATCCGCCGAAAGCGTAGTCGTCGAGTCGGCGGTGGCGGTCTTCGGTGTAGTCGCGTAGGTTGTGAACATGTATTTCAGCCAGGCCTTTCTGTTGTGCCCGGCCGAGTATCGACTTGTCGAAGAACCCTTCGAGCAAGTCGGGTACGGCGGTGAGGATATCGATGCGCATAATGGACCCTCTTTGTCCTTCGGACCTCTCCCCCTATCTATTTCTCTATTTAAGGGGAGAATCCTCGGGTGGTTATTATTCTACAGTTACTGATTTGGCCAGATTGCGTGGTTGGTCTACATTCTTGCCTTTGCAGATGGCGATGTGGTAGGCCAGCATCTGTAGTGGTATGGTTGCGAGGAGTGGTTCGAGGCATTCGAGGGTGGTGGGCAGTTCGATAAACTCGTCGGCCAGTGCCTTGACGCGTGTGTCGCCTTGGCTTACGATTGCGATGACGCGTCCCTTGCGTGCCTTTATCTCCTGTATGTTGCTCATGAGTTTGTCGTAGAGTGCGTTGTGGGTTGCTATGACCACCACCGGCATTTCTTCGTCGATGAGTGCGATGGGACCGTGCTTCATCTCGGCAGCTGGGTATCCCTCGGCGTGGATGTAGCTTATCTCTTTGAGCTTGAGTGCGCCTTCGAGTGCCACGGGGTAGTTGTAGCCGCGGCCCAGGTAGAGGAAGTTGTGGGCGTAGGTGAAGATGCGGCTTATGTCGCGTATGCGGTCGTTCTCTTTGAGCAGCAGTTGCATCTTGTCGGGGATGCTGTTCAGTTCGCCCACTATCTGTTCATAGTCGGCTTGGTTGATGCTTCCCTTTGCCTTGGCAAGAGCCAGTGCCAGCATGGTGAGCACGGTGACTTGTCCCGTGAATGCCTTGGTTGATGCCACACCGATTTCGGGTCCTACGTGGATGTATGAACCGGTATCGGTGGCGCGTGCTATGGACGACCCCACTGCGTTGCAGATGCCGTAGATGAATGCTCCGCGCTCTTTGGCCAGGTGTATGGCGGCGAGTGTGTCGGCTGTCTCGCCCGATTGTGATATTGCTATCACCACGTCGTGGCTGTCGATGACAGGGTTGGAGTATCGGAACTCGGATGCATATTCCACCTCGACAGGTATGCGGCAGATGTTTTCGATGAGTTGTTTGCCTATGAGCGATGCGTGCCAGCTGGTGCCGCATGCCACGATGATGATGCGGCGGGCATTGAGCAGGCGCTCTTTGTAGTCGATGATGGCCGAGAGCACCACGTTGTTGGCTTCGGTGTTGATGCGTCCGCGCATGCAGTCGCGCAGACAGTCGGGTTGGTCGAATATCTCTTTGAGCATGAAGTGTGGGAATCCGCCTTTCTCTATCTGACCGAGTTTGAGGTCGACGGTCTTCACTTCGTGTTCGAGGTGTGTGTTGTTGAGGTCTACTATTTCGACATCGTGCCCTGTGCGTATCACTGCTATCTCGCCGTCGTTGAGGTAGATGACCTTATCGGTGTATTCGATGATGGGCGATGCATCGCTTCCGAGGAAGAACTCGCCGTCGCCTATTCCCACCACGAGCGGGCTGCTCTTGCGTGCGGCGATGATTTGGTTTGGGTTGCTGCGGTCGAGTATTGCTATGGCGTATGCTCCGATGACTCGTTGCAGTGCGATTCGTACTGCGGTGAGCAGGTCGAGGTGTTGTGATGTCTGTATGTATTCGATGAGTTGCACGAGCACTTCGGTGTCGGTGGTGCTCTTGAATTCCACTCCTGCCTCGGTGAGTTGGTGTTTCAGTGATGCGTAGTTCTCGATGATTCCGTTGTGGATGAGTGCCAGGTTGCCCGATGCCGAGTAGTGTGGGTGTGCGTTGGTCGAGTTTGGCTCGCCGTGTGTTGCCCACCGTGTGTGTGCTATTCCGATGCATCCGCTGGTGTCTTTTTCGTCGGCGTATGCCTCGAGGTCGCTCACCTTTCCTTTGGTCTTGTATACTTGCAGGTCGCCGTCCTGGGTGATGAGTGCTACGCCTGCGCTGTCGTATCCGCGGTATTCAAGGCGTTTGAGGCCTTTGATGAGTACGGGATATGCGTTTCTCTGTCCTAAATATCCTACTATTCCGCACATAGTTTTCGTCGTTTGTTTTTGGTTTGTGTTTTGTTTTTATGTTGTGTTGACGTATGTGTGTATTGTGTCTGAAAAGTGGAAAAGACCCTTTGCCATGTTTTTTGTGTGTTATGGCTTGTGGGTCTTTTCTGTTGTTTTGTGTGATGTTTATTTGAGTATTCCGCATTCTTTGAACGAGTCGACAAGTGCTGCGACGCATCGGTCTACTTGTTCCCGTGTGTGTGTTGCCATCAGCGCCACTCTGACGAGTGTGTCTTGCGGTGCACATGCGGGTGGTATGACTGGGTTGATGAACACGTTTTTCTCGAATGCTTTCTTCGTGACTTCGAATGTCTTGGCTGCATCGCGCACGTAGAGCGGTATGATAGGGCTCTCGGTATCGCCGATTTCGAATCCTGCTTGCTTGAACTGTTGCAGTGCGTAGTTCGTGATTTTCCACAGGTTTTCAACTCGCTCAGGCTCACTCTTGAGTATGTGCAGTGCTTCCATGGCTGCTGCCGTGGCTGCCGGTGTGTTACTTGCGCTGAATATGTATGTGCGCGATGTGTGTCTGAGCCAGTTGATGGTGTCTTTGTCGGATGCTATGAATCCGCCGATTGATGCGAGCGACTTTGAGAAAGTACCCATGATGAGGTCTACGTCGTCGGTTACTCCGAAGTGGTTGCATGTTCCGCGTCCGTTCTTGCCGAATACTCCGATTCCGTGAGCCTCGTCTACCATGATGCTGGCGTTGTACTTCTTCTTCAGCTCAACGATTTCGGGCAGTTTGGCCAGGTCGCCTTCCATGGAGAAGAGACCGTCGGTCACGATGAGCTTCACTGCCTCGGGGCGGCACTTCTTGAGTTGCTCCTCAAGGTCGTGCATGTCGTTGTGCTTGTAGTGGTAGAAGGTTGAGAACGAAAGGCGTCGGCCGTCGACGATGGATGCGTGGTCGCGGTCGTCGCCCAGGATGTAGTCGTTGCGGCCTGTGAGTGCCGACACAACTCCCGAGTTCACGGTAAATCCGGTGGAGTAGACCAGCGCCTCGTCTTTGCCTACAAACTCTGCCAGCTCGTGCTCGAGCTGAACGTGAAGGTCGAGCGTTCCGTTGAGGAAGCGTGAACCTGCACATCCTGTTCCATATTTCTTGATAGCCGCTATGGCTGCATCGACTATTCGCTTGTCGTATGTGAGGCCCATGTATGAGTTTGAGCCAAACATCAAGACCTTCTTGCCATCCATGATTACCTCGGTATCCTGATGGCTGTCGATTTCTCTAAAATAAGGGTATATGCCCGCCTCCATATACTTCTGAGGCTCGCGATATTCCTTAAATCTGTCTTGTAATAAACCCATAATTAAAACCAGAGTAGGGCTGGGGGCGTATGAGGTGGAAGTCGCTTCCGTCTCGTGGGTGGGGCATGTGTACTGTATATTATATATA